>CAZRJG010000069.1:0-11258 GCA_964600365.1 uncultured Acidimicrobiia bacterium
CGATTCGCCACGCCTGGCTAACAGACATGATCAGCCAGGTTCATGCAGCGTCACGTGGCACATACGGAGCGAACCGGGTCCATGCCGAGCTCACCAATAGGCTATGGGATCACGGTGGGACGTTACGCCGTGGCGATGCTGATGCGCCGGGCCGGGCTGGCGGGCCTCCCCGGAAGCCGACGTCCCCGCCGTCGAGGCCCCCAGGTTCCGACTACAGCTGACCTGGTGGACCGTCAGTTCGCCCGCACCGAACCCGACCGGCTGTGGGTAACCGACCTCGAGCGCCACGAGGCGTTCTTGAACCTTGCGGTGGTGAAGGGACACCGCCATGCGCCTGTCGCAGCAGGCGTGTTGAAGCTGAGGGCAGCCTGATCCGGGGGACACCGGGGAGGGTGGAAGCAGCCCTGACAACGACGGGACGCACCAGCACTGTCAGATGGTGTGGGTCCGGCTAGTGAGACGGAAAGGCGTACGTGAGGAACCAGCGGCTGAACGCCCCTCAAGATGAAACCACCAGCTCGAATCTGACAGATCTGGGCTGGGCTGTGACGCGCACCCGACGTTGTCGGGGAACTCTGGAGCTGGGTGATGTCGCCGGCTCGGAGGCTGTCGTAGCTCGCAAAAGGGCACGTCGGGGCCGTCGACGTAGTACATGTTGGGGCCCTGTTCCCACCCGCGGGCCTGGTGGATCGTTGCGAGATTGATCGTCGAGGTGACGTACCGGTCGTCGTCTCCGACGCGGTAGCGGACGCCGGACGGTGCGCGTGGGTGTGTCGAACGGCGCGCAGTCGGTGTCGCCACTTCCACTCGCCGGGTAGAACATGCGTTGGCCAGACGGGTTGACCCAGAACGAGCCGACGACCTCGAGCGTGGTGTCGACCGGAACCGTCGTGGTGGCTGTCGTAGCCCTGCCGACCGGGGGATTCCGCAGCCAGCCCGGGCGGACGAGTGGGCCCGCTGGGCCCACGGCCCGCAGATGCAGCCGCGAACGGGGTGCCGATGTGCCACCATCGACGCATGAGGCGCGAACTTCTGTCCTTGCCCCTGGCCCTCCTCGCCCTCCTCGCTGCCGCGTGCGGGAGCGAGGGTGAGGCCTCTGGATCCGTGTCGAGCGCCGATGGTGCCGTCACCATCGACATACCCGAGGGGGCGCTCCCCGATGGGGTGTCGCGCTCCGATCTTTCCGTCACCGCCGAGTTCGTCGGGGCTCCGGGTGACTCCGCCGAGCCGTGGGCGGTCCTTGAGGTGGACCTCAGTCCGGACGGGACCGAGTTCTCTGTGCCGGTCGGGGTCCGCGTCGAAATCCCTTCCGAGCTGCTTGGCGGAGGACTCGTCCTGTGGCACGTCACTGGCGACGAGGTGGAGGCGCTCGATCTCACCTTCGAGGACTCGTCCGATGACGTCGTGGTAGCCCGGTCGACGCTGACCTCGTTTTCGCAACTGATGGGCACGTTCGCGTGGATCTCCCAGACCGATCTCTTCGACCTCACCCAAGGGGTCGATCGAGACGTGGTGCCGGTCGGAGAGACGTTCAACGCGTTCGCGACGCTCACCCGGAACGGGCAGAGTCGACGCGTGCTTGCGAAGCTCTGGGTTCCGACCGGGCGTGATGAGGACGGCGACGTTGCCGGCGAGGTGAGGGAGGTCGCCTATGACCTCACCCACACCTCGATCGAGTGGAAACTCAAAGGCATCCTCAAGGTGATGGAGCCGAACAAGAGCAACCGGTCGGCGATCGTCTCACCGTGGAGTGCGGACTCGCCGACCTGGGAGACGTTCACGAGGATGGACTCGAATACCCACGAGTCCGGCCCGACAGTCAGGACGTGCGACGAGCCGGGGCCGTGGACGGTCGTCTACCAGGCGTTTGCTCTCCTTCGATACGAGGCGACGCCCCCCGCCGACGGGATCGGGCTGCCCGTCATCCCCGACTCCCGCCACGGGGTGAACCTGAATGCCTTCGGTGAGGTCGCTGCAACCCCTGGTGTGTGCGGTTCCCCGCAGGCGACAACCACCACGACGACGACCACGACCGTTCCGGCGAGCACCACCACGACGACGACAACGACGCCCCCGACGGAGGGCGCCGATCCTCGCACGCACATCGGCTCGGTCGGAGGGTTCGTCGATGGCGACGGACAACTGTGGGTCGTCCTCAGCCCGGCCGAGCCGTGGATAGGCGGGCCACCGTTCAACCTGTTCTCGGCGTTCTTCGGCATCGATGTCCGGAGTGGGGATCTGGGGGCAAACCTCGGGTGGCAGTTGCACGATGGTGAGCAATTGCAGTTCGGCGCCGATGCGAACGGGGCGGTCCCGACGATGGTCGTGCTCGCCGACGGGAGCATCGCAGTGTCGACGGGTGTGAACGAGCCGGGCCTGCCCCTCTCGATCACCGTCGACACGGGCTCGTGGATCGCAGGTGAATCGGAGCCGGTGTTCACCAACCAGACGTTCGAACTCATTGACGTCGGGCAGGGCAACCCGGTTGAGGACGGCGCCTCGATCTACGACCTCGTCGCAGGCAGTCCCTCGGGTTGATCGTGCGCTGTTGGTCTCGCCGGGGCACGCGTCTCGGAGTCGCTCATGGACTCGGACTTGACCCCTGCCCGAGGTGGGCGCTGCGCGTGTGCGGGCGAGCGAGGTGCGCCAATCGAGGGACTTCAGCCCTAGAGACGACACCATCGTGATGGACGGCCACTCGAGCGTTCGTGAATTCGCAGAGGTCGCGTCCGCAACCCGGGCGATGCCCAAGGGTGCGCCTGCCAGGGTGGGGGGATTGAGCGGATGACTGGGACGGCTGCGCTCACACTCGACCGGGGGTTTCCGGGGCGAGCACAGCGCTCAGCCGACCCTACTTGGGAGGCAGTTGCTCTCTCCCCTGAGCTACTCGGGCGGGGATGGGGCGAGTGCACGCGCAATCCGCGGGTGGGCCGTTGGATCGGGTGCCGGAATGCCCTCCTGTCCGTTCCTCGACGTCCCACGTGGCATCTCTGTGCGCGCGCTCGGCAGCGTTGAGTAGCGTTGGCGTCGTTCAAACCATGGGAGAGCCGCTATGCCCCGCTCGTTCATGCGCCTGGTCGCCTTGCTGGCCGTGCTCGCACTCGTCACCGGAGGGTGCGCCGACGAAGGTGGGACGGACACGACCGTCGTCCCTGAGGCGCCAGCAACGACCGTCGCGGCCACGATGGAGACCGGCCCCGTCCCGGCCGGTGACCTGACCGAGATCCGGGACGGGATCGTCCGGATCGTTGCGCAGGGCACGTTCGTGGATCCCGACTACGGAACCCAGTACAACGCCGCTGGATCGGGATCGGGGTTCATCGTGGACCCCTCCGGCATTGCCGTGACGAACAACCACGTCGTGACCGGGGCTGCGTTCCTCGAGGTGTACGTGGGAGACGAGACCGAGCCCCGCAACGCCCGCGTCCTAGGCGTCTCGGAGTGCTCCGACCTCGCCGTGATCGACATCGACGGCGACGACTTCACGTACCTCGAGTGGTTCGACGGCGATGTGGTCGCCGGGATGGAGATCTACGCGGTCGGGTTCCCGCTCGGGACCGAGGAGTACACGGTCCTCGACGGCATCGTGTCGAAGGAGAACGCGGGCGGTGAGTCCTCCTGGGCATCGGTCGATTCGGTCATCGAACACTCCGCCGACACGCTCCCGGGCAACTCCGGTGGCCCGATCGTGACCGCTGATGGGACGGTCGTGGCCGTGAACTACGCCGGCGACTCCGCTGGGCAGGCCTTTGCCATCGGCCGCGACGAGGCCGAGCGCGTCCTCGACGAACTCATCGCCGGGCGGGACGTCACCTCCCTTGGGATCAACGGCCAGGCGATCGTTGGCGACGGCTACGCGGGCATCTGGGTGGCATCGGTGGAGTCGGGATCGCCTGCGCAGGTCGCCGGGATCGAAGGCGGCGATGTCGTCACGCTTCTCGAGGGCCTTGTCGTGGGGACCGATGGGACCATGGCCGACTACTGCGACATCCTCCGCTCCCACGTCCCCACCGATCCCCTCACGGTCGAGGTCTATCGCGGAGCGACGGGCGAGTTTCTCGAAGGGACGATCAACAGCGACGAGCCCCTCGCCGTCACCTTCTCATTCGTCGACGAGCTCGACGATGTCGCCGTCGCCGACCCGGATCCGTCGGGCGGCTACGACTTCATTGAGGTCACCGACGACGCCGGCGTCCTCCACGTCTATGTGCCGTACACGTGGGATGACATCGACGGGACGGCGTGGGTGATCGACGGTGACCAGATCGGCGTCGGCCTCTCGGTTGCGCCATCACTCGATGCATGGACGAGTACGTGGACGACGCCGGGCATGTTCTTCGGCGCATCGGAGGAGCTCGCGAGCCTCTTCACGGCGGATGAGGTCCTCGACCTGTACGGCTTCCCGGAGTCCTGCGACGGCCCGAACCGGTCGGACTACTCCGACGTGCTCTATGCAGGGCGATGGGACGTGTGGCAGAACTGTGGTGGCACCGACACGGTGCTCGTGAACGTCGCCGCCTACCCCGAGGACTTCTCGTTCATGGTCGTCGTGCAGTTCCAGGCGGTCACCCTCGACGACCTCGAGGCACTCGACGAGGCCCTCAACACGTTCTACGCGGTGGGGTACTGAGTCAGCGGTTGAGGGTCGAGGCCACCTCCGCCTCCAGGATGGCGAGCTCCCGGTAGACCTCCTCGAGGCCCCCTAGGGAGCCGCCCTCCTCGGAGCACTCGAACATCACGCCTTCGGCGTACTCGAGCCACGCGCGGGCCGGGCTGTCGATTGCGCGATCGGGTGACGGCAGCATTTCGTCGGCTGCGGCACGGAGGTCGTTCAGCGCGATGTTGCAGAGGTCTCGATCCGGGGGAGAGCCGAGTTCCTCGATGGTCGGGAAGTCAGATACGACGTCGGTCCATTGGGCGCCCCACGCGTCGAGGTCGGGTCGGTCCTCGATCGAGCATCCCGCGGCGAGCAGTGCCAGGAGGACACCGACCAGGAAGAGGGAGGCGAATCGACGCATCACCTGAGACTACGCCCGTCGTTGCGTCGCCTCTGCGCCTCCATGCCCACGCCGAGGAGGATGAGTGCGGCTCCGGCGAGGAGTGCCCACCAGTCCGGGCCCTCCCGCAGCGCGCGCCCCGGTGCCACGAGGGTGAGCGCTTCGACGTCGAGGTAGGACTCGCCACCCCGCTCGGGGTCGTGGTGGCGCCACGTCCCCGAGACCCGCACGAGCGGCCCCTCGGTCCGGTACTGACCGATCGGCCCGAGCGGTTGGGCGAGGCTGGCGTCCATGCGGACCCCGATCCCCACGTTGGCCCCAGCAAGTGCTCCCCCGTCCACGAGGGCCCTCCGGGCGTAGGGGTCGTCGTTCAGCTGGACCCAGACTGTGCCGTCACGACGCCATCCGTAGTCGCCGACGAGCTCGCCCTCGACCTCGACCGTGGCCCCATCCCATGAGGCGCTCTCCGCAAGGAGGTCCTCGGCCGAGATGAGGTCGGCCGCCGCAGGCGCGGCGACGGCCAGGGCGGCGAGGGCGAAGAGGCCCACGAGGTGCATGCGCGGTCTCATCGGCCCCGCACCCAGGACCATCCGAAGCCGACGAGGGCGAAGATCGCGACGAACTCCAGCCGCCCGGCCCACATCTGGAGCATGTAGGTGAGCTTGAGCACGAGGGGCATTGAGGGATTGGTGAGCCCCACGGAGAGGCCGACGTTCGCCCCTGCGCTCACCGATTCGAAGATCGAGGATTGGACGTCGGCGCCGGAGGCGATCCCCACCAGTGCCCCCAGCCCGAAGAGCGCCACGTAGAGCAGGGAGACGACCATCACCGACTGTGCGAGCTCCGGGGTGAGGGTGCGCCGTCCGCCCTGGTGGTACCTCGTGCGCACGGTGGCGTGTTCGGGCAGGAGGAGCTGTCGCACCTGGGTCGCGATCGCCTTGATGGTGAGGCCGACACGCAGCGCCTTGACCCCTCCGGCGGTCGACGAGGCCATCCCTCCGAGGCCCATGGCGACCGTCATCCCGGCGAAGGCGAGTCCCGACCACTCGGAGAGCTCGGCACTCGGCACCGTTGCGAAGCCGGTTCCCGTGTGTGCCGACAGGACCTGGAAGAAGCCCTCGCGGCTCAGCCCGGTGATCGTCGAATGCACGCCGGAGAGGGCCAGGCCGACGACGGTGAGGCCGAGCGTGGCAGCGAACGTGCTGAGGATCGTCCTGGTCTCGAGGTTACGGAGCACCTCGCGCCGCTGGCCCTGCCAGAGTGCGAAGTGCACGCCGAACGACATCGCACCCGACACCATCATCACCGCCGTCACGCCCTCGAACACGACGGAGTGGTAGTAGGCGAGGCTCGTCGATTGGGGACTGAAGCCGCCGGTGTCGAAGCCCGCGAAGAAGATCATGAGCCCGTGGAAGAACGCCCGGATCCACGGGAAGCCGAGCACTTGGTGGGCAGTGAACCCGAGGAGGAGCACGCCTGCCACGAGGTGGACGAGTGCGACCGACCAGATGAAGCGGGCTGTGGAGCGGACCGACGGGATGAATCGTTCCTCCCGCGCCTCGCCGTAGTACAGCGTGAGGCCGCCTCCCCCTGCGAAGAGGAGGAGGGCAGCGAGGATGATCCCCTGGCCGCCGAGGAAGTGCAGCAGGTGCCGCCAGAAGTTGAGCGACGGGGCGAGGTGGTCGAGGTCCTGGACGAGCGAGAGTCCCGTGGTGGAGAGCCCGGAGAGCGCCTCGAAGATGGCGTCGAGCCGGGACCCGAAGTGGCCCGAGAGCATGAACGGGATCGCGCCGACGATCGGTACGACGACCCAGGTGATGGCAACGACCACCATGCCGTGGCTCCAGTCGAGCCGCTCGAGTCGAGGTCGGAGGCGCAGCCCGAGCTGCCCGAGGACGAGGAACACGCCGATCATCAGGGCGAAGGATCCGAGGGGGTGCCACTCCCGCCCGGCGAGCGCCCACGCCAGGGGGAGGCAGCTCGCCGCAGCGGTCACGGTGAAGATCCTGCCCAACGTGTGGGCGATGACCTTGAAGTCCTCCCGATCAGGCTTGATGAGCATCTCAGGAGATCCAGAGCCCGATCGCCGCGAAGCCCACGGCGAGGGCAGCGAACAGGAGGAGCAGGGCGACCTCGATGAGGAATGAGACCGAGCCGTGGGTGGCAAAGGTGAGGATGCGACGCCTCCGTCGCGTGTGGTCGGTCATCGCCCGTCCGTGGCGAAGACCGCTTCGAGGGCGGATTCCTGATCGACTGCCGTGATGGCGGTGATGTGGTCGCCGGGGTGCAGCTCGGTGTCGGCGCCGGGCACGACGGCGTCCCCACCTCGGAGGACGACCGCGATGACCGACTGCGGGGGAAGCGAGAGGTCCCGGAGGCGGGCCGGAGGGAAGTCGTCGGGGATCTCGTACTCACACAAAGAGAGGTTCCCCCTCCCCACCACCGCGATTCGATCGAGTTCCGGGATCTTGATCTCCCGGGCGATGACGTCCACGATGAGGTCGGTCACCCCCACGACGGGGATGCCGAGCGCGTCGAAGGTTCGACGATTCAGGGGGTTGTTGAGGCGGGCGAGTACGTGCTCTACCCCTTTGGTGCGGGCGAGCTGACACGCGACGAGGTTTACTTCGTCGAGCCCGGAGACGGCGAGGAGCCAGTCGGTCCTGTGGATGTCGGCGGCCTCGAGGACAGGCACGCTCGTTCCGTCCCCATGCAGGACGACGGCGTCGATATCGTCGGCAAGTTCCTGCGCGCGTGTCTCGACGGGCTCGACCACGGTGACGGCGTGGTCGGCGGCGACGAGCTCACGGGCGAGGAATGACCCGATCTTGCCGCCCCCGATGACGAGGATTCGCATCATCCGTCCTCCAGGTAGGCGGCAACGCGGGACCGCACGCCTTGGCGGGCAGCAGCAACGACGAGGTCCCCGGCCCTGAGGACCGTCTCCAGGCCGGGGATGACGGTGCTCCCGCCCCGGCGCACGGCAGCGACCCTGAGTGACTCGTGGACCTCCATCTCGGAGACGGTGATGCCTTCTCCACCCTTTCCGAGCACGAGTTCGACGATGTCGACGTCCCCTCCCTCGAAGGCGAGGTGGTGGGGGAACGACCGCTCCGTGATCCGCTCGAGGAAGGCGTTCGCGGTGATGGTCGCTCCTGCCACATAGTCGATCGAGAGCGCTCGATAGGCGTCTGCGCGATTTGGCTGGTCGAGGCGGGCGAGTGTCTTTGGGACGCCGAACACCTGCTGGGCGAGCTGCACTGCCATGAGGTTGGCGTTGTCCGAGTTCGTGACGGCGACGAAGACGTCGGCGTGCTCGATGCCCGCCTCTTCCAGCACGTCCATGTCGATGGCGGGGCCCGCGTGGGTGGTGCCGTTGAAGGCGCTCCCGAGGTCCCGGAGCGTCTCGGGCCGATCGTCGATCACCGAGACGTCGTGGCCGGTCTCGGCGAGGCGAAGCGCGAGCTCACTCCCGACCCGTCCGCAGCCTGCAATCACGATCCTCGTCGGCGCGTCCTCTCCACGTTGGGCCGAATCCTACGCCCGGCCGGAAGCGACCCCGGGTACCGTGCTCCCAAGAGCAGCGGGAGGAAGCATGGGATCGACCGTTCGTAGCGCACTCGTGGCGGTGACCGTCCTGCTGTTCGCGGCGCCCGTGGCCGCCCTGCAGGTGGCGACTCCGGCCGACTTCTGCGTCGAGGTCGACCATTCGGGCGACAATCCGTTCGGTTCACCGAGCGCTGCGCGGGCGTTCGTCACCGTCGACCCCTCGCTCGCGGGAGGGCAGCTCGAGGCGGTCGTCTCGGGCCCGACGGGCGACGTCGCCGTGGTGGGCGAGGTCGGGGCCGATGGGCTCGTCGTCCTCGAGATCCCGCTCTCCCAGTATGGGGACCACGCCATCACGGCTGCGGTCGTGGACAGCGGGGGCAGCGAGGTTGTCATCGACGTGGGCTCGCTCTCGTTCGTCGTCGATGCCGAGGAGCCGACCTGCGATCCCGGGGCCCTCGTCTACGTGGTGCCCGAAACCACGACGACGGTGCCCGAGCCAACGACGATCGTCCCGCCCGCCGAGACGGTCACCAGCACTCCGCCGGAGTCCACGACCGCGTCGGTGGTCGAGTCGACAACGACCACTTTTCCCGTGACCCCGGCTCCGGACGAAGGCGGGGGGTCGGGCGGGGCCTGGGCGCTGCCGATCCTCGGCGGGCTCATCCTCATCATCGGCGGGGCGATCGTGTGGCGTCGTCCAGGCGATCCATGCAAGGAGCAGTTGGCGGCATGGAGGGCGGCGCAGGCAGCCTGTGACGCGGCGAAGGCTGCGGCCGTCGAAGCCCGCTCGAAGTGCACCGAGGCGGAGACTCGGGTCGAGGATCTCGATGACCAGCGCAAGGACCTGTGCAAGGAGTGGCCTCCCGCCTGCTGGGACACCGACGACGGAGGCTGGATCGAGGAGTCGGGTCGCCCGGAGACGCGAATCACCCAGCGGGACCTGCACCTCCGCCGCGAGGCGCTCGGAGAGGTGTGGGAGCAGTACCAGGCCGGGGAGATGGATGTCGAGCAGGTCGAGGAGGCCTGGAAGCGCGCTGATACCCCTGCGTTCCGCGAGGAGACGCGGGCAAAGGATGCGGCTGCACGGGCGAGGCTCGAGCAGCTCGACGCTCGAGTCGCCGAGGCGAGGGAGGCCGCCCTGAAGGCCTGTGCCGAGGCCGAGTCGACGGAAGCGGAGGCAAGTGCCGCATGTGAGCGGGCGGCTGCGGCGAAGGCTGCGTACGACGCCTGCATGAACGCTGCTGCGCCCCCACCCGCCGAGCCGGTGCCACCCGCGCCTCCGACGGCGCCCACTCCTCCGCCCACCGGTCCGGGCATCGCTCCACCGCCAACGGATCCGGGGTCCACGCCGCCGCCCGAGGAGGACGATGAGGATCCCGTGTGTTGCCCCGAGGGGAACTGGGTCGGCTACGGATGGACGACGGGAGGGATCTTCGGATTCGGGGTGGAGAGCACGATCGCCCACTTCATCTGCCTCTGTGACACGGGCAAGTGGATCACGATGGCCAGCCGATCGCTTCGCGCCGGTCTTGCGCTTGGCGGGGAGACCTCGCTCTTCGTCGCCTACATGTGGGGCGTCGAGCACACGGCGAAGGTGCCCGTTGTGTGGGCCGACAAGTCAGCAGGAGGATGGGACTTCGACGTGAGCCTCGGGCCCTCGGTGACGAAGGGCCTCAAGACCGTCGCAAAGGACGTCGGGAAGGGCGCGGGGTGGGACTACCTCAAGTGGGCTGCCCGGAACAAGGTTGCGCCGTCCGACCTCGATCCCCGGAGGATCGGGGAGGTCGTCGGAGGGGCCAAGGGCCTTGCGTCGAGCGCTGCCAAGGGGGCGGCCAAGGACGTTGCCGTTGGACAGCAGCTCGATCCGCAGCTCATCGTCGTGCCCGTTGGTGTCGGCCTCCAGGTCGGCGTGTGGCACAAGTGGTGCGAATCGGTGCGGGTCAGCACCTACCGATCCTGCGGCTGCACCCCGATCGACTGGCCGTAGGCTCCGACGATAGAACTCGCAGGCACCATCGGATCGCTGCTCCTGGGCACCGTCATGGTGTTCCAGATCGCCCTCGCCATGGGGGCACCCTGGGGTGCGGCTTCGTGGGGTGGGCAGCACCCGGGAGTGCTCCCGGGCAACCTGCGCATCTCGAGCCTGGTGGCGGGCGTGGTGGTCTACCCGCTCCTCATTGTCACCGTGCGCGTGGCGTCGGGACTGCTCGAGTGGGACCCCGGGTGGCCCAACCCCGGGCCGATCACCATGTGGGTGCTGGCGGCGCTGCTGGGCGTCGGATCGCTCATGAACCTCGTGTCACGGTCGCGCGTCGAGCGCACCTGGTTCCCCGTGGCGCTCGGCGCCGCAGCGTGTTGCGCGGTGATCGCGCTCGGGATGTGACCCCTAGCCGGGCGTGCGGGCGGTGAGGAGCCCGTAGTGGCCGTCGTAGCGGTGGTAGGCCACCGACGGCTCGTTCGTGTCCTCGTCGATGAAGAACACGAACGGTGCCCCCGACGTGTCGAGTATCTCGATCGCCTTGTCGAGGTCGACGACGGGTGCCGGTTGGGGATCCACCCGGGTGATCGTCGTCGCTTGGTTCGACGGCGTATCGGGGGTGCCGGTGGCATACCGGAGGACCAGTGACTCGCCGTCATCGGCATGGTGGAGCAGTGCGCCGTTCCCCGTCTCGAGGTCGGTGAAGACGAAGAAGTCGTAGTCGAGCATTGCCA
>CAZRJG010000070.1:0-11251 GCA_964600365.1 uncultured Acidimicrobiia bacterium
GTGTACGACGCCCTCGTACCGTTCAGGGGGAGCGTGAGTGCCGAGCACGGCATCGGCGTCGAGAAGCGGGCCTGGCTCGGCCACACCCGTTCGGAGGCGGAGATCGAGGCGATGCGAGCGATCAAGAGCGCCCTCGACCCGAACGGGATCATGAACCGCGGCAAACTCCTCTGACTCAGTACAACAGCGCCCTGAGGGCCTTGTTGGCGCCAAGGAGTCGTTCGGCGCTCAGGCGGGCGGCGAAACGGTGAAACTCGGCCGCAAGCTCCGGCGCATCGCCTTCGATCCCTGCGAGGGCCGCGCCCGACATCATGTAGGCCTCGGTCGGCTCGTCGGCCACAACGGTGGCAGTCCGATGGCCGCCGATGTAGAGGGCGAGCTCTCCGATGATCGCCCCGGGGCCCATGGCCCTGAGTCGAAGGTCGGAGCCGTCCTCGAGGGCAAGGAACACCGACACCCGTCCGGACTCGACGAAGAACACCGCGTCGGCCTCGTCCCCCTGGCGAACGATCACCTCCCCCGGCCTGAAGGCGACCCTTTCGAGTCGACCCAGGAACGCCTCGATGTGACTCGGATCCGAGAAGCTTGCAGCCAGCACCCGCTCGAATCCCGGATGAGCTCTCGGCCCGTCACCGATCTCTCGCAGTAGTCGGTTCTCCGCCCACTCGGCCGCATGGTCGAGGTCGGCATGGACGGGGATCGCTTCGAGGCCACCCCCCTCGGCCTCCAGTCGTCGGAGGACGTCGGGGGAGATCGAGGAGAAGGAGATGGCACATCCGCCCGCGGCGGCGAGGCGGGCCAACTTGGCGAGGCTCATCACTGCCGACGAGTCCATCCCCGAGACCTGCCGGAAGTCCACGACGAGCACCCGGGGCCGCACCTCCTCGGGCTCCGCCAACGCCCGCCGCGCGATCTCGAGGATGCCATTGGCGGAGCCGAAGAACACGAATCCCTGGAGGATGAGATAGTGGATCTGCTGGCCCACCGCGCCGAGCAACTCGCGGTCTGCACGAGCCCAATCGACGTTGCTCCGATGGTCGACTCCGGTCAGGTGGTGCTTCACGGAGTCGATCCGGCTGTAGTTCAGCACGAAGAGCACGACGGCGAGGATGATCCCCAGGCCGATGCCCTGCAGGTACCCGAATGTGCCCGAGGTCACCACAATGAGCACGACCACCAGGTAGTCACCCACCCCCAGACGCGTGCGGGCGTCCCACAACCACTCGACCAGGAATCGCATGCCGAGGTAGCAGAGCAGTCCGCCCACGAGCCAGATCGGGAACAACGAAATCGGGCGTGCGTCGACGAAGAGCGCACCAGCCGCCACGGCCGCCACGGTGAGACCCACGACCCGACTCCGGCCCCCGAGGCTCGACGCGAGGGCGGTCAGGCTCACCGAGTGATAGCCGACGACGCCACCGACCATGCCGGAGAGAAGGTTGCCGAGGCCGGCTCCCCGCATCTCGGCATCGAGGTCGATGTCCCTCCCCGTGTCGAGCTCCATCGCCGTGAGCGTGAGGAGCACCGCAACGGCGCTCACGAGGGCGACGGTGAGGAGCGGCGCCCACTGCGCGAGGACCACTCCCCAATCGGCCTCGGCGATCGATCCGACATCGATCCCCACCCAGAGCATCCGGCCCTCGAGGGGGGCGAGTAGCCACCCCCGCTCGCGGGCTCCGTCGAAGCCGGCCCCCGTGACGCGGACCAAGCCGAAGAACATGACCAACCCGATGACGATCACTCCGGGGAGCGCCAAAGGACTCCTCACCCTCCGACCGATCACAACGGCGAGGACCGCAAAGGCGATGCCCGGGACCCATACCCCAGCCCGTGCGCCGAGGTCGAGGTCGAGCAGGCGGAGCGAGCCACCCCCGCCGACGAGCACGTTGATCCCGCCGGCGAGGAGGAGCCAGCCAGCCCCTCCGAGGAAACCGCCGATGACCGGATACGGGATGAAGCGGATGAGCCCACCGAGCCGGAAGGCACCGAGCAGCCCCATGCATGCCCCGGTCACGAGGGAGGCGGCAATGAGCGCAGCCAGCACGGTTGCGTAGACGCCGTCGGATCCGGCTCCCGACGGCATCCCTGCAACGACCGAGGCAGCGAGCAGGGCAAGGATCGACAGCACGCTGTCCTGCGGCATGCCGACCACGCCCGGCACCGACGAGGTGAACGCGACGACGGTGGCGTGCACCACCACGGAGACCAGCATGATCCCGATGCCGGCATACACCCGCCCAGCGAGCGGGCCCTGGAACACGAGGGACGCGAAAGAGGTCGCGATCACCACGAGGAGGAGGCCCACGAGGACTCCCGAACCGACGGAGGCAGCGACCGCACCGCGGGTCGTAGAGGACGCTTCGCCCTCCCCCGCTCCATGTGTTGCGCTCACAGGCGCTCGCCCCTCGTCACGGAGAGGGAGCGTAGGGCGATCACCGTCGACGCGGGCGGCGCACCGGCCGACCGTGGAGCAGTCGAATCGGGTTCATCCCCACCCTTGACAAGCATGACATCAATATGACATCATTCTGACATCAATTCGATGCACCGGGAGGGCGACCATGAATCAACGAGTGAAGACCCGCACCTTCTTCACCGTCTGGGCGGGCCAACTCGTCTCGCAGGTCGGGTCGGCGATGACTGGCTTCGCCCTTACGATCTTCGTCTACCAGGACTCTGGCTCGGTCACCCGGCTCGCCATGGTCCTGCTCTCCGTCACCCTCCCCGGCCTCCTCCTCGGCCCGGCAGCCGGGGTGTGGACGGATCGCGTCAACCGCCGCTCTGTGATGATCCTCGGGGACGGCGTCGCCGGGCTCGCCACGATGGCACTCGCGGCCCTCTTCCTCACGGACTCCCTCCAGTACTGGCACATCGTTGTCTCCGGAGCCGTGATGAGCGCCGCGCAGGCCTTCCAGGAACCCGCCTACCGCGCCGCGCTCCCGACCCTCGTCCAAAAGGAGCAGCTGGGACGGGCGAACGGCCTCATCGAACTCGGGCCCGCCATCGGCACGCTCGTCGCACCTGCGATCGCCGGCGGCCTCCTGCTCGCCTTCGGAATCGGCGTCGTCTTCGCATTCGACGTCATCACCTTCCTGTTCGCTGTCACCACGTTGCTCTTCGTCCGGTTCCCGGACGTGGCCTCCGCGACGAAGGAGCGGACCGGCGTGTGGGCGGAGTTCCTCGAGGGCTGGAACTGGCTCCGCGCCCGTCGGGGCCTCTTCGGCCTACTCTGGATCTTTGCCGGCATCAACCTCGTGCTCACCCTCTCGAACGTGCTCTGGGTGCCCGTCTTCCTCACGTTCACCGACGAGGCGACCCTCGGCAGGGTGATGTCGGGCGTCGGGATCTCGATGATCGCCGGCTCGGTGCTCATGGGCGCCTGGGGCGGCCCGAAGAAGCGCATCGCCGGCATCCTCGGGTTCATGGCGATCGGCGGCGTCGGCCTCGCAGTCGCCGGCGTGCAGCCCAACCTCGCCCTCGCATCTGCTGGCGCATTCCTCCTGATGTTCATGGTGCCGATCGTGAACGGAACGGGACAGGCCCTGTGGCAGTCCAAGGTCGAACTCGACCTCCAGGGCCGGGTGTTCTCGGCCCGGCGCATGATCGCCACGATCGCCACCCCGATCGCGTTCGTCAGCGCCGGCCCCCTCGCTGACCGGGTGTTCGAACCCCTCCTCATGGAGGGCGGCGCCTGGGCCTCGACCGCAGGACTCCTCTTTGAGACCGGCCCGGGGCGAGGGAGCGGTCTCCTCGTCACCACCACAGGGATCGTGCTCATCCTCCTGGCAGGGCTGGCATGGCTCATCCCGGCGATCCGAAACACCGAGCGCGACGTGCCGGACGCTCCCCAGATCGAGGAGGCGATGGAAGCCTCGGTCGGCCTCGAACCCTCGCCAGCCCCCGCCGCGGGTGACTAGCCGCAGTCGACTTCGTACAGCGAGATCGGATCGGGGAATCCCTTCATCGCCACGCTCCCGCGTGGGACGAAGGGGAGCCCCTTGCCCATCGCGAGATCCCGCACGGCCGACGAGACGAGTACCTGCCCACCCTGGGCGTGGGCGCATATCCGAGCGGCGAGATTCACCGCTGCGCCGTAGAGGTCAGCGGAGTCCTCAACGGGCTCCCCCGCCGAGATGCCGACCTTGATCGAGACATTGGCCTCATCGACCGCAGCACGCTGGATCGCGATGGCTGCCTGCACCGCACCGGTGACCGATACGAAGCTGACGAGCATCCCGTCACCCGTGTGCTTCACCTCGCGCCCACCATGCGAGGAGATCGCGTCGCGGACCACACGATCATGGGCCCGGACCAGCGCCAGGGCGGCGTCGTCACCCCGCGAGGTGGAGAAGTCGGTGGACCCCGCGAGGTCGGTGAACATGATCGCTCGAAGGCCCGAGTCCGGGGCGTCGTCGATCATCGCCCGATCGCCAGCCCCTGGGGAACTCTGCCCCATGAAGCCGTCCAACGCCCCCGAGTTGACCTCGATGACGTCGTGCGGCAACAGGCCGTGGGCGGCCTTGTGGCACCGCCGCAGCGACTCCTCGTCCGGCGCCTCGGCAAGGCAGAACGCCTTGTCGGGTGACTCCGAGATCCAGTAGCTGACGAACCGGACCCCGAACTCGTCCTGGATCTCGAGGTCCTTGCGGTGGGCTTCGGCAACGTCCTCGGGCGTGGCGTCGCCGAGGCCCGGGTGCACATCCATGTAGAGCGGCATCCGCCGACTGTAGGGCGGGGGGCAGGGCCTTGCCTCCCGCTCGGGAACGTGTGCGAGAGAGCGCAGTACCCTTCTGCTCGATGAGCGACACCGCCGAACGCGCCTATCCCGAAGCCCCCGCCGGCACGGTGCGGGCCCAGCGCGCGTTCAACTGGTCGATCGCGATCTCGGGCATCCGATGCACGTTCGCCTACGTGGTGTTCCCCTTCATCGCACCCTTGATCGGGCTCGCGCCCGGCATTGGACCCCTCCTCGGGCTCATCATCGGGACGATTGCCATCGCCTCGAACGTATGGAGCCTCAGGCGATTCTGGCGAGCGAACCACCGCTGGAAGGTGAGGATGACCTTCGTCCACGCTGCGGTGATCCTGCTCCTGCTCGTCCTCATGGCCCTCGACGTGCGCGAGCTCCTCGCCGGCTAGGAAAGGTATTCGTCGATCGCTGCTGCGGCGCGCCGACCAGCGGCCAAGGCAAGGATCACCGTCGCCCCTCCGGAGGCGATGTCACCCCCGGCGAAGACACCCTCCATCGACGTTTCCCCCGTTCCAAGGTCGATCGCCAACGTCCCCCGCGAGGTGGTCTCGAGATCCGGGACCGCCTTCGCGAGGATCGGGTTCGGGGCGTTCCCGATCGCAACTATGGCCACGTCACACGCACGCTCCTCCGTCGCCCCGTCGATCGGAACGGGTCGGGCCCGACCCTCCTCGTCTGCGTCGCCGAGTTCCATGCGTTGGAGCACCACCGAGCGGAGCCACCCGTCGTCCCCGACGAAGCAGGTGGGTGCCACCAGGAACTCGAATCCGACGCCCTCCTCCTTGGCATGCGCGACCTCCTCTCGGCGGGCCGGCATCTCACCCTCGGAGCGCCGGTAGCAGACCGTGACGGGACCACCACCCAGCCGCAACGCGGTCCTCGCTGCGTCCATCGCGGTGTTGCCACCACCGATCACCACAACCGGACGGCCTTCGAGGTCGTACACGGGCGTCTCGCTCTCGGGATCCCATGCCCTCATGAGGTTCACCCGCGTGAGGAACTCGTTCGCCGAGTAGACGCCGATGAGGTCTTCACCGTCGATGCCGGGGAACCGGGGGAGGCCTGCGCCCGAACCAATGAACACGGCGTCGAACCCCTCAGACCCGAGGAGGTCGTCGAGCCCGAGGCCGGGACCGACCAGGACGTCGGTTTCGAACTCGACCCCCAGGCCTGCGAGTCGATCGATCTCATGGGCCACGATCGCCTTGGGGAGCCGGAACTCGGGGATCCCGTAGACGAGCACACCGCCGAGTTCGTGGAGTGCCTCGAAGACGGTGACCGCGTGGCCGAGGGCTGCGAGGTCACCGGCACAGGCGAGGCCGGACGGACCCGAGCCGACGACGGCGACCCGTTTGCCGGTGGGCGCCGTCGACCTCCTCGCCGGATCCAGGGCTTCCCCACGCGCCCAGTCGGCCACGAATCGCTCGAGGTGCCCGATCGCGATCGGTCGACCCTTGCGGCCGAGGACACACGCACCCTCGCACTGGCTCTCCTGAGGACAGACCCGCCCGCAGATGCCCGGGAGCGAGTTGTCCCGGGCAATCACCTCGGCAGCGGAGCCGAAATCACCCCCGGCGACGAGGGCGACGAACTCCTCGATACGCACCCCGACCGGACAGCCCTCCACGCACGTCGGTCGGCGACAATTGATGCACCGCGAGGCCTCGAGCACCGCAAGCCCCGAGTGGTAGCCGAGATTCACCTCGCCGAAATCGGTCGCCCGCTCCCCCGGCTCGCGCACCGGCATGGGGGTGCGCTCCATGGCCATCCGCTCCTTCTTGGAGAGCTCAGGCATCGGCCGGCTCCCATGCCGCCATGTGGCACTGCTCAAAGTCCCGGTAGGCCGCGTTGCGTGCCCGGAGGAGCGCGAAGTCGACCTGGTGGGCATCGAACTCGGGACCGTCGACACAGGCGAACTTCGTCTCGCCACCGACCCTGACCCTGCAGCCACCGCACATGCCGGTGCCATCCACCATAATCGGGTTGAGCGACGCGATGGTCTTGATGCCGAGGGGTTCGGTGTGTCGGGCGACGGCCTCCATCATCGGTATCGGGCCCACGCAGAAGATGTGGTCCACCTCGTGCTCGTCGACCAGCCGGGCGAGGGCATCGGTGACGGACCCGTGGATTCCGGCACTCCCGTCATCGGTCGTGATGGTCAGGGAGTCACTCGCTGCGCCCATCTCGGAGGAGAGAAGGACGAGCTCGGCCGTCCGGGCACCCACCACCGCGTGCACGGTGTTGCCGGCCTCCCTGAGCGCCCGGGCGACGGGGAGGGCAATCGCGGCACCGACGCCCCCGCCGATCACGACACACGTTCCGAACCGTTCGACCTCGGTCGGGGTCCCGAGTGGGCCCAGTACGTCTGCGAGGTGGTCGCCGGCGCCGAGGCGGGCGAGGCGACTGGTGGTCGCACCGACGGTTTGGACGACGAGGCTGATCGTGCCCGCCACGGGGTCGTGGTCGCTGATCGTGAGGGGGACCCGCTCCCCCTGCTCGTCGATGCGAACGATGACGAACTGCCCGGCACGGGCCCGAGCGGCGACCCGGGGGGCTTCGACGACGACTCGGGAAACGCCCTCTGCGAACTCAACGAGCTCGCGGATCGTGAAGCGAGTGTCCACAAGGAGAAGGCTATCCACCTCCCCGGTGGATCAACCCCCCGGGGCCCGAAGAAGTGCCATCTGATAGTGCCAGGCGAAATCGGATTCGGGTCGGCTCGCCTCGAACGCGACCACCTCGAAGGTGGTTTCATAGGCCGACCGCAGGTCCGCGTCGGACCGGACGGAGTAGAACCGGGGAGGATCGTTGCGGTCCTCCTCCCAGATCCCCTCGGAGGACTCCCCCGCGCCCCAGGTGCCCGCCCACAACCATCCTCCCGGCACGAGGACCCGCCGAATGCCGGCGAGGGTGTCCGGGAGGTCCTCGTTCGGGATGTGCATGAGGCAACTGGCGGCCCACACGCCCTCGAACGAGAAATGGGGGAAAGGAAGGTCACTGAGGTCGACGACCTCGGCCCGCACCCCCTTGTCCCGGATCCTCGCCACGTTCCGGGGCGACAGGTCCGAGGCCGTCACTTCGAGTCCGCGATCCGCGAACCACCGGGCGGCGTACCCCACCCCCGAGCCCACCTCGAGGAGCCGGGCACCCTCGCCGAGCACCTCAGCGAACCGCTCCTGGGCAGGGATCCGCCACTCGGGTTCGCCGCGCTCCTCGCGCTCGTCGACCATGGCGTCGTAGATGGCAGCGAGGGAGGGGCGCGGATCCATGGCACGGGACGCTACGCCCACCTCCCGAGGCGGGTCGAATCGAGAAAGAAGTCGTGCTACCAGAGCCGACCTGATACCTTGTTCCACGGCCGCACCCGGGTGGAGGCCAGCGCAACGTCGCTTCCCCGGGCTGCACCACGGCCTTTCGTGTATCTCATCCGGTTGGACCGCCTCTCCACCGACGCTCGCATTCCAGGCGTTTCCTCGCCGCGCGTCCGAGTCGAGATCGGTATCCACAACCGACCAGGAAGTCATCATGACCACCTTCAGTTCGCTCGGCCTGCCCGAGCCCATCATCGCCGCGCTCGACCGAGCCGGCATCACCGAGCCGTTCCCCATCCAGGAAGCGGCCATCCCCGACGCACTCGCCGGCAAGGACGTTTGCGGGAAGGCCCCCACCGGCTCCGGCAAGACGGTCGCCTTCGGCATGCCCGTCATCGCCAACGTCGGCGACGGCCGCCGGGGACACCCCCGTGCCCTCATCCTCGCTCCGACCCGTGAGCTCGCCGAACAAATCAAGGACGAGCTCATCCCGGCTGCGAGGGAGATGGGCCGGTGGATCCTCGCCGTGTACGGCGGCGTGGGATACGGCCCCCAGAAGGGCGCCCTGCGCAAGGGCGTCGACCTGCTCGTCGCCACCCCGGGCCGCCTCGAGGACCTCATCGAGCAGGGTGCCGTGTCGCTCTCCGACGTCGACATCGTCGTGATCGATGAGGCCGACCGCATGGCCGACATGGGGTTCCTCCCCGCTGTGCGTCGCATCCTCGACCAGACGAGCAAGGACCGTCAGACGCTCCTGTTCTCGGCGACGCTCGACGGCGACATCGCCGTGTTGAGCCGCGACTACCAGACCGACCCGGTGCGCCACGAGGCGGCCGGGATGGATGAGGGTGCCTCCGACGCGAAGCATCACTTCTGGCTCGTCGACCACCACGACCGCGTCCTGCACACTGCAGAGCTCATCGAGGCATCCGGGAGCACGATCGTGTTCACGCGGACCCGCCACGGTGCCGATCGCCTCGCCAAGCAGTTGGACCGCCGGGGCCTCGAGTCCGTGGCAATCCACGGCGGGCGCTCACAGAGCCAGCGCCAGAGGGCCCTCAAGCAGTTCGCCCAGGGCAAGGTCGCCGCGCTCATCGCCACCGACGTCGCCGCCCGCGGGATCCACGTCGACTCGGTCGCAGCCGTGGTGCAGTTCGATCCGCCCGCCGACCACAAGGACTACCTCCACCGTGCAGGGCGCACCGCACGCGCCGGGGAGACCGGCGTGGTCGTGACACTCGTCACTCCCGAGAAGCGCCGCGAGGTGCACCGCCTCCTCGAAGACCTCGGCCTCACGGCCACGATCGACGAGCCCGACGCCGAAGCCCTCGCCACCGGTGGCGCGAAGCTGGGCGAGGTGCCCGAAGGCGCCCCCAAGGCGCACCCCGCCCGGGAGCAGGAGCGCTCCTCCCGCAGGGTGGAACGCCGCGAGCCGAGCATCTACGTGGCCAACCTCCCGT
Organism: uncultured Acidimicrobiia bacterium; assembly: GCA_964600365.1. GTDB lineage: Bacteria > Actinomycetota > Acidimicrobiia > Spongiisociales > JAENVV01. Next base: position 9,522 of record CAZRJG010000070.1, read on the forward strand.
GGGCGACGACACCCGAGGACCTCCTCGACCTGTTCAGTCGCTACGGCCGGGTGCACGAGGCGACGATCATCACCGATCGCCGCACGGGCCGCCCTCGGGGCTTCGGCTTCGTGGACATGCCCGCCGACGACGCCAAGCGCGCGATCGACGCGCTGAACGGCTCTGAGATCGGCGGTCGCGAGGTGACCGTGCGATTCGCCGAGAAGCGCCCCGGCGCCAAGGGCCGCCGCCGCTGATCAGGAGTCGAGCCTCCTCCTCGCGGAGACATCACCCCGTAGTGGCCCCCGCTCCCAGCGACGGGGGCCACTACGCGTCAGAGCAGATCGGCGGTGCGCACCACCGTGGCGAACTCCCCGTGGAGGTTGGCTGCTGAGATGCGGGCCAACTCCTCGGCCGGGATCACGGCACCGTCGGGGTCCCGAAGGTCGAACGTATGGGTGGCATCAAGTGCGAACCGCACGTCGTAGCCGAGGTTCCCCGCCATCCGTGCCGTCGTCTCACAGCACATGTTCGTCTGCACGCCGCACATCACGAGGGTTCGGACTCCTCGCTCGGTGAGCCATGCGTGGAGGTCCGGTTCGCCGTAGAAGGCGGAGTTCACCGACTTGGTGACGAGCAGGTCGGGTTCGGAGGGGACGAACGACCGAAGCGCGTTCCCAGGCAGGCCTGGCCGAAGCGGCGATTCGGGGTTCACCGAGTCATGGCGCACGACGACGACCGGCCGACTCCCCCATGCCTCAACGAGGCGAGCGATGTTCTCTTCACACTCCGGGTTGTCCCTCCGACCCCAATACGGGTCGTCGAACCCCTGCTGCACGTCGACGATGACCAGGGCGGCGTCGGACAGGTCGGACATGATCCGACCGTAGTGCCAGACTCGCCCCATGGAGATCGGGATCACCACATTCGCTGAGACATACCCGGATCCGCACACGGGCGACACCATCTCGCACGGGGAGCGGATCAGGCAGGTCATAGAAGAGGCGGTCCTCGCAGAGGAGGTCGGCCTCGACTTCTACGGAGTCGGGGAGCACCACCGACAGGACTTCGCCGTGTCGTCACCCGCCACGGTGTTGGCCGCGATCGCGGCTCGCACGAAGCGAATACGACTCTCCCCGGCCGTCTCCGTCCTCTCGTCCGACGACCCCGTACGCGTGTACCAGCAGTACGCGACCGTCGACCTCATCTCCGAGGGCCGGGTCGAGCTGATGGTCGGGCGTGGTTCCTTCATCGAATCGTTCCCCCTGTTCGGCTACGACCTCGGCCACTACGAGGAGCTCTTCGCCGAGAAGCTGGACCTCCTCCTCGAGATCCGGGCGCGCGAGCGCGTCACCTGGTCCGGCGCGCACCGCGCACCGCTCGCCGACCAGTCGGTGTTCCCCCGTGCCACCCAGGAACCCCTCCCTGTCTGGGTCGCGGTGGGAGGCACTCCGATGTCGGTGGTCCGGGCTGCCGAACGTGGCCTCCCCCTCGCACTCGCCATCATCGGCGGTGCCCCCGAGCGCTTCCGGGCCCTCTCCCAGATCCATCGACGCACCCTCCTGGAACACGGCTTCGACCCGAACAAGATCCCCATCGCCGTGCACGGCCACGGGTTCGTCGGAACAGAGGATGAGGCCACCGCCGAGTGGTACTGGCCGTACTACGAGCCCCCGATGTCACGGATCGGATACGAACGTGGCTTCGGCGAGATGAATCGCCACGAGTACGAACGGATGCGCGGGCCCGGG
>CAZRJG010000071.1:0-11209 GCA_964600365.1 uncultured Acidimicrobiia bacterium
TCAATATGACCCATCGTCCCCACATTCACATGCGGCTTCGACCGCTCAAACTTCGCCTTGGCCATGGCCATAACTCCTTGTGTGTACTGAACCGTGCGACTTGGTAGCGGTGGGCAGACTTGAACTGCCGACCTCTCGATTATGAGTCGAGCGCTCTTACCAACTGAGCTACACCGCCCCGTGGGCCGTGGTTCGGATCCTCTCCGGGCTTGGTTGTGTGTGGCCTGCCGGGAGGTCCCGAACGCGGGCCATGCATCGCCACCCACCTCCGAATCCGGAAGCGGGTCGATGCGAGCCTCCTTCCGGGATCGAACCGGAGACCCCTTCCTTACCATGGAAGTGCTCTACCGCTGAGCTAAGGAGGCAGGTGCTCGATTGTAGTGCCGGGAGAAGGATTCGAACCTCCGAAGGCTTCGCCGGCAGATTTACAGTCTGCTCCCTTTGGCCGCTTGGGTATCCCGGCGGATACTTCGCTTCGAAGCGCCCGGGAGGATAGCGCGGGTACCGATCTTGCACTGAAACAGGGCTGCGATCCGAGCCGGAGGCGTAGACTTGTGACGAGTGACCAAGGAGGTCTCATGGGTCTTGACCAGGACCTCACTCGGTGGGTCGGGGAGGGGATCGTCACCGCCGACCAGGCCGAGCGAATCCGCGTGTACGAGGCCGCCCAACACGGTGGCACTGCCGTCTCCCGGGGCATCGAGGCACTCGCCTACCTGGGCGCCACCCTCGTGCTCCTCGCCCTGTTCCTCCTGGGACAGGAACTCTGGGACCAGTTCGAGGAGTGGGGGCAGTTCGCCATCGCCCTCATCGTGACGGGGGTGCTCCTCGCCGTCGGCTGGCTCCTCGGCCGGTCCACCGAAGTGACGGTGAACCGCGCACAGACGTTCGCCTGGCTGCTGGCGGTTCCCGCCTCGGCGCTGAGCGCCTTCGTCCTCATCACCGAGATCGCCGGCATGCGCGAGCGCGACGCCGGACTGTGGATCGCACTCATCGCATTCGCGGTCGCACTCGCCCTCTGGTGGGTGCGCCACTCGACGCTGCAGGTGATCGCGATGGCGGGTGGCCTGCTGGCCACGACCGTGACCTTCCTGACACGGTTCTCGAACCTGCCCGACTGGGCGTTCGGGTTCTCGTTCTTCGGGCTCGGACTCGTGTGGCTGATGCTCACCTGGGCGGGTGTGCTCACCCCGAAGCGGACCTCGTTTGCCCTCGGCTCCATCGCCGTGCTGTTCATCGCCTTCCCGGAGAGCAACGACATGCCGTGGCCACTCCTCGGCCTGCTCGTCGCGCTCAGCCTGGTCGCCGTATCGGTGCGCCTGTCGGAGAACGTGATCCTCGGACTCGGGATCGCCGGCCTGTTCGTCTACGTGCCGATGCTCATCTTCGAGTGGTTCGGTGACAGCCTCGGGGCAGTGGTCGCGCTGCTCATCTCGGGACTCGTGCTGCTCGCCGCCGTCGTCGGCATCGTCCGGTATCGGGGGGCCGTCTCATGAAGAACGACCCACGTCTTCTTCCCGTCCTCAGCGCCAGCGTCGCGGTGATCATCGCGGTGGTGGTGATCATCGTGCTCTCAATGATCCCGCTGCCGAACTTCCCCGACCTCGCTCCCGGGCAGGCCGAGGGACGGCTCGTGTACGTCGACTGGGACAACTGCCTCAGGGTCGCCGACCTCGACCGGGCCACGACCACCGAACTGCGGTGTGAGGGCGACCGCGATTCCTTCGACGGCCTCGACTGGACCGACGAAGGCATCGAGGTGGTGCTCTACCAGCCCATGGGCCCGATCCTCCAGGTCATCGATCCGGAGACGGGTTCGGTCATCGCCACCGAGGAGCTGAACGACAACGACTTCGACCGTCGGATCGCACGGTCCATCGACATCTGGACTGATCGCGAAGAGGGCAAGATCGTCATGCGCACGCCCGACGGCACCGTCGTGTTCGAGGCAGAAGCGCCTTCGTCCTACTGGATCGAGTACGGGGAAACCGGGCCCGATGGCACCTGGGCGATAGTTGACTCAGAGGGACGCCTGGCGATCCTCGAGATCGGCCAGACCCCACGGCTCGTCGACGAAGACGTCAGGTCGTGGATGTCGGTGGCCTGGGAGCCGGTCAGCGGCTGATCGGCCCTGCCATCTGCTCGAGGCGGGCGATCCGCTCGTCCATGGGCGGGTGCGTTGAGAACCACTTGCCGAAACCGCCGCCCTTGATCGCCTTGCGGGGGTTCTCGATGTAGAGGGAACTCACCGCAGGGTTCACGTCCATCGGGATCTGCTGGGTGTACGCACCGATCTTCCGCAGTGCGGATGCCAACTGGAGCGGGTTGCCCGTGTACTGGGCCCCAGACTCGTCGGCCTGGTACTCACGGGCACGGCTGATGGCGAAGCGGATGAGCATCGCGGCAAGCGGGGCGACGATGAACGCGACCAGGGTGAGGGCGGCGCCGACGCCGTTGTTGCGATCCCGGCCACCGCCGAACCAGAAGGCCATGCGGGTGAGCATCGAGATCGCCGCAGCGAACATCGCTGCCACCGACGAGATGAGGATGTCCCGGTTCGCCACGTGGGCGAGTTCGTGCGCAAGCACGCCCTCGAGTTCGTACCGATCGAGCACCTGGAGGATCCCGGTCGTCACCGCCACGGCGGCGTGCTTCGGCGAGCGGCCCGTGGCGAAGGCGTTGGGCTGGGGCGACTCGATCACGTAGAGCCGGGGCATGGGCATGCCGAGGTGCTGCGTGAGGCGGTTGACGATGTCGTGCACCTCGGGGAGGTCGCTGTACTCCACTGGCTTCGCACGGGAGGCGGCGAGCGCGAGCTTGTCGGAGAAGAAGTACGCGCCGAGGTTGAGGAGCGCCGCGAACGCCAGGCCGATGTAGAAGCCCCCGTCCGGGAACAGCAAGACGCCGACCCACCATGCGAGGAGGGTCATGAGCGTGAGCAGGAAGACAGTCTTGACGCCGTTCATGCCAGGAATGTTATGAAGCCCCCCGGAATACGGGTGACGAGTCAGAGGACCCCGGTGGGACAGGAGACCCCCGTCCCGGCGAGGCCGCAATAACCATTCGGGACCTTGTGGAGGTACTGCTGGTGGTAGCCCTCGGCGAAGTAGAACTCCCCCGCGGGGGCGATCTCCGTGGTGATGGCCCCGTAGCCGGCCTCGCGGAGACGCGACTGGAACTGATCACGCTGCCAGATCGCAGTGGCGTACTGGCCATCGGTGGTGGTGTAGATCGCCGATCGGTACTGGGTACCGATGTCGTTGCCCTGCCGCATGCCCTGGGTCGGGTCGTGTTCGTCGAAGAAGCGGGCCACCAGGCGCTCGATCGAGATGGCGGCCGGGTCGTACACGACCTGCACCACCTCGGCGTGACCGGTCCTCGCCGAACACACCTCCTCGTAGGTCGGGAACGGGGTGTACCCGCCCTGGTACCCGGCGGCGGTGACGAACACACCCGGCAACTGCCAGAAGATCCGCTCGGCACCCCAGAAGCACCCCATCCCGAACGAGACGATCTCCATCCCGTCGGGGTACGGAGCCATGAGTGGGTTGCCGTTCACCGCGTGGACGGGGGGAACGGAGAAGGGAGAGGAGGGCCGGCCCGGAAGGGCCTTCTCCGGGGCGACCATTGACGTCTTGCCGAACATGGGGTCCATCGTACGGGTGGTTCCGCCGAATGAGCGCGGTCAGACGCGCGCGATGAGCACCCGGAAGTCGCCCAATCCGCGGGGGTGAATGAGGGTCTCGGCCTCGGTGGCCCGTGACTTCAACTGCATCTGGCGCATCACGTCGCCTGCCCTCGCCGCCTCCAGTGCTTCGCTGCGGAGGTCGGAGAGCACACGGCGCAGACCGAGTTCGGCGAGGAAGCCGTCCTGGCGATGGATCTCCACCTTCGCGCCGGCCGCCTCAGCCGCTGCGCGCATGGCGGTGAAGTTCACGTCGACGGTGATGTCGGTCTCCCCCGGTTCGTCGAGGGGATGGGGACCGAGGTGATGGGAGCGGTATGTGCGGAGCGTTCCGTCCTGTCGCCGGGGCGCGAGGTTCTCGCTCACGTCCCCGTAATCGATGGCTACGAGGGTCCCCGTGCCGATGAGGCCGACTGCTCTCTGCACCCACTCCTCCGCCTCGAGTTGCACCTCCACCACTCCCCCCTCGGGGCAGGGGACGCCGAAGCGCTCGCACCACTCCTCGACCTCGGGGCGCGGAGGGGCGTCGACGAGCGTGAGCGCATCGCCGTCCCGACCGACCCAACGCTCGCGCCAGCCGCTGCTCGTGTTCGTCGCGATCGCAACGGGGATGTTGTCGAGCAGTTCATTGGCGATCACAATCCGAGGCCGAGGGACCTTGGCAAGGTCATCGGTGACCCGTCCGGGGACGACCTTCTCGAGCATCGCCTGGGCGGGAGGCGCGACCTCCACTGCCCATGCCTCCACATCGGTCTCAATCGTTCGCAGGAGCGGGAGGAGCAGGGAACCGGAGCCGGCAGCGACCTCGGCGATGGCCGGGCGCTCGGTTGGGGAGCCTCCTGGCGGGAGGCTTGGGATGTCGATCTCCCCCCTACCGCCGCCTTCGGCGGCGGTACCTTTCCCCCGCGAGCGGGGGGACAGAGGCGGAGTGTCACCATCCCTCCTGAAGGGGGGATCTGTTCTGTTTGTCGTGCCGAGTTCGCGGTCCACGAACCTTCCGAGCATCTCACCGAAGAGGGGCGAGACCTCGGGACTGGTGAGGAAGTCTCCGGCCTTCTGGCTTCGCAGCACCTGGCCGCCGAAGAAGCCGTCCGGGTGGTACAGGGAGATCCGCTGGAACTCCTCGAACGGGATGGGGCCGTCTGCTGCGATGCGGGCGAGGAGCAGTTGCCTCACAGCTCCCGAGGCACTCACCGCCCCCCACCTCCGCCTTCGCTGCGCTTCGGCGCAGGGACCTTCCCCCGCAAGCGGGGGACAGACATCACAGTTGGGCGGCGCGGGCGAGGGAGTCCGCGAGGCCTGGGAGGAAGCCGAGGACGAAGGTCATCACGGCGGCGAGGCCGATGGCCAGCTGGAGGGAACCCGAGATCGGCTTCGTGTCCTTCTCCGGTGTGTCCGGAGCGGGATCGAACCACATGGCCTTGACGACCCTCGCGTAGTAGTAGAAGGCGATGACGGCGTTCACCGCGGCGATGACTGCCAGCGTGATCGCCCACGACTCCCCTGCGCCGATCGCCGAGGAGAACATGGCGAACTTCGCGTACCAGCCGGCGAGCGGCGGGATGCCGGCGAGGCTGAAGAAGAACACCGCTCCAAGGAACGCAAGGCCGGGGGCCCGGGTACCGAGACCTGCAAACGAGCTGACGAGGCCCGAGCCCGTGCGGCGGGACGCAGCAATCACGATGCCGAAGGCGCCGAGGTTCATGAAGGCGTAGATCGTGATGTAGATGATCGAGGCCGAGAACGTCTCGCCGAGGTCGGCGCCCGCCACGGCGGCGGCGCCGAAGGGGACGAGGATGAAGCCGGCCTGGGCGACCGAGGAGTAGGCGAGCAGGCGGACGATGTTCGTCTGGTTGAGCGCAGAGAGGTTGCCGAGCGTCATAGAGAGCGCAGCGAGGATCCACAGCGTCGGGGCCCAGATCTCCCGGGCCGAGGCGAAGGCCTGGTAACAGACCACGAGGAGGCCGACGAAACCCGCAGCCTTCGACGACACCGACAGGTAGGCGGTCACCGGGGTGGGAGCACCCTCGTACGTATCCGGCGCCCAGAAGTGGAAGGGCACCGCGGAGATCTTGAAGGCGAAACCGGTCATCACGAAGAGCACCGCGAGGACTGCGGCCGGGCGGGTCGCATCGTTGGCAAGGAGGCCCTCGAGGGCCGTGTTCACCGCAGCGAAGTCGACCGAACCGGTGAGCCCGTAGACGAACGACATGCCCCAACCGAGCATCGCAGCCGAGAGGACACCGATGAGGAAGAACTTGAGTGCCGACTCGTTGGAGCGGGAGTCACCCTTGCGCCAGCCCGAGAGGAGGAAGAGCGGGGCGGTCACGAGCTCGAGGGCGATGAAGAGCGTGATGAAGTCACGCGCCGACGCCAGGGCGAGCGTGCCGAGGATCGAGCTGAGGAGCAGGTAGTAGTACTCGCCCTCGTAGTACCGGTCGGACTCGATGTATCCCACCGACATGAGGAGCACGAGGTACCCAGCGGCGAGGAAGAGTGCCTTGAGGACGAGTGCGAAGTCGTCCACGACCCATGACCCGTCGAGCATCGTGCGGGCGGCGTCGTCGCCGATCATGGCGATGAGCGGGACGGCGGCAACCATGAGGCCGATCACCGAGACCACGCCCGTCCAGTACTTCTGCGACTTGGGCAGCAGCAGGTCGAGCGTCAGCACGGCCATGATCGTCAGTGCAACTGCGATCTCTGGGCCGAGGGCCAGGTAGTCGATCTCGTAGGTCATGAGTGGGTCCTAACCCCCGAAGGCGCGTTGGACGAGCGCTTCCACAGCAGGGTTGGTGGCACCGAACACGAGCTTCGGCCAGACTCCGAGGACGACCGTGAAGATGAGGAGCGGCACCCACGCCGCCGCCTCGTGGACGTCCATGTCGTGGAACTCCTTGCCCTCCCACTCGGCCTTCGGCTCGCCGAGGTTCACCTTCTGGAGCATCCAGAGGAGGTAGCCGGCGGTGAGGACCGTGCCGATGGCGCCCGTCACCATTGCACCGCGGAACAGCGTGGTGTCGAGGCCCGGGAGCGGGTTGTAGGCACCCAGGAGCGCCATGAACTCGCCCCAGAACCCGGCAAGGCCGGGAAGGCCGAGGGAGGCCATTGCGGTGAAGGAGAGGATCCAGCCGAGCTTCGGCATGAGCTTGAGGTTGCCGCCGAGCCGGGACATCTCACGGGTGTGGTAGCGGTGGTGCATCGAGCCGGCCAGGAAGAAGAGGAGGCCGGTGATCACGCCATGGGCGACCATGCCGATGATCGAGGCGTTGATGCCGATGTCGGTCATCGTGGCGATGCCGAGCATCACGAAGCCCATGTGGCCGACCGACGAGAACGCGATGAGCCGCTTCATGTCGGTCTGGGCGAGGCACGCCAGCGAGCCGTAGATGATCCCGATCACCGCCAGGATCGCGATCGCCGGGGCGAACTCCTTCGCCTGCTCCGGCAGGATCGGGATGGCGATCCGGATGAAGCCGTAGGAACCGAGCTTCAGGAGGATGGCGGCGAGCAGCACCGAGCCGACCGTCGGGGCGGCGGTGTGGGCGTCGGGGAGCCACGTGTGGAACGGCCACATCGGCACCTTCACCGCGAAGCAGAGTCCGAGGCCGGCGAAGATCCACCCCGCGAACGGGAGGGCGCCGAGGGCGGGGGCCTGGGCGATGAGCTCGGGGATCGAGAAGGTCTGCGGATCCGAGTTGAAATAGAGGGCCAGGAAGCCCAGCAGCATGAAGGCGGAGCCGAAGAGCGTGAAGACGAAGAACTTCAGCGACGCGTAGAGACGGGTCTCCATCGTGACGCCGAAGATCGGGATCGTCCGGGGGGTCTTGTCACCCCAGATGCCGATCATGAAGTACATCGGCAGCAGCACGACCTCGAAGAAGATGAAGAACAGCACGAGGTCGAGGGCGATGAACGTCCCGTTCATCCCGGCGAGCAGGATGAGGATGAGCATCAGGAACGCCTTCGGGTTCCTTGGCTCCTCCCAGTGCTCCCACGAGTAGATGATCGCCAGCAGCGTCACGAACGCCGAGAGGACGAGCAGCGGGAGGCTGATGCCGTCGATGCCGACGAGGTACTGGGCGTCGATGCCGGGGATCCAGGGGCGGTCGGTACCCAACTGGAAGGCGGCTCCGTTGCCGTAGTCGAAGACGAGTGCAGCGCCCACCGTGAGGGCGAGCGTCACGAGGGCGGTCAGGAGGGCGACCACCTTCTGGAGCGATTCATTCGCTTTGGGCGAGAGCCCAATCAGTACGGCGCCGACCAAGGGGAGCGCCACCGTGAGGGTGAGCCCCGCGCCGTTGTCCCAGAGTTCCATGTGTGTGTCTTCCTCCTGCTTTACCTGAACAGTGCGAAACCGATGACGAGTGCGACGGCGCCAAGGATGAAGGCGCCGGCGTACTGCTGGACACGACCCGTCTGGAGCTTCCGGAGGAGCCCGCCCGAGCCGCCTGCGGCGCCGGCCATCGCGTTCACCGCGTAGTCGATGCCGCGCTGGTCCAACCCGCCGTACACGAACTTGCCGAGCACCGCCATGGAGAGGCCCACGGCGTTCACGATCGCGTCGATCACGTACGAGTTGATCCAGTCGATCCCCCGGGCGATCGGGCCCTTGATGAGCCCGACGAGCCAGAGGTAGAAGTCGTCGATGTAGTACTTCCGCTCGAGGAGCGGGTACAGGCCCGGGATCCGGAACGTGTCACGGGCGGCCTGGGTCTCCGCGTCCCTGCTGAAGAGCATCCAGCCGATCCCAATGCCGAGGAGGGCAGCAGCGAGCCCGGGGAGTGCCACCTCCCACTCGGTCGCCTCGAACCACGAGGCGCCCTCGGGATGGTGTTCGTTGATGTAGAGGGCGCGGGTGCCCAGCCATTTGGTGAAGCCCGTGTACACGCCGGGCATGTTCACCCAGCCGATGCCCACGGAGAACGCCCCGAGGATCATCAGCGGCCAGGTCATGATCGGCTCGGACTCGTGCGGGTGCCCGTGGCCCTTGTACTCGCCGAAGAACGTCAGGGCGATCGTCCGGGTCATGTAGAAGGCGGTGATGAAGGCGCCGATCGTGGCCACCCACAGCACGAAGTTGGCCTGGGCGGCGAGGCCCTCGGGGGCGTGGTTGAGGCCGACGAGGATCTCGTCCTTCGACCAGTATCCCGAGAGCGGGATGATCCCGGCGAGGGCCAGTGAGGCGATCACGAAGGTCGTGTACGTGCGGGGCATGAACTTGCGGAGCCCACCCATGTCATGCATGTCGTTGGAGTGCACGGCGTGGATCGTCGAACCCGCACCGAGGAAGAGCAACGCCTTGAAGAACGCGTGGGTGAAGAGGTGGAACAAGCCGGCGGTGTAGGCACCGGCCCCGAGGGCGGTGACCATGTAGCCGAGCTGGGAGAGCGTCGAGTAGGCGAGCACCTTCTTGATGTCGCGCTGGACGAGGGCGAGCAAGCCGGTGAGCACGAGGGTGATGGCGCCGATCCACATCACGTACTGCTGGGCCTCGGGGCCAGCCATCGCCTCGTAGAAGGGGAACATCCTGCCGAGGAGGTACACGCCGGCGGTCACCATCGTCGCCGCGTGCATGAGCGCCGAGACCGGGGTGGGGCCGGCCATCGCGTCGGGGAGCCAGACATGGAGGGGGAACTGCGCCGACTTCCCCATCGCGCCGATGAACAGCAGGATCGCTCCGCCCACGGCGACCGCACCGAGCGTCTCGGACTCGTGGGTCGCGGCGTAGAGGATGTCGGAGATCCGGAAGGTGCCCACGGCCATGCCGAGGGTGATCGCACCGATGATGAGGCCGACGTCGGCGACCTTGTTGGTGAAGAACGCCTTCATGCCGGCGCTCGAGTTCTCCTTGTCCTCCCAGTAGTGCCCGATGAGGAGGTACGAGGCAACGCCGACGAGCTCCCAGCCGACGATGAGCTGGGCGAGGTTCGGTGAGGCGACGAGCACGAGCATGGCGCCGGCGAACATCGTGAAGGCGCTGAAGAACCCGGCGTACCGGATCTCGCCCTTCATGTACCCCTTCGCGTACGTGAACACGAGCAGCGACACCGTGCCCACCACGAAGTACATCATCGACGAGAGGCCGTCGACGATCCATCCCCACTCGAGCACCCACCCGGAGCCGATCTCGGCGATCACGATGCTCTTCTCGTAGAGCACGCCCTCGGTCACCTGGAGGAAGAAGATCCAGGCGGAGTGGAGGAAGACGTACCCCATGGTGCCGAGGGCGAGTCGGTGTCCCCACTTCTCGTTGTTGCCGCCGAGCAGGGCGATGAGCCCTGCGGCGACGAACGGGAGGACGAGGATGATCCACGCGTTTTCGACCGCCCAGCCCGAGGTGATGTTGGCGGAGGTCGGGACCTTCTCGCCTTCTTCGGCGAAGCGGAACAGGACGGTGGAGAGGTTCGCCAGCACGTCAGCCCCGCATCAGGTTGAAGTCGTCGATGTTGGCGGTCTCCCGGCTGCGGAAGACGAGGAGCACGATGGCGAGGCCGATACCGACCTCGGCGGCGGCGATCGTGATCATGAAGATCGTGAAGACCTGGCCCGTGGCGAGCGCGTCACGCACCCATGCCTCGAAGGCGATGAGGTTGATGTTCACGGCGTTGAGCATGAGTTCGATCGAGAGCAGGACCATCACCGCATTGCGGCGGGCGAGCAGGCCGTAGACGCCGATCGAGAAGAGCGCCGAGGAGAGCAGGAGGTACTGGACCAGCGTCATTCGTCGCCATCCTTGTCGAGGACGGCCACGAGGGTGAACGCCGTTGCGACGAGCACCGCCACGATGATGGCGACGCCCAACACCATGCCGATCAGGGTGAGGCTCATATGGAACTCCCTTCATCCTCGGCGGGTGTGAGGTCACGTCGGGCCAGCACGATGCCGCCGATGAGGGCAGCGAGCAGGACGAACGAGATCAGCTCGAACGGGATCACGAACCGCCCGAAGATGGCAATCGAGATGGTGTCGGTGCTCGTCGCCGTGCCGATCCCCTCGAGGGTGCTGTCGCCGAAGGCAGTGATGCTCGCCCAGCTGAGCGTGGCGAACAGGATGAGGGCGGTGATGGCGGCGAAGCCCCGTCGCTCATTGTCGAGCGAGACCTCGCGGCCGATGGGCGCCCGGGTGATCATGATCCCGAAGAGGAACAGCACGATCACCGCGCCGACGTAGACGAGGATGAGCACCCAGCCCACGAACTCCGCGCCGAGCAGGAGGAAGAGGGCGGCCGATGCGACGAGCGTCGCCACGAGGCCGAGGGCGGCGTGGATGAGGTTGCGGCTGAGCACCACGAAGCACGCACCGCCGATCGCCGCCAGGGCGAAGGCGAGGAAGACCCAGTTGGTGGCGAGGGAGAGATCCATCAGGACTCCAATGCCGGCTGCTCGGGAACGGTCTCCATCCAGTCCTGGAGCTTGTCCTTGGCGTGGAGGAGGTCACCCATCTCGTACTCCGAGTACTCGTACTCGGGGCTCCAGAAGAGGGCGTCGAAGGGGCAGACCTCGACGCAGATGCCGCAGTACA
>CAZRJG010000072.1:0-3257 GCA_964600365.1 uncultured Acidimicrobiia bacterium
CGGACAACAGATTTTGAGTCTGTCGCGTCTACCATTCCGCCATCCCGGCGTGCCCCGTGTGGGGGACGACATCGTAGGCGACGAGGGACGTTTCGCTCGCATGGGCCGACTCGAGAACAAGGCGTTCCGCATCCGCGACGAGATCGACGGGTTGCGACGCGATCTCGCGAGGCTCGAAGCAGAGATCGCTGAGCACCGCTCGCTCCATGACGACGGAAAGCGCGATGCGATCGTCGGGAATGCCGACGACCGTGCCTACTTCGCTGAGATCAAGGCCGACGTGTCCCGATTCGAGAGGGCGTTGGCCAAGACCCGGGCCCGCATCGCCACCCGGGAAGCAGACCTCGAGAAGGTCATCGAGAAGCTCAGTCGCTGAGGGGTACCCTCGCACCCGATGCCCACGCTCGCACTCATCGACGGCCACTCCATCGCCTACCGGGCGTTCTATGCGCTCCCGGACACGCTCCAAACCTCGTCGGGCCAGGTGACGAACGCTGCGTTCGGATTCGCCCGGATGCTCGTCCGCCTCCTCGCCGACCACGACATCGACCGACTGGCCGTTGCGTGGGACGAGTCGCGGGACACGTTCCGCAAGCAGGAGTACCCCGAGTACAAGGCGCAGCGGAAGCCGACGCCCGACATCTTCAAGAGTCAGGTCCCCCTCATCAGGGCGTTCCTCGACGCCATGGGCGTCACCCAGGTGAGTGATCCCGACTTCGAAGCCGACGACCTCCTCGGGTCCCTCGCCGCCCGGGCAGAGGGGGAGGGGTGGGACGTGCTCATCGTCACCGGGGACCGCGACTCCTACCAACTCGTCGACGAGCGGGTGCGGGTCCTCTACCCCGTGAAAGGCATCAGCGAGTCGGTGCTCGCCGACCCGGCGTGGATCGAGCAGAAGTACGGGCTGCCGCCCGAGCGGTACCTCGAGTTCGCTGCGCTCCGGGGCGACACCTCGGACAACCTGCCGGGGGTCCCCGGGGTGGGGGAGAAGACCGCGGCGAAGCTCCTCATCGAGTACGGATCGCTCGAGGGCATCTACGAGCACCTCGACGAGTGCACGCCGAAGTTGCGGGAGAACCTCGCCGAGCATCGTGAGGCCGCCTTTCGCAACCGGCACCTCATGCGCATCGTCACCGATCGCCCGGTCCCGGGCCCTGACGGGCTCACCTGGACCGACTGGGACGAGGAAGCGATGACGGAGCTCGTCGAGTCGCTCGAGTTCCACAGCATCTGGGACGACCTACGAGCGCTCCACCCCGACCTCGACCATACGGCGGACACGATCGAGGCCTCGTACACGACGGCGCGCGACGCGAATGCCATCGCAGCGGCGCTCTCCGAACCGGGCTGCGTGCTCCACCCCGTGTGGGACCTCGGCGACCTCGTCGGGCTGTTCGCCCTTCCCGCCGGCGAGGACGAGCCGGTGTTCATGCCGGTGGAACTCCTCGGGGACGTGTCCGATCTCCTCGGCGACCACGACGCAGCGTTCGTTGGCCACCACCTCAAGCCGGTCGTGCGCCACCTGCTCGACCTCGGCGTGGCCATCGAGGGCGTCGGCATGGACACCGCCCTTGCCGCATACGTGCTCAACCCCGCGACACGCAGCTATGACCTGCGTGACCTCGTCGCCCGCCACCTGCGGATCGAACTCACACCTGCCGAGGAGCGAGACGGCGGGGACCAGGGAATGCTCGACTTCGGCGACGGCCCCGACCTCGACGCTGCGGCGCGGGAGACCGTCGCCATCCGGCGTCTGGCAGGGGAGTTCGCCTCCCAACTGGCCGACCAGGACGAGGCGGACGTGCTGGGGACCATCGAGCTCCCACTGATCCCGATCCTCGCGGGGATGGAGCACGAGGGCATCGCCATCGACCGGCCCTACCTCGAGGACCTCGGCGATCGCCTCAGGGCCGAGCTCGGCGAGCTCGAGTCCGATATCCACGAACTCGCCGGTGGCCCCTTCAACGTGAACTCCACGAACCAGTTGCGGGAGATCCTCTTCGACAAGTTCGAGCTCCCGATCCTCAAGAAGACGGCGAAAGGCGCTCCATCCACCGACGCTTCAGTGCTCGCCAAGCTCGAGGGACAGCACCCGATCGTCGAGAAGCTGCTCCGCTACAGGGAGCTCGAGAAGCTCCGGGGGACATACGTCGAGGGGTATCTGCCGCTCATCGCAGCGGACGGCCGCATCCACACGACGTACAACCAGATGGGCTCGGCCACCGGCCGCCTCAGTTCGGACAACCCGAACCTCCAGAACATTCCGATCCGTTCGGAGACCGGACGCACGGTACGGCGTGCCTTCGTGCCTCGGGACGGGCATCGCTTCGTGGTCGCCGACTACTCCCAGATCGAGCTCCGCCTGCTCGCACACATGAGCGGCGACGCCGGCCTCGTGGAGGCCTTCCGGGGCGGCCAGGACATCCACGCAGCGACGGCATCCCGGGTGAACGGGGTCCCGCTCGACGAGGTGACCGGTCCCATGCGCAACCGTGCGAAGGCGGTGAACTTCGGCCTGCTGTACGGCATGGAGGCGTACGGACTCGCCGAGCGGCTCGAGGTCCCCCGCGGAGAGGCCCAGGAGCTCATAGACGCCTACTTCGGGCAGTTCCCGTCCGTCCAGGCGTTCCTCCACGAAGCCGTCGAGGAGGCAAAGCGGCGGGGGTACACGGAGACGATGTTCGGCCGCCGGCGTTACCTTCCCGAACTTCGTTCCGACAACTTCCGGGTGCGTCAGATGGGCGAGCGCATGGCGCTCAACGCCCCTCTCCAGGGCAGTGCGGCCGACATCATCAAGCTCGCCATGGTGGAAGTGGACCGAGCCCTCGCCGGGACCGGAGCCGTGGTGCTCCTCCAGATCCACGACGAACTCGTCGCCGAGTGCCCGGAGGCCGAAGTGGAGGACTCGGCCGACACGCTGCGGTCGGCGATGGAGGGCGTGATCTCGCTCGATGTCCCCCTCGTGGTCGACGTCGCGTCCGGCGAGAACCTCGACGCGGCCAAGTAACGACCTGTGATATCGGGCGGGCCGGTGGTATGGTGCTGCCGCCCCACGGTGCAGCCTTTGGCGCGCCACTGGGAGTTCCCCCCGGAGGTAACCCACACCACTATGTCTGAACACGACCCCGCGCTGGAAGACGCAGCGCCTGAGACGGCGGAGACCGATACGGTCGTCGCCGAGGCAGAGGCCCCTGAGGCCGACGCCACCCCGGTGTCCGAAGAGGACACCGTCGAGACCGCCGACGTGACCGAAGCCC
>CAZRJG010000072.1:3357-11083 GCA_964600365.1 uncultured Acidimicrobiia bacterium
GCCGAAGAAGCGCCCTCCGAGCCAAAGGCAGCCGAGGAGCCCGCCGAAGAGGTCCCATTCGAGCCCCCGGCCCTGAAGCCGGCGATCGAGGCCCAGGACCTCAGCGCGCTACCGGACGACATCGACTTCGAAGCCGCGCTCAACATGACGATGCTTGACTTCGAAGAAGGAGACATCGTGAAGGGCCACGTCGTCGCCATCGGGCGGGACGAGGTCCTCGTGGACATCGGGTTCAAGTCCGAGGGTGTGATCCCCCTCAACGAACTCTCCATCCGCAAGGCCGTCGATCCCTCCACCGTCGTCAGCGTGGGCGAGGAAATCGAGGCGCTCGTCCTCGACAAGGAGGACGAGGAGGGACGTCTCGTCCTCTCCAAGAAGCGCGCCCAGTATGAGCGTGCGTGGGGTCGCATCGAGCAGGTTGCCGCCGCCAAGGAAACGGTCTCCGGTCCGGTCATCGAGGTCGTCAAGGGTGGCCTCATCGTGGACATCGGCCTCCGGGGCTTCCTTCCCGCCTCGCTGGTGGAGCTCCGCAGGGTCCGAGACCTCGATCCGTACATCGGTGAGACGATCGAGGCGAAGGTCATCGAGATCGATCGCAACCGGAACAACGTCGTGCTCTCCCGCCGTGCGTACCTCGAGGAGGAGCAGGCCGAGCAGCGCCAGGCGTTCCTCGACGACCTCGCCGAGGGCAACGTTGCCGAGGGCGTCGTCTCCTCTGTCGTCAACTTCGGCGCATTCGTGGATCTCGGCGGCATGGACGGCCTCGTCCACGTCTCCGAGCTCTCGTACCAGCACGTCAACCACCCCTCCGAGGTCGTGAAGGTTGGCGACAAGGTCACCGTCAAGGTGCTCGAGGTCGACCGGGACCGGGAACGGATCTCGCTGTCGATCAAGCAGACGCAGAAGGACCCGTGGGAAGAGTTCGCCGAGGCGAACGAGGTCGGCGCCGTGGTTGAGGGCTCGGTCACCAAGACAGTGCCGTTCGGCGCCTTCGTCACCGTGGGCGACGGAGTCGAGGGCCTCGTGCACGTCTCCGAAATCGCCATGCATCGAGTCGAGTCGCCCGAACTCGAGCTCTCGCTCGGCCAGATCGTCAAGGTGAAGATCACCGAGATGGATGGCGAGCGCCGTCGTGTCTCACTCTCGATCAAGCAGGCCCTGCCTGGCTACCAGGAGCGTCCGTCCGAGCCGCGCAGCGGCAGCGGCGGTGGTGCTGGTGGTGGCGGTGGTGGCGGTCGTGGCCCCCGTCCCGACCGTGGTGGCGACGACGATCGTCCCCGCCGCCGGAAGGCCCCCCGCACCCGCGAGTTCGAGCGCGAGGAGGACAAGGAGAAGGAGAGCGAGCCGGCCTTCGCCGGTGATGCCTCACTCGAGGCCATCCTCCAGGAGCTCAAGGAACGCGGTATCGGCCAGCGCTGACGCAACCTACCGACGACCTTGTGGGGCCCCTCCGGTGGAGGGGCCCCACACGCGTCCAAGGGTCGTGGGCGATCTGAGTACCATTCGCCCCACGCGACCCAGGAGGGCCACATGCAGGTACGAGAACTCGTGCAGGGCACGCCGGCCGGCTGTGCACCCTCCACGACGGTGGCCGCGGCCGCCAAGATGATGGTGGACCTCGGCATCGGCTCCCTCGCCGTCTACAAGGACGGCGACATGGTCGGCATCTTCACCGAGCGCGACGTGGTTCGCGCCGCAGCGGACAGCGGCGACACCGATGCCGAGCCGGTGGAGCGCTGGATGACCCCCGATCCGGACACGATCGACGTCGAGGTGAAGGTGGACGATGCCGCAGCCTGGATGCTCGCCGTTGGGTACCGCCATCTCCCGATCACCCAGGGAGACGAACTGGTCGGCATCGCCTCCATGAAGGACGTCCTGTGGGGCGTGATGGAGGAGTACACCTGAGTCGCGTCGTGGTCGTGCTCTCGGGTGGGATCGGGAGTGGGAAGTCCACGGTCGCCGGGCTCCTCGCCTCGCGTGGGGCAGCGATCGTGGAGGCCGATCGCCTCGGCCACGAGGTGCTCCTCCCGGGCGGCGCCGCCTACGACGCAGTCACCCGACGGTGGCCGGGTGTCGTGGTGGACGGGATGATCGACCGGAGGGCCCTCGGCGAGGTGGTCTTTGGTGACGAGGAGGAGCTCGTGGCGCTCGAAGCGCTCACGCACCCCGCCATCGCAGCACTCCTCGCCGAACGCCTGGACGCCGCCGAAGCAGAGGTCGTGGTCGTCGAGATCCCGGTCCTGGCGCCGTGGATCGACCCGGGGTGGCCGGTGGTGGTGGTGGAGGCACCCGAGGACGCGCGGCGCAGACGACTCCTCGACCGAGGGCTGACCGATCCCGAGATCGATGCGCGCATCCGATCACAGCCGACCCACGAGGAGTGGCGGGCCGTCGCGACCTGGCGGGTGCCCAACGAGGGCGACCGCGCCGCGCTCGATGCCGTCGTGGATGGGCTCTGGGAGGAGATCCAGGACCGGGTGGCGAAGGAGTCCGCCTGAGGCGCGATCGACGGCGGCTCGTTAGCGCCGGAGCCCGAGCGCGTACCCGCCGTCCACGTCGATGACGGTGCCGGTGATCCACTCAGCATCGTCGGAGACCAAGAAGGCCACGGCGGTGGCGATGTCGACCCCCCGTCCGACGGCATCGAGCGCCTGGAGTGCAGGCACCCATTCGCCGAACGTGGCGGCCTCCTCCTCCTCGCTGCGTCCCCGCAACTCGGACGGGACGAGTCCCGGGCGAATCGTGTTCACCCGGATACGGGCATCACCGAGATCCCCGGCGAGCGCCCGCCCCATGGCCTCGACGGCGCCCTTCGAGGCCACGTACCCGAACCGATTGCGGGGAGCCCGCGACACGATCGTCGAACCCAGGTTCACGATCGACCCCCCGCCCTCCCGCATGTGGGGCAGCACGGCGCGGATGCACAGGTACGGGCCGACCACATTCGTCGAGAGCATCGCCTCGAAATCCGAGGGATCGAGTTCGTCGATGGCGCCCTGCACCTCCATCCCGGCGTTGTTCACGAGCGCGTCGATTCCACCGAAGGCGTCCACCGCCTGGGCGGCCATCCGGAGGGTGTCGGAGGCGTCGGTGACGTCGGCTCGCATGGTGACCACCTCGCCGGGCGCTCCCGAGAGGTCGCCGGCGAGTCGGGCCAGGCGGTCCTCGCGCCGCGCGACGGCGAGGACCCGGGCGCCGGAGTTGACGAGGTGCGACACGATGTGGACACCGAGCCCGCTGCTCGCACCGGTCACGATCACACGCGTTCCACTCATCTCGCCTCACCTCACTGTCTGTCGGGTCGTGCCCGGGGTACCGGGCATCGAAGGCCAGCCTACGGGAGCGTGAGGATGGCCCCGTCGCTGCTACCCGGTGGGGGATGGGTAGCGTGCGATGATGGTCGAGTTCCGCGTCCACTCCGACTTCAACCCGGCGGGTGACCAGCCGTCGGCGATCGCCTCCCTCGTCGACGGTGTCCTCGGCGGCGAGCGCTTCCAGACGCTCATGGGCATCACCGGCTCCGGGAAGTCGGCCACCGTGGCCTGGCTGATCGAGCAGACCCAGCGGCCCGCCATCGTCCTCGCACCGAACAAGGCGCTCGCAGCCCAGCTCGCGAACGAGTTCCGGCAGTTCTTCCCGGAGAACCGGGTCGAGTACTTCGTCTCCTACTACGACTACTACCAGCCGGAGGCGTACATCCCCTCCAGCGACACCTACATCGAGAAGGACTCCTCCGTCAACGACGAGATCGACCGGCTGCGGCACTCCGCGACCTCGGGGCTGCTCACCAGGGACGACGTCATCATCGTCGCGTCGGTGTCGGCGATATACGGGCTCGGCTCACCCGACCAGTACGAGGGGCAGTTGCTACGCCTCGTACGTGGCGTCGAGTACCCGATGGCCGAGGCGAAGCGCCGCCTGGTCGACATCCAGTACGACCGCAACGACATGCACCTCATCCGAGGGGCATTCCGCGCGAAGGGTGACACCCTCGAGGTCTTCCCCGCCTACGACGAGACGGTGCTTCGGATCGAGTACTGGGGTGACGAGGTCGAGCGGATCACCCGACTCAACCCGCTCACCGGCGAGGTCCTCGAGGAACTCGACGAGGCCTTCGTGTACCCGGCGAGCCACTACGTGACGAGCAAGGAGCGGCTCCTGCGCGCCATCGAGGCGATCGAGGGGGAGTTGGAGGAGCGTCTCGCGGCACTCGAGGAGAAGGACAAGCTCCTCGAGGCCCAACGGCTCCGGATGCGCACCTCCTACGACCTCGAGATGATGCGTGAGCTCGGATACTGCAACGGCATCGAGAACTACTCCCGCTACCTCGACGGCAGGGAGCCGGGGGAGCCGCCGTACACCCTGCTCGACTACTTCCCGGACAACTACCTCACGATCATCGACGAGTCCCACGTCACCGTGCCCCAGCTCGGTGGGCAGTACGCAGGTGACAAGTCGCGCAAGGACGTACTGGTGGAGCACGGTTTCCGGCTCCCGTCGGCGATGGACAACCGGCCCCTCAACTTCGACGAGTGGCTCGGAAAGGCCGGGCAGGTCGTGTTCGTGTCCGCGACGCCGGGGCCGTTCGAACGCGATCACTCCACGAACATGGTCGAACAGATCATTCGTCCTACGGGCCTCATCGACCCCGAGATCGTCGTGCGCCCCACGAAGGGCCAGATCGATGACCTCCTCGACGAGATCCGTGAGCGCGCCGAGGCCGACGAGCGCGTCCTCGTCACCACCCTCACCAAGAAGATGGCCGAGGACCTCACCGAGTACCTGTTGGAGATGGGCGTGCGGGCCCGCTACCTCCACTCCGAGATCGACACCCTCGAACGTGTGCAGATCCTCCGCGAACTACGGATGGGGGAGTTCGACTGCCTCGTGGGCATCAATCTCCTCCGTGAGGGACTCGACCTCCCCGAGGTGGGACTCGTGGCCATTCTCGACGCCGACAAGGAGGGGTTCCTCCGTTCGTCCACGTCGCTCATCCAGACGATCGGTCGCGCCGCCCGGAACGTGAACGGTCAGGTGCTCATGTACGCCGATGACATCACCGACTCGATGCGCTTCGCGATCGGGGAGACGAATCGACGCCGGGAGATCCAGCGTGCGTACAACACCGAGCACGGCATCGACCCCCAGACGATCCGAAAGCAGGTGAGCGACATCCTCGAGCTCGTCCAGTCCGACACGAAGGGCCCCGCCCGACGCGGCCGGGAGGTCCGGCGGGAGCCGCTGCAACTCGAGGGAGACGACCTCGAACGGCTCATCCTGTCCCTCGAGGAGGAGATGCGCGAGGCTGCCACCGACCTCCGCTTCGAGTACGCCGCACGGTTGCGTGACGAGATCAACGAGCTCCGTCGCGATCTGCGCGACCAAGCCGGGGTGTAGGAACCCGCAATCGAACAGGCGTTCGACCGGGGAACGCCCGATCTGCCCTACACTCGCGCTCCCATGTCAGCTGATGCGATCGTCGTGCGAGGTGCCCGCGAGCACAACCTGAAGGACATCGACCTCAGCCTCCCTCGGGACCGACTCATCGTCTTCACCGGGCTCTCTGGGTCGGGCAAGTCCTCCCTCGCCTTCGACACCATCTACGCAGAGGGGCAGCGTCGGTACGTCGAGTCGCTCTCGGCCTACGCCCGCCAGTTCCTCGGCCAAATGGAGAAGCCAAACGTCGACCACATCGACGGGCTCTCGCCGGCGATCTCCATCGACCAGAAGACGGCGTCGCGCAACCCCCGCTCCACGGTCGGCACCGTCACCGAGATCCACGACTACCTACGGCTTCTCTACGCCCGCATCGGCGTGCCCCACTGCCCCGAGTGCGGCTCGGTGGTGGCCAAGCAGACGCCCCAGCAGATCGCCGACCAGATCATGCACCTCCCCGAGGACACCCGATTCCAACTCCTCGCCCCCGTGGTGGAGGGTCGAAAGGGGGAGTACGAGCAGTTCCTCGCCGATCTCCACCAGGAGGGCTTTGCCCGGGCGAGGATCGATGGCGAGGTGCGCGACTTGGCCGAGGAGATCAAGCTCGATCGCTACTACACGCACACGATCGAGGTCGTGGTTGATCGCCTCGTGCGGCGCGACGGCATCCAGCAGCGGCTCGCCGAGTCGCTCGAGACCGCACTCCGGCTCTCTGAGGGCATCGTCCTCGTGGCCACCGCCGAGGGGCCCGAGCACCGGTATTCGCAGGCGTTCGCCTGCCCCAACGGTCACGCCTCGTTCCAGGAGCTCCAGCCCCGCAGCTTCTCGTTCAACTCGCCCTACGGAGCGTGCCAAGAGTGCTCGGGCATCGGGACCCGCTTCCAGGTCGATCCCGCGCTCCTCGTCCCCGACCCCGAGCGATCGATCGCCGACGGCGCCATCGCCCCGTGGGCGGGCCACCGGGGCAAGTACTTCCAGAGACTCCTCGTCGGGCTGTCGGAGGAGGTGGGCTTCGACATCGACGCCCCCTTTGAGGACCTCCCCGACGACATCCGCCATCAGTTGCTCCACGGCACTGGCAACCTCTCGATCCGGGTCTCCTACACGAACCGTTTCGGTCGGCGCCGGACGTACCAGACCACCTACGAGGGCGTGGTCCCCTTCGTGCGGCGGCGCCACGAGGACTCCGAGTCGGAGGGAGCGCGGGAGTACTACCAGGAGTTCATGCGCGAGGTGCCCTGCGACGCGTGTGGCGGCGCCCGGCTCAACCCGGTCGCCAGGGCCGTCACGGTTGGCGGGCACACGCTCCACGAGTTGGAGTCGCTGCCGCTCGACAAGGCCCATGCGCTGCTGGGCGGCCTCGAGCTCGACGACCGCGACATGGCGATCGCCGAGCAGGTCATGAAAGAGGTGCTCGAGCGCCTCAGGTTCCTCCTCGATGTTGGCCTCTCCTACCTCACGCTCTCGCGCGGTGCCGCTTCCCTCTCGGGAGGTGAGGCACAGCGCATCCGCCTCGCGACCCAGATCGGGAGCGGACTCGTGGGAGTGCTCTACATCCTCGACGAGCCGAGCATCGGCCTCCACCAACGGGACAACCAGCGCCTGATCGAGACGCTCATCCGCCTGCGTGACCTCGGCAACACGCTCATCGTCGTGGAGCACGACGAGGACACCATTCGGGTCGCCGACCACGTCGTGGACATCGGACCGGGCGCCGGGGAGCACGGTGGCGAGATCGTCGCGTCGGGTCCTCCCTCGGCGATCGCCGAGGCACCCGGATCGCTCACCGGCGACTACCTCTCCGGGCGTCGCCGGATCGAAGTGCCCACGGGGCGGCGCACGGGCAGCGGTGAAGCCATTTCGATCGTCGGTGCCACCGAGAACAACCTCGACGGCATCGACGTTGCCTTCCCGCTGGGCCGCTTCATCGCCGTGACGGGCGTATCGGGCTCCGGAAAGTCGTCGCTCGTCGAAGGGATCCTCTCAAAGGGCCTCCACGCCAAGATCGCGAGGAGCCGCGTGGTGCCGGGCCGGCACAAGCGCATGGAGGGCATCGACCTCATCGACAAGGTGATCAACATCGACCAGTCCCCGATCGGGCGGACGCCCAGGTCGAACCCGGCCACCTACACCGGCGTGTTCGACAAGATCCGGGCGCTGTTTGCGGCGACGAATGAGTCGAAGACCCGGGGGTACAAGCCGGGGCGCTTCTCGTTCAACGTGAGTGGTGGCCGCTGCGAGGCGTGCAAGGGCGACGGCACGATCAAGATCGAGATGCACTTCCTGC
>CAZRJG010000073.1:0-10614 GCA_964600365.1 uncultured Acidimicrobiia bacterium
CGCTTGGTGTACTGCGGGGCCCGGCGGGCCTTGCGGAGGCCGTACTTCTTCCGCTCCACCTTGCGGGAGTCGCGGGTGAGGAAGCCGGCGGCCTTCAGCGTGGGCCGGAGCTCGGGGTCCAACTCGATGAGCGCCCTGGCGATGCCGAGGCGGATCGAGTCTGCCTGGCCGGTGGTGCCACCACCCTCGGCCTTGACGAGGATGTCGTACTGGCCACCGATCTCAGCGGCGCGGAGCGGCTCGAGGACGCGGATGCGCTGGGCCATGTTCGGGAAGAAGTCCTCGAGGGGACGATCGTTGATGAGCACGCGACCGGTGCCCGAGTAGAGGCGGACACGGGCACGGGACGACTTGCGGCGACCGGTGGCCTGGACGAGTGGCTTGGGCATCAGTTCTCCAGCTTCTTGGATCCGAGCGCGTACGGCTGGGGCTTCTGGGCCTCGTGGGGGTGTTCACCACCGGCGTAGACCTTGAGCTTCTTGCCGATCTGGCGACCGAGGCGATTCTTGGGGAGCATCCCCTTCACCGCACGCTCCACGATGGCCGCGGGACGACGCTCACGGAGCCGCTCGAACGACTCCTCCTTGAGGCCGCCCGGGTAGCCGGAGTGGCGGTAGTAGATCTTGGACTTGCTCTTGCCAGACGTCACGGCGACCTTGTCGGCGTTCACGACGATCACGTGGTCGCCCATATCGACATGAGGCGCGAAGGCGGGCTTGTGCTTCCCGCGCAGCAGCGAGGCAACCTCGCTCGCGAGGCGGCCGAGCGGGACGCCGTCGGCGTCCACGACGAACCACGAGCGCTCGACGTCGGCCGGCTTCGGGGTGTAGGTCTTCTGGAGCTTCACCGTATTTCCTTGCAGTGCAGCGAACGCAACGGGGCAGGCGTCCGCACGGAGGGACTTCGTGGGAAGGGCACGAGCGCGTGGCTCACGCGGCGCAGCATGGTACGGGCGATCGAACAGCAATGGCAACTCGCGAACGGAGTCGGTCAGTACGAGACGCTCCACAAGTAGAGGCCTTGGGGCGGGGCGGCCCCGCGGGCAGCACGCCGGTCCTTGGCGCCCCTGATCTCCGCGACCTCTTGCGGGGACAGCTTGCCCGTCCCCACGTTCACGAGGACGGCCACCATCGACCGAACCATCTGGTGGCAGAACGCTGCGCCGCTCACGTCGAATCGCACGACTCTCGGCGCATCCGTCTTCCACTCGGCCGAGAAGATCTCCCTGATCGTGGTTCGGCCCTCGGCGGAGCGACAGAACGAGGCGAAGTCGTGCTCCCCCACCAGGTGCCTCGCTCCTTCGTTCATGGCGTCGAGGTCGAGTTGGGCATCGACCTGCCAGTGGGTGTTGCGCCGGAACGGGTCGTGCCACCTCGTCTGGAGGACGAAGTACCGATACGAGCGGGCAACGGCGTCGAAGCGGGCGTTGAACGTCGGCTCCTCCTCGAGGACCTCCTTGATGCCGATGTCGTCGGGGAGGAGCCGATCGAGCGCGTTGTGGAGGCGCGCCGCCTTCACGTTGCGGGCGAGGGTGGCGCCCACCACCTGCGCCCGGGCGTGGACGCCCGCGTCGGTGCGGCCTGCGACGACGGTCTCCGCCGACCCGCCGACCTGGATGAGCGCGCGCTCGAGCTCGCCCTGGACGGTACGGAGGCCGGGCTGTTTGGCGTAGCCGTGGAAGCCCGTCCCGTCATACGAGATGATGAGCCGGAAGTGGGGCATGTCCCGCGAGCGTACGCGACCGCCCGGGGCCGCGTGGACGGTCAGAAGCCGAGGAGGGCCGTGACGAGCCACCAACCGACGACGCTGAGGATCGAAGCCATGGCTGCGCGGTCGCGAGGGAGATCGAAGAGCGCCTGGCCCACCACCACGAGGCCGAGCCCCATCCACAACGATGCGCCCACCTCGACGAAGACGCCGAAGTCATCGAGGCCGACGAGCCCGAGGACAAGTCGCACGATCGGCGCGAACACGAACGGGAGGTAGGCGTATCCGACGAGGCCGACCGCCGCCGGGATGCGCCCGACACCGCCCAGCAGCTTCGTGGAGACGAGCCACATGAGGAGCGCGGCCACCATCCAGCGGATGAGCTCGTTGATCGTGATCTGGATGAGACCCTGGATGAGGCCGAGCACCACGAGGTTCCCGAGGACGAGCGCCGCAACGAGTCGGGCCACCGAGATCGCCACCACGATGAGCACGGCGTCGGCGGTGGCGTAGTCGTCGAGGAAGAGCCGCACATACGTCTGGCGGTCGAGCCTCAGGGCGCCAAGGGCGTTGCGGAGGATGCGGTCCATGTCGACGCCAGCCTACGACCGCTCACCGCCGAGCAACTTCGCTGCGCCCCGGAGCACGCTCCCATCGGCGCCGAGCCCCTCGAGTTCGTCGAGCGCAGCCCAGCGGGCAGCGGAGACACCGTCACCGGCCTTCGGTCGGCCGCCGGCTCGAAACGCCCACCGCACGTCGAGGTGGAGGTGGTGTGGCTCCCCACGGGCCGCCGGGATCTCATGCACGTCGACGTCGAGCAGTCCGAGGGACTCGAGGGAGTGGAGCCCGGTCTCCTCCTCCACCTCGCGGGCCGCGGCGGCACGCAGGTCCGGGTCCTCGGGCTCCACGTGGCCGCCCGGCTGCAGCCACCTGCCGAGCCGATCATGGTGGATGAGCAGGACCCCTTCCCCGTTCGTCACGAACGCAGACGCCGTGACGTGCCCCGGGGTGAAGTGGCCTCGCGACCGCGCCGCCTCCCCGTCGCGCCGCGCCACCTCGAGGATGAGCGCCAGGTCACGCGCCTCCTTCTCATCAAAGGGCAAGTGCGACTCAAGCAGCAACAAGAGGTCGGGAAGCATGGGAGGAGGGTATCCGGCACACGCTCGGCGAAGGAGAGCAGCCCCCCCCCTTCAGGGGGGACCTGACCCGTGAGCGAAGCGAACGGGAGGGGGGTGGGTGACGCCCGTCCCCCCTCCCACGTCCCTTTCGGGCCGTGGGGCCCATCCCCCCGTGCCGGGGGGATCCGCCAAGCGGCGGCCGCAGGCCGCCCACAGAGCGGGCGAGCGAAGCGATGCCCCACACAACGGACCCGCCGACGGCGGGTCCACCGAACGGGCGGGCTTGCCCGCCCCACACAACGCTGCAGCTACAAGCGGCGCAAGAACACCTCTTCGATGGTGTGGCCGACCGACTTGCGGAGGATGAGGTCGGCTCGCTCCCGGGTCGGGGCGATGTTCTTCCTCAGGTTCGGCCCGTTGATCGTGTCCCAGATGTCCTCGGCGACCTCCTGTGCTTCGGTGTCGCTGAGCCCAGCGAAACGATGGAAGTACGCCTCGGGGTCCTGAAACGTGGAGTCACGGAGCTTGAAGAACCGTTCGACGTACCAGTTGCGAACCGAGGGCTCCTCGACGTCCATGAAGATCCCGAAGTCGATGAAATCTGACACCATCCGGCGGTCCCCGTTGGGCGGTTGGAGGACATTGAGGCCCTCGATGATCACGATGTCGGCGCGCTCGACCCTCCGTCGCTCGCCGGGGACTATGTCATAGGCGTTGTGGGAGTAGACCGGCACCTCGACCGCGTCGACCCCCGACTTCACGGCCTCGAGGAACTCGAGCAGGGCAGCCGTGTCGTACGACTCCGGGAAACCCTTCTTCGACAGGAGACCTCGTTCATCGAGCACCTCATTGGGGTGGAGGAACCCGTCGGTCCCGACCAGCTCGACCCTCGGGTGGTCGGGCCACCGGGAGAGGAGCTGCTGGAGCAGGCGGGAGGTGGTGGACTTCCCCACGGCCACCGAGCCCGCCACCGCAACGATGTACGGCACCTTGTGGCTGGGCCTGCCCAAGAACGTGTCCGTGACCCGGTAGAGCCCCTGGGACGCCGAGACGTAGAGGTTCAGGAGCCGGGAGACCGGGAGGTAGACCTCCTCCACGTCGTCCATCGACAGCTGTTCGTTGATGCCCCGGACCCGATCGATGTCCTCCTCGGTGAGGGTCATCGGCGTCGACGCGCGCAACGATGCCCACTCTGCCCGGGAGAAGCGTATGAATCTGGAGGAGGGCATGGGGGTGCAGCCTAAAGGCTGCCGCCGGTGGTCAGCGATCGGACGTCAGCAGTGAGCGGACACAGCAGTGCCGGCCCCCGGGAGGGCCGGCACTCTGACAACTGATGCCTGGCTGCTGATGCCAGCGAGTGGGGCTCGCTACTCGACGAGTTCGATGATCGCCATCTCGGTGTTGTCACCGCGACGGGGACCGATCTTCACAATGCGGGTGTAGCCGCCGTTGCGATCGGCGAAGCGGGGACCCACCTCGTCGAACAACTTGGTCACGACTTCCTTGTCGTCGATGTACCTGTGCACGTTTCGGCGATCATGGAGCGTGCCGTGCTTCGCCTTCGTGATGAGCTTCTCGACGAACGGACGCAAGACCTTCGCCTTGGACACCGTCGTGGTGATCTGCCCGTGCTCGATGAGCGAGGCGGAGAGGTTCGAGAGCATCGCCTTCTGGTGGGAGGGGGACCCCCCGAGCCGCTTTCCCTTGACGGGACGCATCACATGCCCCCCTCGCCGGAAGCGGTGAGCTGGAGCCCGAGCTCGGAGAGCTTCTCGTTCACCTCTTCGAGGCTCTTCTGCCCGAAGTTGGTGATGTTGAGGAGGTCATCCGGGGTCTTGCGCACGAGCTCGCCGACCGTGGCGATTTGGGCACGGCGGAGGCAGTTCCGGGGCCGCTCGGAGAGGTCGAGCGCCTCGATGGGGAGCTCGAGGTCGGGGGACCCGTAGTCGGGCTCCTCGATGTCGCCGAGCTCCAGGCCGATGCCCTCGCCCATGTCGGCGAAGAGGCCCATCAGCTCGCGGAGCGTCTTGCCCGCGGAGGAGACGGCCTCGGCCGGGGTGAGCGAGCCGTCGGTCTCGACGTCGATGACCAGCTTGTCGTAGTTGGTCATCATCCCGACCTGCGTCGGCTCGACGGTGTAGGCCACCTGGCGCACCGGGGAGAAGATCGCGTCGATCGGGATCACGCCGATCTGCTCGCCGGCGAGGCCGGCCGATCGGTAGCCGACGCCGGGGGCGACGGAGAGCTCCATCTCGAACGCACCGTCACCCGACAGGGTTGCGATGTGGTGGTCGCCGTTCACGACCTCCACGCCTGCAGGGACCTTGAGGTCGGATGCCGTGACCTCGCCGGAACCCTTGGCCGACAGGTAGAGCGTGTACGCGTCCGGCTCCTCGAGCCGGAGCACGACCTGCTTGAGGTTGAGGATGATGTCGACGATGTCTTCGACGACGCCGTCGAGGGTGTCGAACTCGTGGTCGACCCCCTCGATACGCACCGAGGTGATCGCGGCACCGGGCACCCGCGAGAGCAGGGAACGGCGCATGGTGTTGCCGAGGGTGTAGCCGAAGCCCGGCTCGAGCGGTTCGACGATGAATCGGGACCGACGGTCGCCGTCGACCGGCTGCTCCTCGATCTGGGGACGCTGGACAATGAGCATTCCTGGTCCTTACTTGGAGTAGAGCTCGACGATGAGCTGTTCTTGGATGGGCGTGTCGATCTGCTCCCGGTTGGGGAGGTCCACGACGGTGATGGTGCGGGCGTCGCGGTTCACGGAGATCCACTCGGGGGACGTGATATCGGCCGTGTCGAGCGAGTGCTCGACCACGAGGAGGTCCTTCGAGTTCTCCCTGAGCTGCACGACGTCGCCGGGGCGGACCTGGTACGACGGGATGTCGACCTTCTTGCCGTTCACCGTGAAGTGCCCGTGGTTCACGAGCTGACGGGCCTGGGGCCGCGTCGCTGCGAGCGTGGAGCGGTACACGACGTTGTCGAGGCGGGACTCGAGCAGGCGCAGGAGGTTTTCGCCGGTGATGCCGCGCTGGCGTGCGGCTTCCTTGTAGTAGCGACGGAACTGGCGCTCCAGGATGCCGTACATGTAGCGGAGCTTCTGCTTCTCGCGCAGCTGCACGAGGTAGTCGCTCTCACGGATGCGACCACGGCCGTGCTCGCCCGGGGGGTAGGGGCGGGTGTCGGCGGCGCAGCGCTTCGACTGGCAGAGCGGCGTACGGGCGCGACGACACGCCTTGCAGGTGGGTCCGGTGTAGCGGGCCATGGTTCAACCCCTCCGCTTCTTGGGACGGCAGCCGTTGTGGGGGATCGGGGTGATGTCCTTCACGCCCGTGATCTCCATCCCCATGTTCTGGAGCGTGCGGACCGCGGTGTCGCGGCCCGAGCCGGTGCCCGACACGATGACGTCGAGCTTCCGGATCCCGTGCTCACCGGCCCGACGGGCTGCCTCTTCGGCAGCCACCTGGGCGGCGTACGGGGTCGACTTGCGGGACCCCTTGAACCCGACGGAGCCGCCGGAGGTCCACACGACGGAGTTCCCCTGGACGTCGGAGATCGTCACGATCGTGTTGTTGAAGCTCGCCTTGATGTGCGCAACGCCGTGCGCGATGTTCTTGCGTTCGCGGCGGCGGACGCGCTGCTTGCCCTCGGCCATTACTTCGTCACCTTCTTCTTGCCGGCAACCGGGGAGGCCTTGCCCTTCCGGGTACGGGCGTTCGTGTGGGTCCGCTGACCGCGCACGGGGAGGCCACGGCGATGGCGGAGGCCCTGGTAGGAGCCGATCTCCATCTTGCGCCGGGTGTTCTGTGACACCTCACGGCGGAGGTCACCCTCCACCTCGTAGTTCTGGTCGATGAATCGACGGATCTTCGTGACCTCGTCATCGGTCAGGTCGCGCACCTTGGTGCCCCGGTCGATCCCGATCGCATCGGAGATCTCAAGGGCCCGGGTGCGACCTACTCCGTAGATGTAGGTCAGGGCGATCTCGAGTCGCTTGTCGCGTGGCAGATCCACGCCGGCGATACGTGCCATTCGTTGTTACCCCTGTCGCTGCTTGTGCCGCGGGTTCGAGCAGATCACCCAGACGCGCCGTCGGCGTCGGATGATCCGGCAGTTGTCACACATCTTCTTGACGGAAGGCTGGACCTTCATGGTCGGTACCTCGGGTCTCTTACAGAGGCCACCGGACGCACGCCAACGTGGACATGGTGCGGGGACCTTCGGAACGTGGTTCCTCCGGCTCGATCGACGGTCGTGAGTCGCCTCGGGACACACAGGCCCCGGCCGGGGAGCGGCAGTGTACGTGCGGGGTTTCGCCTAACCCAACCGAATCGGCGCACGTTGGCACTTTCTATACATGTTATGGTATGCACATGTTCACTGAGCGCACCCAGGTGCTCCTCTCCCCCGCCCAGCGCGATCGCGTCGAGCGCCTCGCCTTCGAGGAGCGCAAGTCTGTCGGTGCAGTGATTCGCGACGCGATCGACGCCCACACCCGTGCCCTCGGGACGAACCGACTCGCCGCCCGGGACTCCCTCTTCGCGCTCGAGGCCCCCGCCCCCGACTGGACGAGGATGAAGGATGAGATCGAGCGGGGAGAGCTCACGTGAGCGTCTTCATCGACACCGGTGTGATCATGTACGCCGCCGGCGTACGGCACCCGCTGCGCGAACCCTGCCGCACCCTCCTCGACCGACTCGCCGAGGGCGCGGTCGACGCGGTGACGTCTGCCGAGGTCATCCAAGAGATCTTCCAGCGGTTCAACCGAATGGACCAGGAGACGGGGGCGGCGATGGCCGAAGCGGCGCTCGACCTCTTCGATCCCGTCCTCGCGGTCACCGATGAGGTGATGCGGCGCATCCCGGAGTTGGCATTCGACCATCCCGGCATCTCCGCCCGGGATCTCATCCACGTGGCGACCTGCCAGGCGTACGGCATCGAGACGATCGTCTCCCCCGACGAGGGGTTCGATGAGATCCGAGGGATCACCCGCGTGGACCCCTCCGACGCGGCACGGCTGGTCAGCTGAGGGCGCGGGCGGCGAGGAGGGCGTCGAGGTTCGTCTCGGCACCATCGGGGAGTGTGAACACCTGGGGACCGTCCTCGGTGAGGGCGATGGTGTGCTCCCAGTGGCAGGACGTACTGCCGTCGGCGGTCACCACGGTCCACTCGTCATCGAGAACCGCCGTCTCGTGGGTCCCCAGGTTGAACATCGGCTCGATGCACAGCGCCATGCCGGTGCGCAGCTTGAGGCCCTTCCCGGACTTCCCGTGGTTCGGGACCTGGGGTTCCTCATGCATGCGCTTCCCGATGCCGTGCCCGACGTACTCACGTACCACGCCGTAGCCGGCGGCATCGCCGATCGCCGCGACCGCGGCGCCGATGTCGCCAACCCGGTTGCCCGGAACGGCCTTGGCGAGCCCGACCCACATCGCCTCCTCGGTGGTCGTGAGGAGCTGATCACGTTCGAGTGACAGATCGCCGATGCCAAAGGAGATCGCAGCATCCCCGTGGTATCCCTCGAAGATGGCGCCCACGTCGATGGAGAGGAGGTCGCCCTCCTGGAGGACGTAGTCGCCGGGAATCCCGTGGACGATCACCGAGTTCGGCGACGCACAGATCGAGGCCGGGTACCCGAAGTAGCCGAGGAAGCTCGGCGTACAGCCGTGCTCCTCGATCACCTTCGCCGCCAACGCATCGAGCTGCCCGGTGGTCATGCCCGGCTCAACAGCCTCCTTGACCGCAAGGTGCACGGCGGCGACGCACGCGCCGGCGACGCGCATCTTTGCGAATTCGGAGGGCGACTTGATCGTGATCATCAGGCGGACAACGCCTCGATGATCTGCTCCGTGATGGCGTCGACGTCGCCCACGCCATGGATGCGTCGGACGATGCCGCGCGGCTCGTAGTGACTGATGAGCGGTTGGGTGTCCCGTGCGTACACAGCGAGGCGGGTCCGCACGGAGTCCTCGGTGTCGTCGGCACGGCCGCGGGCCATGAGCCGGGACACGAGCTCCTCCTCGGGGACCTCGAGGACCACGACATGATCCAGTGCCCCGTCACCGAGGAAGGCGTCGAGTGCCTCGGCCTGGGCAAGGGTCCGCGGGAAGCCGTCGAGGATGTACCCCTCGGCTGCGTCGTCCTCGCCGATCCGCGTCTCGAGCATCTCGATCGTGGTCTCGTCGGGGACGAGCTCGCCGGACGCCATGATCGCCAGGACCCGTCGGCCGAGCTCCGTCTCGTCCGAGAGGGCACGGAACATGTCACCGGTTGAGACATGGGCGAGGCCGAAGTGCTCGGCCACGTGCACCGCCTGCGTTCCCTTGCCGGCCCCGGGAGGGCCCAAGAACAGGATCTTCACCGCTTCGCTCCTTGGTCGGTGGTCAGTAGTCGGTAGCGGGTAGTCGGAGTCTGACTACTGACTACCTGATTCTGACTACCGGGTTCCTGACCTAGGTCAGGAACCCTTCGTAGTTCCGCATCGTGAGCTGGGACTCGATCTGCTTCATCGTCTCGAGGGCGACGCCCACGACGATGAGGACCGACACCCCGGAGAACCCGATCGGGATGTCCCAGATGTTCGAGAGGATCGACGGGAGGATCGAGATCGCACCCAGGAAGACGGCTCCCGGCAACGTGATGCGGTTGAGGATGTGGGCGAGGTGGGCCTCGGTCTGGCGACCGGGGCGGACGCCGGGGATGAACCCACCCTGCCGTTGGATGCTGTCTGCCTGCTTCGCGGGGTCGAACTGAATGGCGGTGTAGAAGTACGTGAAGAACACGATCAGCAGGAACAGACCGATGATGTAGGTCCAGGTGGACCCGGTCCCGAACCCGAAGTTCGTGTTCACCCAGTCGCGCACGGCCTCCAGCCATCCTGCGTTGGACGGGATGAGTGTCGTGAGGAGCGCCGGGAAGATGAGCACGGAGGTGGCGAAGATCACTGGGATCACGCCAGCGGTGTTCACCTTGAGGGGGATGTACGTGTTCCCGCCGCCCATGACACGCCGGCCGCGCACCCGCTTCGCGAACTGGATCGGGATGCGTCGCTGTCCCTGGTCCACGTAGAGGATGGCCACGATCATCAGCAGGAACGCCACGATGAAGATCGCGAAGCGCTCCCAGTCACCCGCCGAGGCGGTGAACTGGTAGATGCCGGTGAACTGGCCGGGGAGCTGGCTGATGATGCTGACGAAGATGAGCAGCGACATGCCGTTCCCGATGCCTCGCTGGGTGATGAGCTCACCGAGCCACATCACGAACGAGGTACCAGCCGTCATCGTGATGATGATGAGCAGGGCCTTGCCGGGGCTGTAGTCGGGGATGAGCGAGATCCCGCCGAAGAGGCTCGAACCCTGTGCAGCGAGGTAGGAGATCGTGGTCGACTGGATGAGCGCGAGGATGACCGTGAGGTAGCGGGTCCACTGGGTGACCACCTTCCGCCCCGCGTCTCCCTCCTCCTGGAGCGCCTGGAGGCGCGGGATCACCACTGCGAGGAGCTGCATGATGATGCTCGCCGTGATGTACGGCATGATCCCCAGGCCGAGCACGGAGAAGTTCTCCAAGCCACCACCCGAGAAGAGGTTCAGCAGGCCGACCACCCCACCCTGCTCGGCGAGCGAGGCCAGCTCACTCAGTCGATCGAGGTTGATACCGGGCACGACGATCGTCGCACCGAGCCGGTACACGAAGAAGATGAGCAGGGTGAACAGGATCTTCCGACGGAGGTCGGGGATCGTGAACATGTGGCGGTACACGGCCAGCATGGGTGAACTCCTGG
>CAZRJG010000074.1:0-10144 GCA_964600365.1 uncultured Acidimicrobiia bacterium
ACATGAGACGGGCCTGGAGCCCCACGTGGCTGTCGCCCATCTCGCCCTCGATCTCCGCACGCGGCACGAGGGCGGCCACGGAGTCCACGACGACGACGTCGAGTGCGCCGGAGCGGATGAGCATGTCGGTGATCTCGAGCGCCTGCTCCCCGGTGTCGGGCTGGGAGATGAGGAGTTCGTCCACATCGACACCCAGGGCCTTCGCGTACACCGGGTCGAGGGCGTGCTCGGCGTCGATGAAGGCAGCGAGCCCACCGTTGCGCTGCGCTTCGGCCACCACGTGGAGGGCGAGGGTCGTCTTACCCGACGACTCCGGCCCGAAGATCTCCACGACCCGGCCACGGGGCACGCCGCCGATACCGAGGGCGAGGTCGAGGCTGAGGGCGCCCGTCGAGATGCAGGCCATCTTGCGGTTCGCCTGGTCGCCGAGCTTCATCACGGCGCCCTTGCCGAACTGCCGCTCGATCTGGCTCATGGCCATCTCTAGGTTCTTGTCTCGCTCCACGGTCGCTCCTTGCACTCGATCGGACGATGTATGGCCACCGTACGAAAGGGGTGTGACGAATCACGGCCACTGTAGTCGAACATGCGTTCGACCGGTGGATTTCACAGGGGGAGACTTCACAGGGGGAACCGCTCCACGACCGGATAGGCCGTGGGTCGGCGCTCACTACGGAACAGCGTGAGCGCGCCAACCGGCACGCGCACGTCGAGGATCGGATCGACCTCGAGCCAGTTCCACACATCGGTCGGCGGCCGTATCCGACTCAGCGTGAGGTGTGGGGCGAAGGGGCGGTCCTCCCGGGGCCACCCCATCTCCTCGAGGGCGTCCTCCACCCGTTCGGCGAGCAGGAGCAACTGCTCGGTGCCGGCGCCCGTCCCCACCCACAGCACCGTTGCCTTCTCGGGACGGGGGAACGCGCCGAGTCCATCGAGCTGGAGCGAGAACCGCGCTCCGAGGTCCGACTCGGAGAGGTGGTGGATCGTTGCCTCGAGGCGTTCGGGCGGCACTGCACCGAGGTACCGGACCGTGAGGTGCCAGTTCGTCGGAGAGGTTCGAAGGCCTGGGATCGGCTGGTCGGCGAAGGCGCCGGTGAGCGCTGCTGCGAGGTGGTGTCTGGCGTCGTCGTCGAGGTCGATGCCAAGGAAATGCGCCGCCGCGCTCACCACCACTCCCCCGCCACGGCGAGCCGGGTGAGTTGGAGCGCCGCGGTGACCCCGAAGGTTCGAGCACGCTCGCGGTCACCAGGCATGCGCATGGTCCTCGCCCGTGCTCCCTCGGGTGTCCTCACGGCGATCACCACGGTGCCCGGCTCGACACCGTCGAGTCCTGCAGGTCCGGCCGCACCGGTGATCGCGATGCCGACCTCGGCCCCGAGTCGGCGGGCTGCACCCTCCGCCATCGCGAGCGCCACCGCCTCGCTCACCACACCCTCCGACGCGATGAGCTCTGCGGGGACGCCCAGCGATTCCTCCTTCACCTCGGGCGCATAGGCGACGATGCCCCCCACGAACACCTCGGAGCTCCCTGGCTCTTCGGTGAGGCGCCCACCGAGCAGCCCGCCGGTCATGGACTCGGCCGACGCCATCCGCCACCCCCGCGCCCTGCACCCTTCGAGCACCACCCCCGAGAGCGTCTCTCGATCGACGGCGAACACGGCCGCCCCGAGGCGCTTGCGCACCTCCGCCTCGACGGGGGCGATGAGGCCTTCCGCTTCTTCCTGTGTTCGTCCCTTTGCCGTGATCCGCACCTTGATCACGGCACTCGAAGCGAGGAACGCGAGCGAGGGATTGGTGGACGCCGTGTACAGGTCGTCGAGGAGCTCACCGAGTGCCGACTCGGGGATTCCCCACGAGTGGAGCACCCGGGAGACGATGACCGAGAGGTCCCCCGCCTCGGTGCGGAGGCGGGGGGCGACGTGCGCATCGAACAACCCCTCCATCTCCGGCGGGACGCCCGGGAGGGCGAAGATCCACGTCCCCTCGTGGCGGAGCCCGATCCCGGGGGCGGTGCCACGGGCGTTCGGGTACTGCTCGGCACCCTCCGGGTACTCGGCCTGGCGGAAGTTCGAGACCGGCATCTCCCGGCCGAATCGGCGCTGCCACCACTCGGCCAGGGCTGCGCCCAACTCCTCGTTGAACGTGAGGGGACGGCCAGTGGCGTCGCTGATGGCCTCACGGGTGAGGTCGTCCTGCGTGGGCCCTATGCCCCCGGTGAGGACGACCGCGTCCGCTCGCTCCAACGCCACCCCGATCGCCTCTGCGAGGCGCGCTCGGTTGTCGCCGACGACCTGCTGGTGCATGGCGTCCCACCCCTCATCGGCTATCCGACTGCCGATCCAACTCGCGTTCGTGTTCACGATCTGGCCGAGGAGGAGTTCGGTCCCCACGGCGATCACCTCGACGATCACGACGCCTCCGGGAGTGGGTGTGCGACCGGTTCGCGGCCCTCGTACCGGACATACGACTCGTAGCCAACCGCCCTCGCGGCGGCGACCGCCGCCCCGAGGCCGAGCCCGGCATCCTCGGGGGCATGGGCGTCGGAGCCCAGCGTGATGGGGACGCCTGCGCCGTGGGCCATCGCCAGGAGGGCGGGGGCCGGATAGACCTCGGCAACGGGGTACCGGAGGCCGGCCGAGTTGACCTCGAGGGCGAGCCCGCCACCAGCGAGGGCATGGACCATCCGCTCGTAGAGGTCCAATGGCTCCTCTGGGAGCCGGAGGCCGTACCGCTTGAGGAGGTCGATGTGCCCGATCGCATCCACGGCACCGGACGCGGCGATGTGTTCCACGACCTCGGTGTACTCCTCCCAGGTGCGGCGGAGCCCCCGCGCCTCGATGAGAGGCAGCGAGTCGCTCGAGTCGAGGACGAGGCCACCGAGCCAATGCACCGAGCCCACCACGAAGTCGAACGGGTACCCACCGATGTGGCCGGCGACGCGGTCGATGCTGTCGGGGAACACGTCGAGTTCGAGTCCGATGCGCACAGGGAGGCCTGCGTCACGGGCCGTTCGGACGGCATCGACGTAGGTGTCGAGCGAGAGCGAGCGATCGGAGGCGAGCATGCCCAACGTCATCGCGACCGCATCGGGCGCATCCCCCGACCAGAACGCGCCGAGGTACGACGCTGCCTCGACGCATCGGTAGTAATGCTCGGTGAAGCAGAGCTCGTCGATCCCCCGCCCGGCGGCCACCTCCACGTAGCGCTCGATGCGCTCGCGCGAGAAGTCTGCGGCCACGGGCACGCTGTCGGCGTGGGGAACGAGGTGGAGGTGGGCGTCGGACATCAGCGCTCGTCGGGCAGGCCGAGGCGGCGGCGAAGTTCGCGCACACGCGCTTCGAGGCGCGGACGGTCGTGGGCATCGTCGATCCGGGCGTTCAGTCGCTCTGCATCGCGGGGGAACTCATAGTCACCCCACAGGGCACCCTTGAGGAACCCACCGCCCGCCCGATGGCGGATGTGCGACTCGTCGAGTTCGGCGAGTCGGCGCTCCACCTGTGCGAGCTCCCGCTCGAGCTCGGGGCGCCGCGCCGCAGCGTCGACGGCAGCAGCGGCGGTCCGCAACTCGTCGCGGCGACGGGTGATGCGGGCCCGCTCCTCGACGTCGTCCGTTCGCCCCAATCGCTCGGCGAGGTTGGTGAGCTCTGCGATGACGGCCTGGAGGTCCACGACCCCATTATGACGTCGCGTCGGCTCAGATCTCCCTGAACAGGTAGGGGCGGAGTACATCGAGGCGCTCTTCGCGCGTGCCCGGGTAGAGGTACCAGAGCGTCGCAGCGATCGAACTCAGCAAGGAGTTGCCGTCCTGGCTGGTGAAACAGAAGCCGACCAGTTCGTTGCCGCCGCGCACGGCGAGCGACTCCACCGGGACGACCGCCTGGTTGAGGATCCGGCCGTAGAACCCGTGGTCCCGGCCGAACGAGAAGATCGAGTTCGCCGACGTCTTGTGGGTGAGCGCCGTGCGAGGATTGGCGTCGAGCCGGTCGATCGCCTCGTCGACGGTGATGTCGCGATCGAGCGTGAGGCTGAACCACAAGCTGTGCATGTACTGGGTGTTCAGCTTCATCGCCGAGGAGTAGATCGGGAGGTCGTACCCGACGGTGGAGAAGAGATCGTGGGCATCACGCGCGTGGTGTGTCCCGTATCGCTCGTCACCGTGGCGTCCCGCTGTCGGCGAAGGGACGAAGGAGCCGTCCTGGCTGATGTCATTGGCCCGCCGCATGAGCACGAAGCGGCCGTTCTCGAGGTGGCTGGTGCCGTCGGGGTCGAAGGCGAGCGTCTTGATGAGCGCGGACATGTTGTGCGTGTTGCACGACACGATGTGGAGGAAGCGGTCGTCGTCGCCGAGCGCTTCGTCGTTGATCCCACGCGCGTACATCTTCCCGAAGCCGTACTCGGACCCCTGGGCGAGGAACCCGAGCGGTCCCGCAGCGCCCTCGTAGAGGTCGGCCTTGTTCTGGTTCCCCGCCGGCGTGCAGTCGATCACGACCGACGCCCGTTCGACAGCCTCCTCGTCGGTGTAGGAGACGACATGGCCGAGCTCCTCGAAGCTCGCCACGCGGTCGGCGCGGACCGCCAGCCGCGCGCCGCGGCGAATGAGGTCGTTCACCTTGCCGCGCTCCTCGAGCAGCGGCGTGCGCTTCATGAACGTGATCTCATCGATCCCGAACATCTCCTGGTTGTCCTCCAGGAGGCCGATGAGCGGCTCCCCGATCGTGCCGGTGCCGACGACGTGGACGATGTTCTTCGACATTGGAGTGCTCCAGTTCGCGGGTTTGGGGAGACGATAGACACTGCGCTCGTCCGATCCGAGACCGGACCGGACGAGCGCTTCGGGGACCTAGAACTGGGCCTCCTCCGTGGACCCCACCATGGCGAGCGTCGACGCCGTGCCGCCCGAGATCACCGTTGCCACGTCGTCGAAGTACTGGGCGCCGACCTCTCGCTGGTGGCGGGTCGCCGTGTAACCGTCCGCCTCGGACACGAACTCGGCGTTCTGGAGTGCCACGTAGGAGGTCATCTGGTTCTCCTTGTACCCCTTCGCCAACTCGAACATCGAGTGGTTGAGGGCGTGGAACCCGGCAAGCGTGATGAACTGGAAGGCGTAGCCGAGCGACCCGAGTTCGTTCTGGAAGCGGGCGATCTCGTCGTCGTCGAGCGCCGCACTCCAGTTGAACGACGGCGAGCAGTTGTACATCAGTTTCTTGCCGGGATGCTCGGCGTGGATCGCGTCGGCGAATGCCGCTGCCTCGTCGAGGTCCGGCGTGCTCGTCTCGCACCAGATCACGTCGCAGTACGGCGCGTACGCCAGTCCTCGGGCGATCGGAGCAGGGAGCCCGTTCTCCACGTAGTAGAAGCCCTCGATCGAGCGCTCTCCCGTGACGAAGCGCTGGTCGCGAGGATCGATGTCGGACGTGAGCAACGTCGCCGCGAGGGCGTCGGTGCGGGCCGCGATGATGAGCGGCACGCCCAGCACGTCGGCCGCAAGCCGGGCCGCAACGAGGTTCTGGATGTGCTGCTGGGTGGGGACGAGCACCTTGCCACCCATGTGCCCACACTTCTTCGCCGAGGAGAGCTGGTCCTCGAGGTGCACACCGGCGGCGCCCGCCTTGATGAAGTTCTTCGTGAGCTCGAAGACGTTGAGCGGCCCCCCGAAACCGGCCTCCCCGTCGGCCATGATCGGGACGTACCAATCCTGCATCGGGTTCCCGTGCGTCTCCTGCCACTCGATCTCGTCGGCGCGACCAAGCGCGTTGTTGATCCGTTGCACGAGCGCAGGGGCGGAATCAGCCGGATAGAGGCTCTGATCCGGGTAGGTCTGGGCAGAGAGGTTGGCGTCGCCCGCCACCTGCCACCCGGAGAGGTACACGGCCTTCAGCCCCGCCTTCACCATCTGGACCGCCTGGTTGCCCGAGAGCGCCCCGAGGGCGTTGACGTACGGCTCCTCCTCCATGCCCCTCCACAGGCGCTCGGCGCCCATCCGGGAGAGTACGTGGTCCTCCATGACGCTCCCGCGGAGCCGCACGACGTCTTCTGCGGTGTAGGGACGCTCGACTCCCTTCCACCGGGGGTTGGTGGTCCAATCGTGGCGAAGGGCCTCGACCTGTGCCTGGTAGTCCATGTGCATGTGCGTCTGCTTCCTTGCTCGTTGGTGGTCAATCGATCCGCTGGTACGCGGGGAGGGTGAGGAACTCGGGGAAGTGGGGGTCGAGGGCGACTCGCTCGAACAGTGCCGCCGCCTCATCGAAGCGGCCGCCGGCGTACCCCTCGCCCGCGTCCTGCTCGATGCCGGCGAGCTCCTCGGCGGCAAGCGCACGCACACGATCCGCGGTGATGGCCCTGCCATCGTCGGTCGAGGCACCGTTCGTCACCCACTGCCAGATCTGGGAGCGGCTGATCTCGGCGGTCGCGGCGTCCTCCATGAGGTCGTCGATCGCGACGGCTCCGTCCCCCCGAAGCCATGAGGCGAGGTATCGGATCCCGACATTGACGTTCGTTCGGATGCCGGCCTCGGTGATGCGACCTCCCGGCACGGCGAGATCGATGAGGTCGGCGTCCGTCACCCGGACGTCGTCGCGGAGGCGATCGATCTGGTTGGGACGGTCCCCGAGGACCTCGTCGAAGATCTCACGGACGACGCCGACGAGGTCGGGGTGGGCCACCCACGTCCCGTCGCAGCCATCCTCGGCCTCCCGTCGCTTGTCGATGCGAACTGCCTCGAGGGCACGCTCGGTGACGTCGGGTTCGCGGCGATTGGGGATGAATGCCGACATGCCTCCCATTGCGAACGCGCCGCGGCGGTGGCAGGTGGCGACGAGGAGTTCGGTGTAGGCCCGCATGAACGGCACGGTCATGGTGATCTGGGCCCGATCCGGCAGCACTCGGGTGGGGTCGTTCCGGAACTTCTTGATGACGCTGAAGATGTAGTCCCAGCGGCCGGCGTTGAGGCCGGCGGAGTGCTCCCGCAGTTCCCAGAGGATTTCGTCCATCTCGAAGGCTGCGAG
Source organism: uncultured Acidimicrobiia bacterium (assembly GCA_964600365.1). Classification (GTDB taxonomy): domain Bacteria; phylum Actinomycetota; class Acidimicrobiia; order Spongiisociales; family JAENVV01. The sequence goes on from CAZRJG010000074.1 coordinate 7,005, forward strand.
GATCGTCTCGATGAGCACCGTGGCCCTGATCGTCCCCCGCGCCACCCCGAAGCGGTCTTCGGTGTGGGTGAACACGTCGGCCCACAGGCGAGCCTCCTCCGCGGATTCGAGCTTGGGGAGGTAGAGGTAGAGGCCGAGTCCCTGCTCGGCGCGGTGGGCGAGGTTGTGGAAGGTGTAGAGCCCGAAGTCGAAGAGGCTCCCGGACGCCGGATGGTGACCGATCTCGAGATGCCGCTCGGGGAGGTGCCACCCCCGGGGGCGCACGATGAGGGTGGCCGGGTCCGGCCCGAGCTCGTAGGTCTTCGTGTCGGTGACGAGGCGGATCTCGCCCCGATGGGCGTCGATGAGGTTGCGCTGCCCCTCGATGAGGTTCTCCCACGTCGGGGAGTTCGAGTCCTCGAAGTCAGCCATGAACGTGTTCGCCCCCGAGTTGAGGGCGTTGATCATCATCTTGCGATCAACCGGCCCGGTGATCTCGACGCGACGGTCCTGGAAGTCCGAGAACGGGAGCGGTCGGATCTGCCAGTCGCCCTCACGGATCTCCACCGTGTCCGTCCGGAAGGAGGGCACCTCGCCCGCATCCAGCTGCTCCTGGCGGATCCCACGGGCTTCGAGGAGCTCGGCTCGGCGGGTGCCGAATCGCTCGTGGAGTTCCATGACGAAGGCGAGCGCGTCGGGCGTGAGTACCGATGCCTGGCTCGGCGTGGTCCGCTCGACCTTCAGCGTCACAGGGTGGTTGGCAACCGCCATCAGCGTTCCTTTCCTTCGCGGAGCGAATCATATTGGCGATTCCTTCCCTCATGACCCGTTCCGGACACGAAGATCACTGGTAACTTTCTGTTATCTTTCGCTATGGAGAAACTTCTCGTGCGACACACTCTCGATCCCCTCGTCTTCGGCCACCGCCTCCGCCACTTCCGGCGCCAGCGGTGCCTCACACTCGAGCAACTGGGAGAGATCGTGGGGAAGCCGGCGCCCTACCTCTCGATGGTCGAGACGGGGAAGCGTGAACCGAAGCTCTCCCTGATCGGGGAACTGGCCGACGCCCTCGGCGTCACCGCGATGGACCTCCTCTCCCATGAGGCGCCCTCCCACAGGGCCCATCTCGAGGTATCGCTCGCCAGGGCCCAGGAGGAACAGCTCTACTCCGACCTCGGGCTCCCCCACCTCAAACCGACCACCAAGACACCCGACCTCGCCCTCGAACACATCGTCGGGCTGTACGAGGCACTCCGGCGACGGACCGTGGCCGAAACCATCACCCACGACGTGGCCCGCGACGCCGCTGCCGACCTCCGACTCGACGCCAAGGAGCGCGGGAACCACGACGCGGGCATCGAGGCGCTCGCCCTCGAGGTGCTCTCGGGGATCGACTACCCGGGGACAGGAGCGCTCAGCCAGCGCAACGTCTACGACCTCTCCGAACGGTTCGGATACTCGGTGCACACGGTCCCCGACTTCCCACCCTCGGCACGGGCGATTGCCGATCGTGCGAACGGGCGGCTCTACATCCCCCAGCGCAACGAGCTGCGCACTCGGGCCGCCCGCAGCGTCATCCTCCAGGCGATCGGGCACGCCGCACTCGGTCACGGTCAACCCGTCGACTTCGTGGACTTCCTCCGCCAGCGCCTCGAGGCGAACTACTTCGCAGGAGCCGTCCTCATCCCCGAGGCTCCCGCCGCGGAGTTCCTCGCCGATGCCAAGCAACGTCGCGACCTGAGCATCGAGGACCTCAAGGAGTTGTTCTACGCCTCCTACGAGATGGCTGCCCATCGATTCACGAACCTCGCCACGGCCCACCTCGACATCCCAGTGCACTTCCTGCGCACCGACGAGGAGGGGATCATTCGGCGTTCCTACGAGAACGACGACCTGCCACTCCCCACCGACGCCAATGGCATCGTCGACGGCCACCGAGTGTGCAAGGAGTTCGCCGCGCGGAAGGCGTTCAGGAGCGAGTACGCCTATGACATCTACTACCAGTACACCGACACGCCGAAAGGCACGTTCTGGTCGTCGGCACACGTCGAAGCCGACCGCTCCCCCTCACACGTGATCACGGTCGGGACCGACTTCGAGCATGCGAAGTGGTTCCGGGGCCGTGGCACCGACCACCACGCCGTGTCGCACTGCCCGGCCGCCGAGTGTTGCTCGCTCCCCCCACCCGAACTCCGCCGCGCATGGGAGGGGCGGGTGTGGCCGGTCCCCAAGTCCGTCTCGCACCTCCTTGCGGCGCTCCCGATCGACGCGTTCCCAGGGGTCGACATGTATGACGCAGTCGCCTTCGTCGACGCGCTCTCACCGCGCCATCAGTAGCTGCTGGGATCGACCTCCACGAGGAGCTTGCCGATCGCCTTCCGGTCCATCATCGCCCGGATGGCACCAGCGGCCTCCTCCAGCGGATAGCGGGCGCTGATCCGAGGCGTCACCGTGCCGTCGGCGAACCATGTCGACAACTGCATGAGCCCGGCCACGAATCGCTCCGGGTGACGCACGGTGGACTCGCCCCAGAAGACCCCTCGCACATCGCACCCCTTGAGCAGGACGAGGTTGAGCGGGAACCTCGGGATGCCTGCGGGGAAGCCCACCACGAGGTAGCGCCCGAGCCAGTTCGTCGCGCGCAGCGCCGCCTCGGCGTACTCGCCGCCCACCGGGTCGAACACGATGTCGGCTCCCCCGAGTCCCTTCACGCGGGTCTTCAGGTCCTCGGTCGAGTAGTTGATCACCTCCGACGCGCCGTGGTCGCGACACACCTCGAGCTTTCCCTCGGTCGATGCGGCGGCGACGACCCGGAGGCCAAGGGCAGCACCGATCTCAACGGCCGCAAGGCCCACCCCTCCCGCAGCACCCAGGACGAGCAGGGTCTCGCCCTCGGTCGGGTCCGCACGATCAACGAGCGCGTGGTAGCTGGTCCCGTACGTGAACACGAACGCCGCGGCGAGGTCGAGCGGCATGCCGTCGGGGACCGGGATGACCTTCCGCGGGTCCACGATGGCCTTCTCGGCAAACGCACCGGAAGCCCCTGTCAGCGCGATCACGCGATCCCCCACGGAGACCCGCTGCACGCCCTCGCCCACGGCGGAGACGACGCCAGCGAGCTCGCCACCCGGTGAGAACGGACGGGGAGGCTTGAACTGGTA
>CAZRJG010000075.1:0-9989 GCA_964600365.1 uncultured Acidimicrobiia bacterium
ATCGAGTGCTCCTGGAGGTTGTGGCCCTCACCGGGGATGTAGGCCGTGACCTCGATGCCGGAGGTGAGGCGGACACGGCAGACCTTGCGCAGCGCGGAGTTCGGCTTCTTCGGGGTGACCGTGTAGACGCGGGTGCACACACCGCGTCGCTGCGGCGAACCGGCGAGACCCGGCGTCCGCTCCTTCTTCGGCTTCGGCGTGCGGCCTTGCCGAACGAGCTGCTGAATGGTCGGCATCGTTCTCCTACGGGAAATCTCTGTTGCTCCCTCATCGCAGGCGCACGGAAGACCGAATGCCTGTGGTTCGGGATCCGACTCGGGGCTCGGCAGGAGCCGAGTCGGCGCTTCACGCCGGGCCCCAAGGGGCACACGGCAAACCGGCCCAACCGGACCGGGGACGAGGAGTATACGCGCGTGCGGAATTCCTATGCAAAGCCCGGAGCCAACGTCAGTCCCCCGCCTGCGGGGGAAGGTACCGCCGGCCATGGGCCGGGGGTAGGGGCCCTGGAACCGTCTCGAGAAGGCGTACGGCCCCCTACCCCGCCTGAAGTCCTCGCCACGCTCGGACGAGGCGGGGGCCCCTTCCCCCACTGCGTGGGGGACAGATGCACTAGCCGCTCCGCAACCCGCCCAGCGTGATCCAGACGATGAAGAAGGCGAGGAAGAGGTCGCCACGGAGGGCGAAGAAGCCCGCCACGACCAGTCCGAGGCCGATCGAGAGGCCGTTCAGGAGTCGCACGGCACGGTTGGCCGACATCCTCTGGAGGAGGAATGCGCCCAACATGTGGTACCCGTCGAGGCCGCGGATCGGGAGCCAGTTGAACAGGGACCACACCATCCCGATGTACACGACGAGGGCAACGGCGAAGCCCGAGAAGCCACCGATGGCGAAAGCCGTTGCCGGGAAGGAGAACGGGCTGCGGTCGAAGATCGCCGCATAGGTGGGTCCGAGGAAGCCGTGGCGCCCGAGCAGAAACACGACGAACGCCACGGCCAGCTGGACGCCCGAACCGGCCGCGGCGACCACGAACCGCTGGCGATCGCTCATCGGCCGCTCCGCATCGGGGGCCCATTGCGTGAATCCCCCGAATCCCCACACGGTGATCGTCGGCTCCCCGCCGTACCGCCGCACCATGGCGGCGTGGCCGAGCTCGTGGGTGAGGATCGCCACGACCATCGACAGCATCCCCGTCGCGCCGACGAGGGTCGCGAACCACGGTGAGCCGTTCGCCTGGAGGCCGACGAGGAGCCCAATGAGCAGGACGCTCCCCCTGATGATCACCGGGTAGGGGCCGACGCGAAGACGCATGGGGGAAGGGTACGGGGTGGTGGGATCGAGGAACGACGCGCGCCGGCGCCCGTCCTCGGCGCCCGTCCTCGCTCAGTCGTCGAGTTCCACGCGCGTGGTGATACCCCCATCCGAGCACTCGGCACGGAGGTCGTACGCAACGTCCGTGCCCACGGCGTCGAACGACACCTTCGCCTCGCTACCGCTCACCTCGACGTCCGATTGGGCGAAGCCTGATACGGCGTACGACCACACCACCGACACTTCATCGCCGTCACACCGGAACCGGACCTCACCACCCGGCGACACGACCGTCTCCTCCGACGGTGTCATCGGCATGGTGGTCGAGGTGGATTCCGGGGGCACCGACGTCGTCGTGGGCGGCGGAGGGGAGGTCGTCGTGGTCGATGCCCGGGGCACCGTCGAGGAGGAGGTCGTGGGGGTCGCCGTGGCACCGGCCACGGTCGTGGATGGTGACTCGCCAGCCACCGCGGTCGAAGCCACCGGAGGAGGCGCCGTCACCGGTTCGTCCTCGGGGGAAGCGGTCCCCGGATCCGTGCCTTCGGATGGCGGCGATACCTCGGAGGAGGTCGTCGTCGATCCCACGGGCGACCGGGCCGACAGGATCGGATTCGGGGATCGCGTGAGGTCACCCGCCACGAACGTCACGGCACCGAACGCCATGGCAGTGGCCAAGAGGGTGGCAAGGGCCCAGACGAGGACGAGACTCCAACGTGTCATGCGGGACATCGTACGGCGACCCACCCTCGCCGGACACCAAGCACACCCTAAGAAAACCCTAACGGCCCTGAGGTGGGCTCCCACCGCCACCACGCTCGGTACGCTCCCCCCATGGCAACCATCCTCGTGATCGAGGACGACCAACGAATTCGCGAGACGCTGGCATCCCGGCTGGCCGAAGCCGGCCACGTGGTCGAGACGTCGGCGACCGCTTTCGACGGCCTTGAGCGGATGACGTCGGCACCACCCTCGGTCGTCGTGCTCGACCTCGGGCTCCCGGACCTGGATGGTGGCGAGCTCCTCCGCATGATCCGTGCCACGTCACAGGTGCCGATCATCGTCGCCACGGCCCGAGACGACGAGGACGAGGTGGTGCGCATCCTCGATGCCGGGGCCGACGACTACGTCGTGAAGCCCTACACGGCAGCACAGCTCGGTGCCCGCATCCGAGCGGTGCTCCGACGCGCCCATGTGGAGGGCGAGGACCGAACGATCAGGGTGGCCGATCTCGAGGTCGACGCCCGAGCCAGGGAGGCGCGCCTCGCCGGTGAGCCGCTCAACCTTTCCAGAAAGGAGTTCGACCTGCTCCACCACCTCGCGCTCAACGTCGGTGAGGTCGTCGAGCGGAGGGAGCTCTTCGCCGAGGTGTGGCGGCAGCCGTATGGAGGCGCCGACAAGACACTGGACGTCCATCTCTCCTGGTTGCGCCGCAAGCTCGGCGAGCGCGCCGATTCCCCTCGATTCCTCCACACCGTCCGAGGTGTGGGCATCAAGCTCGTCGATCCCTCCGCATGAGGCGACAACTCGTCGCCGTGACCCTGGCGACGACGCTCATGGTCGTGATCGCGTTCGCCGTCCCACTCGCCGTGACGATCTCTGCGTTTGCCGACAACCTCGGCACGCAACGCGCCGAGGACGCCGCCCGGGCACTGGCACGCGACGTGGCCACGACCGGAGACCGGGCGTTCGGCCCCGCGGGGGCGCCGGCGGGCGTCACGCTCGCCATCTTCCACGACGACGGCCGATGGGACGGGGCCGAGGTGCAGGTGCGGGAACTCGACGCAGGGCTCGAACTGGCGTGGCAGGGCCAGGGTGTGACCCTCAGCGACGAGGCCACCATCGTGGTGCTCCTCCCCGTGTTCCTCGGGCGGGACACGCCGTCGGCGGTGGTCGCGGCATCGACTGCACGCGGGAGACGCACCACGTCGGTGCACATCGCATGGAGCATCCTCGGCCTGCTGAGCCTCACCCTCCTGGGGCTCTCCGCGATGCTCGGAGACCGCCTGGCCCAACGCCTCGTCCAACCCGTCGAGGCACTTGCCGATGGCGCCCATCGACTCTCGACCGGCGACCTCTCAGCACGCGTCCCGGTCGGGGGGCCCACCGAGATCCGCGAGGCAGCCACTGCGTTCAACTCCCTCGGACGCCGCATCGACGAGCTCCTTCGCGCCGAGCGAGAGTCCATCGCTGACATCTCGCACCGGCTTCGAACGCCGCTCACGGCGCTCCGCCTCGAAACCGAGGACACGCCGATCGCTTCGATCGTCGACGATCTGGCGGCCGCAGTCGATGAGGTGATCAGGGACGCACGCGACCCGCGGACGCGGGATGCGTCCGTGCGAGTCGACCTCACGACGGTGGTGGGCGAACGTCTCGCGTTCTGGGCCGCCCTCGCCGCCGAGGAGGGGCGAGACGCCCGGAGCAGCATCCCCGGGGGCCCCATCATGGTGGAGGTGAACCCGTCCGGGCTGCGCGCTGCCATCGATGCGCTGATCGGGAACGTCTTCTCCCACACTCCCGCCGGCACGATGTATCGGGTCACGGTTGGCCTTTCAGACGGAGTCGTGGCCGTCACCGTCGATGATGCAGGACCGGGACTCCCCGAAGACCTCCCCGCCACGGCCCGCGGGGTCTCCTCGGCAGGTTCGACAGGGCTCGGCCTCGACATTTGCGCTCGCTTCGCCGACTCCGCTGGGGGGATCTTCGAGATCGCTCCATCGAGCCTCGGCGGTGCTGCCTTCCGGCTCTTCCTTCCCGTGGACGCCGGAGCCAGCACGGCCTGAGGGGATCCGTGCCACGGCTCGACCCTGCCTTCGTCCCATGACGCGTGTGGGGCGCCCGGTTCGGGCGCCCCAACGCAATGCGCACGATCGCGGGATGCCTCACCCCTCGTCGGACGCGCGCTCCACCCCGCCGATCTCGACGATGGCTGCGGCCGAGACGCCCGTCTCGACCTGCACGACGCCACCCTCGAACATGGCCTCGAGGTCGACGTCCGCGACGCCATTCGAGAGCACAATGGTCACCTCGGTGCCACCCCGCACGACCTCCTGTTCGACGAGCGCCCATCCAGCCGACGGCGTGATCGTCACCAACAGCATCTGCCCGTCCCACGCCACGACCGCGACGCCGGCCCCCTCGGGGAGCGACACCGTCCGAGGCGCGATCCTGGTCTCAGCTTCCGCTTCTGCCTCAGCGCCGGCTTCTGCCTCAGCGCCGGCTTCTGCCTCGGCCGGGGCTTCTGCCTCGACGCCGGAATCCATCTCGGTGTCGGCCTCGGTCTCCGTGAGTTCGCCGGACCGAGTCGCCACGGGGTTCGAATCGGAGGGCTGTCGATCGGGCGCCGACGCCGAGGGGGCGGTCGCCGAGGCGGATGCCGTCTGCTCGGCAGAGACGTCCACCGAGGCAGTCTCCGTTCCCAGACCCGCTCCCACGGTGGCCTGGGCGCCGGCCCTGGCTCGGACGGCGACCGTCTCAAGACGGTCGGAGAGGTCGTCCCACGCGCCGGTAACGGCCTCCTCGACACGGGTGGCGACTTCGGTCGAGGCCCTCACGACGGTGGAGGTGGTCGTCTCGACCAGGGGCTGGTCATCCATTGTCACGGCAACGCTGGCGCCCACGGTGGCCACGGCAGCGATGCCAGCGATGACCGAGACGGCCTTCGAGAGCATGGTGAGTCCGAACATGTTGATCTCCTTGTCTGGCGTACGAGGGAAACCATCTCGGATCCGGGGTTTCGCCCGCACCAAGCGATAGTCAAGGGCTCCCTAAACCTGACTGCGGCACGACGAGTCGGCACGAGGTGCCCCGACGGCACGTAGGTGACGCCGCCAGGAGCGGCCATGCCCGTCACCGGAAGGCACTCGGCCCGTGGACCGATCGCTCCTTCCCGGGATGTCCCGGTGGAGCATGCGGAGGCTGGTCCGAGCAGGAGGCTCCTCGGCTCCCCCTGACGCGGTCGAGGCCCCCTTGCGGGGGCCTCGACACAGGGAACGGCGGCGTCGGGACGGGAAGGGATCCGCGACGGCCCCAGCCCGAAACGTCAGTCGTCGTCGTCCTGGTCGTCGTCGTCCTCGTCCTCGTCCACGTCGTCCTCGTCGTGGTCGCCGTCGTGATCGTCGTCGCCGTCGTGATCGTCGTCCGACTCGTCCAGGTCGTCCGCCTCCACGTCGAACTCCACCTGCAGTTGGCCATCCTCGACCTCGGCCTCGACCTCCACCTCGAGCGCTCCGTCACTGAGCTTCGCCTTGGCCTCCCCGTCACCGGCCTCCGTCTCGACGACCTCCCATCCGCCCTCGAGGCTGAAATCGAGCGAGGGGGAGCCGTCGACGATGGTGATGGTCACGGAGCCAGCGCCCTCGGGAAGTGGGAGGACCAACGGCTCCGAAAGGGGGAGCGCCACCGCCGACTCGTCATCAGGCACGGTCCCGTCCGTGGTGTCCGGATCCGACACGTCCTCGATGGTGGCGACGAGGCCTTGGTCCTCGAGCTCGACCTCGATCTTCTTCGTCTCCGTGCCATTCGACACATAGAGCTCAACCTCGTCCGAGTCGGAGTCGTCCTCGACGATCTCGAAGCCGCCGATGAGCGAGGAGCTGGTCATGGCGACCGTGCCGCCGTTCTCCTCGACGTCGACGCTGCCGACGCCCGGGAAGGAGAAGGTCTGAGCCAGGGCGATGCCCGCCGTGACCACGATCACGGCAACGACACTGCCGATGATCGAGAGGAGGCGGGAGGTCTTGGTGGTCTTCATGGTGGGTCTCCTGGTGGGGCTGACAATGGAATCGTCTCGCATGCCACCTTGTGGGCGCACCAACGTTCCCTTAAGGAGTCCCTAAGCCTCAGGTCCACCGGCGTACGCTGCCGACATGGCCCGGTTCGTCTGCGCGTTCTGCTCCCAACCCGAAGAGGCCGTGCACCACCTCGTTCGGGGCCCGAGGGGCGTCGCCATCTGCAACGACTGCGTGGACCTCGCCGTCGCAGCCACCCGCGAGGACCTCGACTTCGGGGGTGATGCGCTCCTCACCGACATCGGGCTGCTCTGCACGAACGATCGCTACGTCGACGGGGTGCTCGGGGCGATCCCCGACGCCACGGTGGCCATCCGCAACGGTGTGGTGCGCTGGGCGGGACCCGCCCGGAGCATGCCCCTCAAGTACGACGAACTCCCCCACCTCGAGTGCGGCGGCCGGGTGGTGCTCCCCGGATTCACCGACGGGTCAACCGCGGCGTCCGACGACCTGCGCTGGACGCGCATGGCAAGGGAGGGGACGACGACGGCCGCCGTGCGGTCCAACCCCGACCACGAACTGGCGGGGCGCCTGCGGGGTGCTCCCCTCGCCCTCGGGTCGCTGCTGCGCTCACCGCCCGACGATGAGTGGCCGGTTCCCTGGCAGACCGTGGCACCGGCCCACAGTGGCACGGCCGATTGGATCGACCTGTGTGGCGTCGCCGATCCCGAGGGATCGTTCGAGGACTCCGAACCCCTCGACCCCCGGGGCTACGTCGTGGCGAACCTCGACGGCCTGGCCGGAGCCCTCATCACCTCACGCCGCTCGGTCATCTTCCAACCGAGCCACCGCCGTGCCCGCGGCGCCGCCGACCGTGTCTGGGCCGAACTCCCCCTCGCCCTCGCGACGGGGGGCACCCCGGCGACCGACCACAACGACTCCATGCAACTGGCCATCTGGCTTGCGGTGCGCAACCACCGGCTCACCGTCGAGGAGGCCGTGTGGTCGGCCACCCGTGGGGCGGCCATTGCGCTCGATTGGGGCGAGCGGGGCCTCGTCGTCCGCGGGGCACCCGGGGACATCGTGATCCTGGACACCGATCGCCTCGACGATCTCGTCGCCGACCCTGCCCACTCGCGGGCGTGGCGGGTCTTCAAGGACGGGGTGCTGGTCCACTGAGCCGCAGGCTCAGCGGACAGTCACCAGAAGTCAGGCGTCAGTTGTCAGATGCGGTTCGGACGCGGGTGGAGGGCCCGAAGGCCCTCCACACCGATCGTTGAGTCCTGGCCGCTCGCGGCGGCCGCAGGCCCTACTCCTCTTCGTCGTCCGAGGAGTCGGAGCCGAGGCTCGCAAGCCATGCGGCGGGGTCCACCGGGAGCGACTCGTCGGTCGTCTCGGGAGCGTCCTCGCCGAACAACCCGAGGGCGGTGAGGGCATCTGCGACGGGGAAGTCCGGGACCACCTGCTGGTAGCGCGGGTGACCCGTACCGGCCGGGATGAGCTTGCCGATGATGACGTTCTCCTTGAGGCCGACCATCGAGTCGGACCGTCCGGAGATCGCCGCCTCCGTGAGCACCCGGGTGGTCTCCTGGAAGGAGGCCGCCGAGAGCCACGACTCGGTTGCGAGCGATGCCTTCGTGATACCCATGAGCTCGGGACGACCCTCAGCCGGCACCTTGTCGGCGGCGAGGAGCTCCTTGTTCACGGCACGGAACTCCTGGTCGTCGATGAGTGAGTTCGGCAGGAAGTCCGAGTCGTTGGGGCGCACGACGCGCACCCGTCGGAGCATCTGGCGCACGATCATCTCGATGTGCTTGTCGTGGATGTCCACACCCTGTGAGCGGTACACCTCCTGGACCTGGTCCACGAGGTACTGCTGGGCAGCACGCACACCCTGGAGCTCGAGGACCTCCTTGGGGTCGAGCGGGCCCTCGGTGAGCGGCTCGCCCGGGTCCACGACCTGGCCGGGGGTGACGGCGAGCCGGGCACGCTTGGTGACCGGGAACTCGACCTCGCCCTCGTCGCCGTTGACGACGATGCGACGGCCCTCCTCGTCGTCGACGAGGGAGACGGCACCGCCGACGTTTGCCATCGTGGCCTTTCCCTTCGGAGTACGGGCTTCGAAGAGCTCGACCACGCGGGGGAGGCCGTGGGTGATGTCGTCACCGGCCACACCACCGGTGTGGAAGGTCCGCATCGTGAGCTGGGTACCCGGCTCACCGATCGACTGGGCCGCCATGATGCCGACCGCCTCGCCGATCTCGACCTCGCGGCCGGTGGCGAGTGAGATGCCGTAACACGTCTGGCAGACGCCACGCACCGTGTCACAGGTGAGCGGAGAGCGCACCCGGATCTGCTCGACCTCCTCGGCAGCCTGCAACGCGAGGAGCTCCTTGCGGCCGATGAGCGACCCCGCCTTGAGCGTCTCGCCGTCGGCGTTGCGGAGCAACCTCCCGTCCACCTTGATGTCCTGGGCGAGGTACCGCCCGTACACCCGGTTCCGGAGGTTGCGGATCGCTGCGCCACCCTCACGAATGGTGAGGACGAGGCCACGGTCGGTTCCACAGTCGTCGACCCGGATGATCGTCTCCTGCGAGACGTCCACGAGGCGACGGGTGAGGTATCCCGAATCGGCAGTACGGAGCGCCGTGTCGGCGAGGCCCTTCCGGGCACCGTGCGTCGAGATGAAATACTCGAGCACGTCGAGGCCCTCACGGAAGTTCGACTTGATCGGGCGGGGAATGATGTCACCACGGGGGTTGGCCACCAGCCCACGCATACCGGCCAACTGGCGGACCTGCATGATGTTGCCTCGGGCGCCGGAGGTGACCATCATCTCCAGCGGGTTGAACCGCTGGGACTCGAGGGTCTCTTGCATGGCGTCCTTGACGACCTCGGTCGCCTCCTGCCAGATCTCGATGAGCTCCTGGTTCTTCTCGTCCTGGGTCATGATGCCCTTGGCGAAGAGGGAGTCAACCTTCTCGGCGCGCTCGTCGAACCCGGCAAGGATCTCGGCCTTCGAATCGGGCGTCTTCACGTCCTCGATGCCGATGGTGAGGCCCGAACGGGTGGCGTACCAGAAGCCGAGCGACTTCACCGCGTCCAGCATCTCCTGCGTGGCGTTGCGGTCGTAGCGCTCAATGGCCTCCTCGATGAGGGTGCCGACGTCCTTCTTGAGGATCTTCGCGTTGATGTACGGGAAGTCCGCGGGGAACGCCTGATTCAAGAGGGCACGACCGACGGTGGTGTCGAACGGCTTCATGCCGTCCACGGGCTCCTCGGTGATGAGGCCCTGCAGCACGTCCTTGAGGTCTTCATGGGACTCGGGGCTGCCGACCACCCCGGTACCGAGGCGGATCTTCACCGGGGCGTGGAGGGAGACCTCGCCCATCTCGTAGGCGAGGAAGGCCTCCTCGATCGAGGAGAAGATCTTGCCCGCACCCTTCGCATCCTCGAAGAGCTGGCTCAGGTAGTACACGCCAATGACCATGTCCTGGGACGGGGTCACGATGGGCTTGCCCGACGCCGGCGAGAGCACGTTGTTCGTCGAGATCATGAGGATCCGTGCCTCCGCCTGCGCCTCGGCGCTGAGCGGGAGGTGGACGGCCATCTGGTCGCCGTCGAAGTCGGCGTTGAACGCCGTGCAGACGAGCGGGTGGATCTGGATGGCCTTGCCCTCGACGAGGATCGGCTCGAACGCCTGGATGCCGAGACGGTGGAGCGTGGGGGCGCGGTTCAGGAGCACCGGGTGTTCCTGGATCACCTCGCCGAGCACGTCCCACACGACCGGGCGCCGACGCTCGACCATGCGCTTGGCCGACTTGATGTTCTGGGCCAGGTCGAGGTCCACCAGGCGCTTCATGACGAACGGCTTGAACAGCTCGAGCGCCATGAGCTTGGGGAGCCCACACTGGTTCAGCTTCAGCTCGGGGCCGACCACGATGACCGAAC
>CAZRJG010000076.1:0-9834 GCA_964600365.1 uncultured Acidimicrobiia bacterium
TCCCGTTCGAGCATCTGGGCGACTGTGACGTGGCTCGTCATCTCGAGCACCTCGGTCATGTCCATGCGCCCGAGCCACTCACTGTTGTATCGGATCTCGAGCCGCTCGGGCAGCAGGACCTTGGAGAACTCCTCGAGGATCGTCTCGGCGTAGCCCCGTACCTCGGCCTCCGACAACCGGCGACGCGTCTCGGACTTCCCAGAGGGATCGCCCACCTGGGCAGTGAAGTCGCCGACAATCAGCACCGCGGTGTGGCCCAGTTCCTGGAAGTGGCGAAGCTTCCGGAGCACCACCGCCCACCCGAGCGTCACCGCTGGCGCCGTGGGGTCGAGGCCCAACTTCACCCGGAGCGGCCGTCCCTCGTCGAGGCGCTCCCGGAGGGCGTCCTCGGGGAGAAGGGTGTCCACTCCGTGCATGAGGAGTTCGAGGTCGTCTCTGGATGGCATCGTGGTCCGGGGCCGGGAGCCGAGAAGAATAGCCGCGAGGACCACCCCCTCCTTGCCGATACTGTGAGTGCCGTGCGCCGCACCCCTCGTCTCCTCGCCTCCATCATCGCCCTGTCGGTGCTTTCCGCCGCCTGCAACGCCGATATCGCTCCCCTCGCCGATCCCGGACTCGGCGACCTCGGCCTCACCACGATCGTCTACGCCGCGGACGGCTCCATCCTCGCCGAGTGGCACGAGGAGGAGAACCGCGTCGTCGTCCAGTACGAGGAACTGCCGAGCGACCTTGTGAACGCCATCGTCGCGATCGAGGACGAGCGGTACTGGCTCCACCCGGGCGTCGATCTCCGGGCCATTGCGCGGGCGCTCGTCACGAACATCGAAGCCGGCGGCATCTCCCAGGGCGCGTCCACCATCACCCAGCAATACATCAAGAACGTCGTGCTCACCCCCGAAGTCTCCTTCGAGCGGAAGATCGAAGAGGCCACGCTCGCGCTTCGCGTCGAGGAGACCCTCTCGAAAGAGGAGGTCCTCGAGCGCTACGTCAACACCGTCTACTTCGGCAACGGAGCCTACGGCGTCGGATCCGCTGCGGCCACCTACTTCGGGAAGGGGGTCTCGGCGCTGACGCTCGCCGAGTCCGCGTTCCTCGCGGGCATGATCCGCAATCCGAGCCGGACGGATCCGTACCGCCACCCCAACGACGCGGTCGAACGCCGGCGCGTCGTGCTCGAGAAGCTCGCCTCCCTCACGTGGATCACCCCGGAGCAGGCAGCCGCGGCGGACGCCGCGCCCCTCGCCCTCGCGCCCCGCATCCCGCCCGACCGTTCGCGATACCCCTACTTCACCGAGGAGGTGAAGCAACGCCTCCTGGATGACCCCGCCATGGGCACCACTGCAACCGATCGGTACAACACGCTCTTTCGGGGCGGCCTTCGCATCCACACCACCCTGGACCCAACGGTTCAGGAGGCCGCCGAGGCCTCCCTTGCACAGATCCTTCCCGAGAAGGGGCCGAACGGTGCGCTCGTCGCCATTGATCCGACCACGGGGCACGTGCTCGCAGTCGTCGGCGGGCGGGACTTCTACGACGAGGATGACCCGGTTGCCCGTTTCAACCTCGCGACCCAGGGTCGCCGGCAGGCAGGGAGCGCGTTCAAGCCCTTCGTGCTCGCTGCGGCGATCGAGCAGGGGCACACGCTCGACGAGATGTTCAGCCGGGGGAGCACCGCAGTGATCGAGACCGACTCTGGTCCATGGATCGTCGAGAACTACGCAGGCCAGACCTTCCCCGACCTGACCCTCCTCGACGGCACGCGGTTCTCGGTGAACAAGGTGTATGCCGAACTGGTCGACGCCGTGGGTCCCGACGCCGTCGCCGAGGTGGCCCGGGCAGCGGGCATCACCTCGGAGCTCCAGCCGATCCATGCGATTGCCCTCGGCGCCGAGGAGGTGACCGTCTTCGAGATGGCATCGGCGTACGGCACGTTCGCCTTCGACGGGATCCACCTCTCCCCCACCTTCGTCACGTCCATCGAGACATCCGAGGGCGTCAACCTCAGGACCGGTGTGCCCGTCGTCACCGAGGCCCTCGCCCCCGAGGTGGCCCGCACCGTAACGGTGGCGCTCTCGGAGGTGGTGCGCGCCGGGACCGGCGTCCGTGCCGCCATCGGCCGACCGGTCGCCGGGAAGACGGGGACGACCCAGAACCACTGGGATGCCTGGTTCGTGGGGTACACACAGGAACTCGTCGCTGCGGTGTGGGTCGGGTACCCCGAAGGCCTCATCCCGATGGAACCTCCCCGCACGGCGATCCCCGTCACGGGGGGCAGCTGGCCCGCGGAGATCTGGGGGACGTTCGCCGCCACGGTCCTCTCCGATACCCCGTTCGGTCAACTGGACCAACTCGCGGAGGGGAGCACCGTCCGCGTCGCAGTCGATACCTCGACCGGCTACCTCGCAGGGCCCCTCTGCCCGGGCGAGTACGTGCTCAGACTCGATCTGGCCGTCGAGTCGGCGCCATCGATCATCTGCCCGATCCACAACCCGGCCTCGATCGTCGAAGCCGGCGCGGTCGACGTACCCAATGTCCTCGGACTGGGCCTCGCGGGCGCCGTCCGCACGTTGCAGGACTCCGGCTTCACCGTCGTGACCCGGTACGACGTCGTCGACTCGTTCCCGATGCACCGGGTGTGGGACCAACTCCCCCAGCCCGGCCAACCGGCGCAGCTCGGCTCCCCGGTCACCATCACCGTCTCGGGATTCGAGCCGGGGACCGTGACGCCCATGGTCCTCGGGTTCCCCGGACCGGACGCGACCGGCATCATCGAGGATGCCGGCCTCACGCCGATCGTCGTCACCGGGCCCGAGTCCGACGCTGAGGCGGCAGCCGCCAACAGCGGGCTCGTCTGGGCACAGTCGCCGGCGCCCAATGCCCCGCTCACCGGCGAAGTGACGATCTGGGTCAACCCCTAGGGCGCGCCATCCCTGTCAGTCGCGAATCCGTCGCTCGATGCGAACCTCCACGGGTACTCGACCGCCCGGGTGACGCCGATGCGTGGCGTCGCCCGGTGCGACACCGGTCGTGGACCGGGCTCCAGCCGTATCTCTGACTGCGGATCGAGGAGGTAGATACCGTCATGGCGGGCTGCAATCCCGAGCGCAGCACCGAGCTTCCCCGGGCCGTCAGCGATGTGGTCATCCCTCCCCCGCCGTTCCCGCATCACCTCCACCCCGTCCACGGGGACCCCGCCCCGGAGCAGCACGGCCTGGCCCTCCCCCTCCTGGCCCGTCACCACGTTCGCGAGCCAGTGCACACCGTAGGACAGGTACACATAGAGGGTCCCAGGGAGATCGAACATCGTGGCGCAGCGTGGGGTGGGGCCCTTCGCCGCATGTGAGGCGGGATCCTCCGCTCCCCCGTACGCCTCCACTTCGCAGAGTCGGACAGAGGTGCGGACACCACCCACGTCGGAGACGAGGTGCGCGCCGAGGAGGGTGGGCGCCACCTCGAGGGCGTGCCGGCCGAGGTCCGGGAGGCTCACGCCAAGAGGGTGTGCAGTACCGCCTTCACCGAGTGGAGCCGGTTCTCTGCCTGGTCGAAGACCACCGAGCGCGGATGCTCCATGACCTCGCTGGTCACCTCTTCGCCCCGATGGGCGGGGAGGCAGTGCAGAAAGATGGCGTCATCGCCGGCCGCAGCGAAGAGCGGGGCGTCCACCTGGAATCGTTCGAACGTCTCCCTCCGCTCCTCAGCTTCCTCCTCCTGACCCATCGACGTCCACACGTCGGTGTACACGGCGTCGACGCCCTCCACCGCCTCGCGGGCGTCGTGGACGATCTCGATGGCGTCGCCGAGTGCCTCCACCTCGGTCGCAGGCGGCTCGTACCCCTCCGGACAGGCGACGGTGAGCCGACCGCCCGTCTGGGCGAGGCCGTGCGCGAGGGAGACACACACGTTGTTGCCGTCCCCCACGTAGGCGACGTGGGCCCCCTCGAGGGGACGTCGTTCGGCGATCGTCATGAGGTCGGCAATGGCCTGGCAGGGGTGCGCGACATCGCTCAAGAGGTTCACGATGGGCACGGCCGTATGACGGCGCATGGTATCGAGGGACGCATGCGAGAACACCCGCAGTGCCACCAGGTCCACGAAGCGACCCATCACCCGGATCACGTCGGCTGGGGTCTCGCGAGACCCCAGCCCGACGGACTCATTGCCGATCACGACAGGGTGCATTCCGAGCTCGGCGGAGGCCACCTCGGTGGAGACCCGCGTGCGCGTGGAGGGCTTCTCGAAGAAAAGCGCAACCGACCGGCCTGCGAGGCGTCCGGCCCACCGCCCGGGATCACGCTTCATCGCAAGTCCGAGCGCGACGAGTTCCTCCGTGTCGAGGTCCCCGACGCGCAGGAAGTGGCGCATCAGGCGCCCCGCAACTCAGCACCGAGCTGCTCGACGGCGGCAATCGCTGCCGCGCGGACCTCACCAGCCTGCTCGTTGGTGAGCGTTCGATCAGGTGCACGGAGCCGCACGCGGATGGCGAGGCTGCGTCGCCCCGGGCCCACGGACGCGCCGCGGTACTCGTCGAACACGTCGAGCGCCTCGCCGAGCGGCCCGACCGCGTCTGCGATCGCATCGAGCAACGCATCGGTAGCAAGGTCGTCGGCGGCGACGAACGCAAGGTCGAAATCAGCCGGGGGGAAGGGGCTAGGTTCCACGAACCGCCACAGGGGGCGGGCGGCGACCAGGGGTCCGACCGCCAACTCGCCGACGCCGACGCGCCCGGGGAGTTCCCACGCCCGCGACACCCGCGGGTGGAGTTCCCCGACGAGCCCCACAGCGGCACCGTCAACGATCACGTCGGCACCTCGCACCGGGTGGAGGGGCGCGCGATCCGACGGTATGAACCGCACCTCGCCGAGCCCGAGGTGCGCAACGAGGAGTCGGACGAGCGACGTCGCCGTGAACACGTCGACCTCCTCGTCCTCCTCGAGCACGCCGGGGACATGGGGCGTGCCTGCGATCACGAATGCCACGTGGACGGGTTGGTTGGGCACCGTGCCGTACTCGGGTGCTTCCTCGTCGAAGAAGACGCGTCCCACCTCGAAGAGCGCCGCTCCCGGGAGTCCGTGGCTCATGTTGTACCGAGCGGACTCCAGCAGCCCGGGAAGGAGCGTCGTGCGCAACAACGACTCCTCCTCCCGGAGTGGGTTGCGGACCCGGATCGCATCCCGTCGGGGGTCGTCGTCGGGGAAGCCGAGCCTCGCGAGCGCATCGCCACCGTGGAAGCTGAACGTCTGCGCCTCGTGGAGACCTGCGCCGTTGAGCACCTGGCGAAGGCGCCTGAGGCGGTGTTGCTCCGTGGTGAGCCCACCACCGGCCCCGTCGGGGAGCGTCGGAGGAATCGCGTCGAAGCCCTTCAGGCGGAGCACCTCCTCGACGAGGTCCACGGGTCGGGTGACATCGGGTCGGAAGGTGGGAACCCGAATGGCCATCGGGTCCTTGCCCGAGACCTCGAAATGGAGGCGGGAGAGCAGCGAAGCGATCTCGCCCGCCTCGAAGTGGTCGCCGAGGGTGCGGGTGACATCGGCCACGGTGAGCTCGATCTCGGTCACCGGGATTGGGGATGGGTGGGCGTCCACGAGGGCGCCGACGACCGTGCCGCCAGCATGCTCCGCAAGCAGGCGACACATGCGATGGTTGGCGAGCGGCGGAAGTTCGGGATCCACGCCTCGTTCGAAACGCCCGGACGCCTCGCTGTGCAGGTTGAGGCTCCGACTCATCTTCATCACGGTTGGCGGGTCCCACGAAGCAACCTCGACGAGGACGCGACTGGTCTGCCCGCTCACCTCGGACTCCTCCCCGCCCATGGTGCCCGCCAACGACGAGGCGACCTCGGCATCCGCCACGACGAGGTGATCGGGTTGGAGGATCCGTTCGACACCATCGAGCGTGGTGAGGTGCTCGCCGTCCCGAGGCGGCCGCACGACGATCGCGCCCCCTCGCACCCGGTCGAAGTCGAAGGCATGGGTCGGCTGGCCGAGCTCGAGCATGACGTAGTTCGAGATGTCGACCACGTTGCTGATCGAACGGACACCTGCCTTGCGCAGCCGGTGTTGCATCCAGAGCGGTGCCGGCCCCACCTCGACGTCGGCGACCTCCCGGGCGGTGAACCGCGGACAGCGATCATCCTCGATGGACACCGTCACCGTCGCCTCACCGGTTCCGCCGGGATCGGAGACATCAGGCATCCGGACGGGCACTTCGTAGAACGCGCCAAGGTCCCGCGCGATGCCGAGCATGCTCATGGCATCAGGGCGGTTGGGGGTGATCGTGAGGTCGAAGACGACATCGGGGAGTTCCACGTGGTCGCCGAAGTCGGACCCGATCGGAAGGCCCCCGTCGAGGACCATGATGCCCTCGTGGTCGTCACCGAGGCCGAGTTCGCGGGCGGAGCAGATCATCCCGTTCGAGGCAATGCCCCGGATCTTTCGCCGGGTGATCTCGAATGACCCACTGTCGAGCGTGGCCCCCGGCACCGCAACGGGGACGATCGCTCCCTCCTCGAAGTTCCATGCGCCGCAGATGATCTCTTGCGGGCCCCCACCGGTGTCAACCCGGCAGAGCCGGACCTTGTCGGCGTCGGGGTGCGGAGCGATCGTCTCGACCCGACCGATCAGGACTCCCTCGAAGGTCGGGCGCAGCACGTCGTATCCCTCGACCTCGTGGCCGAGCGATGCCAGGACGCCGGCGAGCTCCTCCGGGTCCGTGGTGGGGAGGTCGACGAACTCCTCGAGCCAGCGAAGTGAGACCTTCATGGGGTTATCCGAATTGCCCGAGCACGCGGACGTCGTTCTCGAAGAGGTGTTTGATGTGCGTGAGGCCGTGGCGGATCATCGCCATCCGTTCGACGCCCATACCGAAGGCGAAACCCGTCACCGCGGTGGGGTCGTACTCGACCGCCTCGAACACATGGGGATCCACCATGCCGCAGCCGAGGATCTCGATCCACCCGGGGCCGCCGCACACACGACATCCCGACCCGTCGCACGCAAAACACGACACGTACATCTCCGCCGATGGTTCGGTGAAGGGGAAGAAGTGAGGGAGGAACCTCGTCTTGGTGTCCGGCCCGAAGAACTCGCGGGCGAAGTGGCCGAGGGTGCCCTTGAGGTCCCCGAAGGTGATGTCGTCGTCGACCGCGAGGCCCTCCATCTGGTGGAAGACGGGTGAGTGTGTGGGATCGAGCGTGTCCGACCGGTACACCCTGCCGGGGACGACCACGTACACCGGCGGTTCGTGCTGCTGCATGTACCGGGCCTGCATCGGGGACGTCTGCGTCCGGAGGAGTACCTCCTCCGACCCGTCTCCGAACTCGACGTAGAGGGTGTCGGACTCGGCCCGGGCCGGGTGGTCTGGCGGGGTGTTGAGGGCATCGAAGTTGTACCAGCCGGTCTCCACCTCGGGCCCTTCTGCCACCCGGTAGCCCAGGGACACGAAGATGTCGACGATCTCGTCGATCGTCGAGGTGATGAGGTGCGGAGCGCCTGCGGCGACGCGCCGACCCGGCAACGTCACATCGACCGCATCATCGAGCAGGAGTTGGTTCTCCGCTGCGAGTTCGAGTTCCTCGCGCCGGCTGGCGATCCGCTCGGCAAGTTCGGTGGCGACGACGTGGACGGCTTGGCCGACCACGGGCCGCTCTTCCGACGGGAGGCTGCCGAGGCCCCTGCGCAACTCGGCAATGACCGAGGAGCGGCCCACCAGCTCTGCTTCGACGGCCTTCAGTTCGTCGAGCGACGATGCCTCCGCAATGCGGGCGGGGGCGGCGACGCGCAGTTCGTCCAATTGCTCCATGGAAGTGGGCAGGGTAGTCCCCGTCCCGAACCAGCCCCTCCGCACTTCAGCGAGTCCGGGCCCGCTCGTACATCGCCACCGACCCTGCTGCCGCGGCGTTCAGCGATTCGATGCCGTCGGTGGGGATCGTGAGGCGACGCATGGCCACACGTACGGCATCCTCTGGGAGTCCGTGGGCCTCCGACCCGATGAGGAGCGCCACGTGCCCGCCGGGTGGGAGGCGAGGCGCTCCACCGCGAGGCACGGTGGCGACGGTGACGAACCCTCTCCGGTGGAGGTCCTCGAGGTCGAGCCTGGCGTGCGCGCGGACGGGAGTGTGGAAATGGCCTCCTGCGGCGGCCCGGAGGGCCTTCGGTGACCACACGTCGGCCCCACCGATGGCGAGGATGTCGAAACCGAACGCTGCGGCCGAGCGAATGAGCGCACCCACGTTGCCGGGATCTGCCACCTCGACGAGCACGAGGACGTCGCGTGTCTCCTGGTCGGCGGGCTCGTCTGGCTGCCTGGCGATGAGCACCACCTCGTTCGGCGTCCTGGTCGTACTCATTCGCTCGAGCACCCGATGGGCCACGGGGACCGCGTCGGGCCACCGCTCGGGAGCCGTGGTGCACGCCACCTCGACCTCCAAGCCAGCGGCGACGGCCTCCTCCACCAGGGTCGGCCCCTCGATGAGCACGAGGCCTCGCTCCCTGCGGGCACGGGTCTCACGGAGGTCGACGAACTCGCGCACGAGCGGGTTCCGGGTCGAGACGATCGGCCCCTCGGGGCGGCGCTGCGGGTTCCATCGCACGGGCTCCACGGCAGCAGCGTACGCGACACGCACGCGACGAGGCCCCCGACCCAGGGGTCGGGGGCCTGTCATCGATTCGTCGACTCAGGCGGAGGCGGCTTCGCGGGCAGCCTCCACGACCTGGGCGAAGGCACCAGGATCGTTCACGGCCATCTCCGCGAGCATCTTCCGATCGACAGCGATGTCAGCGGCCTTGAGGCCGGCGATGAGCTGGGAGTACGTCATGTCGTGCTGGCGGGCACCAGCGTTGATGCGGGTGATCCACAGCCTCCGGAAGTCGCCCTTGCGATCCCTCCGGTGGTCGTAGGAGTCCTGCATCGCCTGCATGACCTGCTCGTTGGCGGTCTTGAACCGGCGACTCCGTGCGCCCTTGTATCCCTTGGCCCGCTCCATCACCTTCCGGTGCTTCTTGCGGGCGTGGACGGCTCGCTTTACCCGTGCCATCACTTACCTCCGAGCAACTTGTCGATGCGGGGTGCGTCTGCGGCGGACACGTCCGTCTCGCCCTTGAGGCGGCGGTATGAGTTCTTGCCCTTCGCAAGCTTGAGGTGCCCGCGGCCCGAGCGCCCGCGGCGGAGCTTGCCACTCCCCGTACGGGAGAACCGCTTGGCGGTCCCCTTGTGCGTCTTCATCTTGGGCATCTATTCCTCTTCCCCGGCCGCCTCGTCGAGGACTTCGTCCTCGACGTCAACGGCAGCCTGTTCCTTCTTGCGGCGGGCGATCGCAGCCATGTTCGGCGCGAGCACGGCGTGCATCATGCGGCCCTCCTTGCGGGGGGATTGCTCGACGGAGACGATCTCGCCGAGGTCGTCGACGAGTTGGTGCACCAACTTCGTCCCGAACTCCGGTCGTTCGTTCTCCCGACCCCGGAACCGCACCGCGACCTTCACCCGGTCACCGTGCATGAGGAACTTCTCGGCCCGCCGACGGACGATCTCGTAGTCGTGCTGGCCGATCGCCGGCTTCATGCGCACTTCTTTGATGACCGTCTTGGTCTGCTTCTTGCGGGCCTCCCGATCCTTCACGGACTGCTCGTACTTGTACTTGCCGTAGTCCATGAGTCGGCAGACAGGAGGGCGGGCGTTCGGCGCCACCTCTACGAGGTCGAGGCCGAGTTGCTCGGCGAGCCACATGGCCTCGCGGGTCTCCTTGATACCGATCTGTTCCCCATCCGGGGCGACCACCCGCACCTCCTTGGCGCGGATGGCTCCGTTCACTCGCAGGTCTGCGATCGCACCACCTCCATG
>CAZRJG010000077.1:0-6540 GCA_964600365.1 uncultured Acidimicrobiia bacterium
CGCACCGACGACGACGTGCCGCAGCACCGAGGGGCCCGGCAACCCCGGCGGGGCGTCAGCGCCCGCGCCCTGGTGGCGATCAGCGCGCTCCTCCTCGCCTCGTGCGCCGGAGCCGAGGGCACGCTCGCCCCGGCGGGGGACCCCACGCCCGACGGACCACCTCCCCTCGACGCCGTCCAGGTCGAGGAGGGCGACGCCCTCTACGCGACGTACTGCGCCTCGTGCCACGGGGCAGACCTCGCCGGCACCGCCAACTGGAAGGTCCCCGGCCCCGACGGCGCCTACCCACCCCCGCCGCACGACGACTCCGGCCACACCTGGCACCACGGCGACGGCCTCCTCCTCGACCTCATCCGCGACGGCTCCCCCGTCGAGGGTTCGACCATGCCCGCATTCGGCGACACGCTGAGCGACGACCAGATCCGTTCCATCCTCGAGTACCTCAAGTCGAACTGGGGATCCGACCAGCGCACCTGGCAGTGGCAGGCGACGGTCCAGGAGTCGGAGCGCTGAGCCGACACCCTTCACGTGATCTTGACGTGCCTCTCATCGGCCTCTAATCCCTCCGTGTGACCATGTCCCCAACGACACCACTCCCCGTGGAGGTACACCGATGATCGAGGAAGACTCCAGGCCGACCACCAACGCCGGGCCATACGTGCTCGGCGGCATCGCCGTCCTGTTCATCCTCTGGCTCTTCGCCATGCCCTTCCGTGGAGCAGCGTGGATGGGCTGGGACGGATGGGGTCCCACCATGCACGCATCCATGATGTTCGGTGGTTCGAGCAGCGGCTCGTACGACGCCCCCGCTCCCGCCGTCGACGGTGCGACGACGCTCACCGTGTCCGCCCAGGACCTGTTCTTCGTCCCGGCCCGCCTCGTCGTCCCCGACGGCTCGGCCAACATCACCGTCGAGAACGACGGCCGCGTCCTGCATGACCTCACCATCCCCGACCTCGGCTTCCAGTTGATCGTCGGACCGGGCGAGACCGCCACCGGTGCCCTCGTCGACGCGCCGGCCGGCGAGTATTCCTTCGAGTGCACCGTTCCCGGGCACGCAGCCGCCGGGATGACCGGGACGATCATCATCACCTCGTGACCCGACACTCCAGGGCGGGACGCCCTCTGGTCGCCCCGCCCTGGGGTTTCGTCACGGCCATCGTCGCCGTGCTGCTGGGCTGGCCCTCACCGTCGTCATCCTCGACTCCCCCGGGGAGCTGGTCTCCACGCCGTGGGGTCGGCTCCTCATCGCCAAGTTCGTCGTCGAGGGGATCGCCGCAACCCTCGACGCCTCCAACCACCGCGTCGGCGTGCCCGTCCTCGAGCACGCACCCGCCAGCCCGGAGCCCTTCGACCTGCTGCGGCGGGTCGTGATCACCGAAGCCGCCGCCCTCGTCGTCACCGTCACCGCAGCACTCGTAGGAGCAGCATCATGACCACCACACCCACCCCTCCCCGCCGAGCCCTCATCGCCGTCGGCGTCGCAGCCGGCATCCTGCTGGCGTCGTGCAGCACACTCCAGGAGCCCGTCATCAACGCCCCTGCCAACACGGGGCTGATCGCCGTCGGCGAGGGCCTGTACGAGCAGAGCTGCGCGTCCTGCCACGGCGCCGACCTGCGGGGCACCGACCTGGGTCCGTCACATCTGTCCGTCGTGTACGAGCCCAACCACCACGGGGACATCGCCTTCGCCCTCGCCGCCCGCAACGGCGTGCGAGCCCACCACTGGACGTTCGGAGACATGCCACCCGTCGAGGGGCTCAGCGACGACGACCTCGAGGCGATCGTCGCCTACGTGCGAGAGATGCAGCGAGTGAACGGCTTCGAGCCGTACCCCCCGCGCTAGGCGTCGTCGGGGGACGGCAGAGGGAGCGTGAGCCGGAAGGTGCTCCCCTCCCCGGGGCCCGGCGACGTGGCGGTCACGTCGCCCCCGTGCAGGCGGGCGATGCTGCGGGCGATGGTGAGCCCCACACCGGTCCCCCCGGGCGCCGACGTGTTCCCCCGGAAGAACCGCTCGAAGATGCGCTCCAGGTGGTCGGCGGGGATGCCGCTCCCCGTGTCGGTCACCTCCACGCCCACCTCGTCCCCGCTCGCCGCCCACGACACGGTGACCGTCCCCCCCGGTGGCGTGTGCGACAACGCGTTGCCGATGAGGTTCGTGAGCACCTGCGTGACCCGGTCGGGATCGGCGTCGACGAGGACGGTGGGGCCCGGGACGGCCGACATGCGGACGTCGTTCTCGGTGAACTGGGGACCCAGACGCCCCACGACGTCGGTGACGAGCACGCCGAGGTCGAGGAGGGATCTTTCGAGGGGGAGCACCCCCTCCTCTGCGCGCGACAGCACGCTCACGTCCGACGCGAGCCGCTTGAGGCGGAGGGCCTCGGCGCCCACCGAGGCGATGATGTCAGGGGTGGGTTCGAGCACCCCGTCGAGGATCGCCTCCATATACCCCTCGATGGTGCTGAGGGGGGTGCGGAGCTCGTGGGCGACGTCGTTGAGGAGGCGCATACGGCTCCGCTCGGTCGACTCGAGCGCCTCGGCGAGGCGGTTGATATCGGCCGCCAGCGCTGCCAGCTCCTCGTCGTCGGGGAGGGCGAGGCGCTCGTCGTAGTGGCCGGCGGCGAGGCGCCGGGCAGCGACCTGCACGGCGGTGATGGGGTCGAGCAGCCGTCGGGAGGCAAAGAACGCGGCAAGCACGGCCACCACCACGCTCACCACCAGGGCCACGCCGAGGATCTGCCACGAGGCGACCCGGAACGCCCGCTCGAGTTCGGCGCCCATCTGCTCCATGTCGGAGAGCACCATTTGCTCCATCCCTTCGATGTGGGAGCGGAGGAATGCCGGGCTCACCACCACGGCGACGGCCGCCACCGAGACCGCCCCGGCCACCACCACCACGAGGTGCGAGGTGGCCAGCCTGGCCCGCAGCCCCCGCCGGGCCCTCATGCGGGGGCGGCCACGAACCGGTAGCCGACCCCGCGCACGGTGGCGACGAACCTTGGCTCCGAGGCGTCGTCGGGGAGTGCCCGACGGATGTTGGCAATGTGGACGTCGACGACCCGGTCACTCCCGTAGTAGTCGAATCCCCACACGGTCTCGAGCAGCTGCGTCCGGGTGAACACCCTGCCCCGGGCCGATGCCAGGGCGTGGAGGATGTCGAACTCGAGGGCGGTGAGTTCCACGAGCTCGCCGTCGACCCGCACCTCCCTCGTCCCCCGATCGATCGTGAGCCCCGAGAAGGTCAGCACGTCCTTCCCCGAGTCCGCGTGGTCGCCCCTCCCGCGCCGGAGAACGGCATGGATGCGGGCGACGAGCTCGCGGGGAGAGAACGGCTTGGTGACGTAGTCGTCGGCACCCATCCCGAGCCCGACGACCCGGTCCATCTCCTCGGTGCGGGCGGTGAGCATGATCACGAACACGTCGCTCGTCGCCCGGAGCCGGCGGAGGACCTCGAAACCGTCCATCTCGGGCATGGCGACGTCGAGCACCACCACGTCCGGCGCCGTGTCCCGGATGGCGGCGAGCGCGGCCATGCCGTCGGCGGCGGTCTCGACGGCGAATCCCTCCGCCTCGAGGTAGCGAGCGAGCATCTCGCGCAGGCTCCTGTCGTCGTCGGCGACGAGCACCCGACTGGTCATCGACCCAAGACTGCCACGCAACGCCTCTGCATGGCGAACCCGAACCACCTCGTGCGCATCCCGCCGGGGACCACCCTCGGGTGCATCCACCGCCGCGGCCGCTCCACCACCGTCACCATCCTGCCGACCGACCTCCATGGCCCCCACCATCGCCGCGCCACGTGAAGTACCGACGGGGGGAACCGTGAAGGTCCGATGAAGGGACGGCCGCCGCTCGCTGCACTCCACCAGAAGATCGAGGCCGCTCTGGAGTACACGGTCACGTCGAACGCGCGAAGATTCGTGGGCGGGCAACACGGCCCACAGGAAAGGAGAGGACATGCGAAAGAAGATGCTGCCGGCGATCGTGCTGGCACTCGTCGTGCTCATGGCGGTGCCTGCCGCCGGCCAGGGGCTCTCGCCGACGACCCTCGAGGACGCGGGGTTCACCTGCTTCGGCGACAGCGATGAGACCCATTGCATGAAGAGCCAGGGTTCGACGTTCAACGTCATGGTCTTCCATGATGGACACTTCATTGCCGCCGAGACAGCCACCTTCCGGGATGCCACCAAGCGGGCTTGCCCGGGCGAAGCAGGACCCGGGGGAAGCCACGGGTGGGGAGCCCCCTTCCCTGGCGCCCCGTTCACCGCCTGTCACCACTACCCCGCTGGAGGGTGACGGGGGTGTGATCTCGACCGAACGGCCCCCGCATCCAGCGGGGGCCGTTCGCGTCCGGGCCCCGACCCACGAGGGCGGGGGCCGTGAGGGCTGCGGCCCCGCCCCGGCCCGCTACAGCTTCCCGACCACGTGGGCGACGACCTGGGACATCTCGTCGTGGGGGCTGAACTCGACCATCCGCACGGCCTCCTCCACGACGATCGTGTGACCGGCGGGCCAGTAGTACAGCTCGCCACCGGAGACGAACTCCTCGGTGCCGTCCTGGTAGGTCACGCGGATCCGACCCTCGATCACGTAGCCCCAGTGCGGGCATTGGCAGAGGTCGCCCTCGAGACCCTCGAGGAGGGGGGTGAAGTCCAGGCCGACGGGGTACTCCATGTAGGCACTCGTCATGCCTCCCCAGTCGGTGCCGCGGATCATCTCGCCAAGGGCCTCGTGGGCGATGGGGAGGTCGGTTGCCTTGCTCTGCATGTGTGCTCCTTGCACTCGGTGGGGCGGCGGCACCCCGCTCGGATCTGGTTGGGGTCGGTGCCGGTTGGTCAGTCCCAACGAACCCTGTGGCTGGCACGCCACGTGTCCACGACACGGCTGTCGCCGTCCACGGCGACGGCGCCCCGATCGCCCCTGTTCCACAGCATCAGGTAGAGGTCCTCGGCGGTGCCGGAGAGCCGCACATCGGCATCGCCACCCCCGCGCGTGGTGTCGATGCCGGCGGGTGAGAGGGTGACAACCCACTCGTGGCCCGTGTCATCGGCGCTGACCGCCATCCGCTGCGTGTCGTCAATGGGGAGGCTGGTGCTGCGGGGGGCGAACGCGCAGAGGAGCTCGTCTATCCCGTCGGCGGCGAACTTGGCGTCGAACCCGGTCACGTCACCGGCTGCCCACTGGGCGTCGAATCGGTGGACGGCGATCTCGTGGGCCTGGCGCCGCGCCCACATGGCGAGCGGGCTCGGGGCCTCGAGGAAGGTCATGGCCCCGAGATCGGCCGGGGCTGCCTCGAGCGACGCGAGGAGGTTGGCGTGCGTGGCGAGGTAGTGATCGACAAGCTCCTCGTCCACCGGCCAGAAGTGGGCCAGGTCCGGCCAGTAGCCCGACAGGTCCGAGAGGTCGTCGACCCACATCTTCGTGGCCCGCAACGCGACGTGCGCCGACGCCCACAGGTGGATCTCTGCGAGGTGCCGGAGCAGGTCACGCATCACCCATCCCGGGCAGTGCACGATGGGTGTCTCCATGTCGGCTGCCCGGCCGGCGGCGGCGAAGAGCTGCCCCTCCCGTCCGATGGCTTCGATGTGCTCGGTGATGTCCACGGTGTCGCCTCCTTACCCGGATCGCGTACTGCACTCTGCAGCATTCACGACTATATCCTGCATTCTGCAGTAGAGTCAAGGAACATGGCACCGGCAATGACGACCTCCTCCTACGCGGTCCTCGCCCTCCTCCACCTCAGGCCGTGGACCGCCTACGAGCTCACGCAGCAGGCCCAGCGGAGCCTGCGGTACGCCTGGCCCAAGTCGGAGCGACTGCTCTACTCGGAGCCCAAGAAGCTCGTGGACCTCGGGTACGCCACCGGAGCCGAGGAGTCGGTCGGGGGCCGAACCCGCACCGTGTACACCATCACCCCCGCCGGCCGCGAGGCGCTCGAAGGGTGGACCACGACGAGGACCCAGGCACCCCGCCTCGAGGTCGAAGCGCTGCTCCGACTCCTCTTCGCCGACCACGGCTCCATCCACGACGTCCTCCGGGCCCTCGACGAGCTCGAGGAGGACATCGGCACACACCACACCGCGATCGTCGAGCTGATGGGCTCCTACCTCGAGGGCGGCCACCCCTTCCCCGAGCGCACACACCTCTCCGTGTTGTTCGCAACGTTCCAGGTCGAGGTGTTCAGGGCCATCGAGCGCTGGCTCCGGTTCGCGAGGGATGAGATCGCCGAGTGGCCCTCGACCAAGGACCTCGGCATGACCGAGCGCACCGAGACCCTCACCCGGCTCCTCGCCACCGACGAGTCCCCGCTCGAGGACTGACGCCGACCCGGCGCACCCGCCCGCGGAACCCGCACAACCACCCCATCTCGGCCGACCCGCGGGCCCGACGCCCGATAGCGTTCGGTACCGAGGGACCCACACGGTGCACGTCGACTCGGGAGAGGACGCCATGACGGGGACGAGACGGGACGCGGGGCAGCCGACGGCACGGGGCGGCTACTTCGACCCGGGGCGCATGGAGATCGGCTGGTGGAAC
>CAZRJG010000077.1:6550-9833 GCA_964600365.1 uncultured Acidimicrobiia bacterium
TACCGGCCGGAGTTCATCCCCCTCCTCGCCTCTCACCTGGGCGTCACCCCGGGTGCAGACGTCCTGGAGGTCGGGTGCGGCACCGCCTTCTTGTCGCGGACGCTCGCCGCCCACATCGAGGGGCTCAGTGCGACGGGACTTGACCCCGACGAGGATGCCCTGGCCCTCGGGCGGGAACGCGTCCACGACGAGGGCCTCGACGGTCAGGTGGCGCTCATGGCGGGTGACGCGCAGGCCCTCCCGTTCCCCAACGAGCAGTTCGACGAGCTCCTGGAACGCACCCGCCACCGTCACGCGTACCTCGAGGAGGACCCCATGCGGGCCATCGGCATGGGAGAGGTCATCTCCAAGCCGCTCATGATCATCAAGGGCCGAGTGCCTGCGGACAGCGACCGGGGGGCGCCGTGATGCAGTCGTCGTTCCCGAGCATCTACGCGTTGCTCTCGCCCCCGGCGCTCGGTGAGGTGCTCGGCCGCCCCGTCGCCGATGTCGCCCGCACCCCCCTCGAAACGGAGGGGTTCTCGGACAACCGGATGGAGCGCGTCTGGGTGGTCACCACCAACGGCGAGGAACTCGCCCTCTTCCTCAAGGTCTTCGACCCCACCGACTGGATCGCCACGCTCACCGGGGACCACCGGATACGGGAGATCGCCCTCTTCGAGCACGGCTGGTACGACCGGCTCCCGGCGGGCTGCACCGCCCCCATGCTCGCTGCGAGCCGACACGGCGACGGCGGCGCGCTCCTGATGCGGGACGTCTCGGCGCACCTCTTCGAGGAGGGCGACGCGGCGATCACCGACGTCGAGGCCGACGCGTGCCTCGCGAGCCTGGCGTCCCTCCACGCCGCGCACTGGGAACGCGCCGACCTCCTCGAACGCGGGGTCCCACTCTGCTCGCTGGAGGGGTGGCTCGGCCTGCTCACCCCCGACGTCGGCAGGCGCCGCGTGGAGATGGGCATCGCCAATCCCATCACCGAGATGCTCGAGGACGGGTGGGAGGCATTCCACACCGTTGCCACCCCCGGCGCGTCGACGCTGGT
The DNA here is from genome assembly GCA_964600365.1 of uncultured Acidimicrobiia bacterium. Classification (GTDB taxonomy): domain Bacteria; phylum Actinomycetota; class Acidimicrobiia; order Spongiisociales; family JAENVV01. Next base: position 7,590 of record CAZRJG010000077.1, read on the forward strand.
GCGCCGGCTCCACGCCGACCCTGGCATGCTCCTCGAGGCCCTGGGCCGGTCCCCGAGGACGCTCGTGCACGGTGACGCCAAGCTCGCCAACCTCGGGCTCACCGACGGCGGCGACCTCGTGATGCTCGACTGGGCACTGGCGGGGATCTTCCCGGCCCTCATCGAAATCGGCTGGTACCTGGCGGTGAACTCGGCCCGGCTCCCGTGGGAGAGGGAGGCCACCGTGGACCGGTACCGGGAGCACCTCGCCCGCCACGGGGTGGCGCCACCCGAGTGGGAACGCGAGGTCGCCCTCGGCCTCCTCGCCGGCGGCCTCATGCGCCTCGGGTGGGTGAAGGCTCTCGGTTCGCTCTCCGACGACGAGGACGTCGCCCGACGGGAGCGACACGAAGTGGAGTGGTGGTCCGACGTGGCGGAGCGGGCGGCACGCTGGATCCCCTGAGGCGTGCCGACACGAGCGGGCACCCGAACCCGGCGCCTTCCCGGTGTGCCGTAATGTCGCTCCCATGGCCCGTGTCCGCATCCCCTCGACCCCCGCCGTGCGGGAGCTGCGCCGCCTCGGCATCGCGTTCGAGCCGTTCCCCTACGACTACGAGGAGGGTGGGGGGACCGCCCAGGTCGCCGACCTGCTGGGCGTCGCCGAGCACGCGGTCGTGAAGACCCTCGTGCTCGAGGACGACTCCGGGGAACCGTTCGTGGTGCTCATGCACGGCGACCAGGAGGTCTCGACGAAGGAGATGGCCCGGGTGCGGGGTGTGAAGCGCTGCGGGCTGTGCGATCCCGACGCCGCTCGCCGCCACACCGGCTACCTCGTCGGCGGGACGTCGCCCTTCGGCACCCGCAAGCGCCTCGCCGTGTACGCCCAGTCGTCCATCGCCGACCTCGACACGTGCATCGTGAACGGCGGGAGCCGAGGGTTCGTCGTGGGCGTCTCAACCGCCGACCTGCTCGGGGCCCTCGATCCCGACCTCGTCGACGTCGCCGTTGGCGAGGCGTTGGGTGACCCGCCGGAACATCGCATGGAGCCGTGAGTCCCGGTACCCGATCTCTGGGAGGGGAAGGGGGATCTCCAGGAGGCTCTCGTCGCCGAACCGGGTGACCGAGGCGCCCAACGCGGCGAACAGTTCGAGCATGTCGCGGTTCTCCGACAGCACGTAGGCGGTGAAGACCTCGATGCCGTTGTGGGTGGCCGAGTCGGCGAGCGCCTCGAGCAGGAGGGTGCCGATCCCCCTCGCCTGCCACGCGTCGACGACCGTCACCGCCGCCTCCGCCCGCTCGGGGCGCTCGGGGTCGCGCACGTAGCGGGCGATCCCCGCGGGAACCTCGTCGTCGCCCTCCAGGATCCCCGCGCCCCACGCGAAGTGGTCGCGGTAGTCGAGGTCGGTGAGGTAGTCGAGTTGGGCGTCGGTGAGCACCCGCACGAGCGTGTGGAAGCGGAGGAACAGGCTCCGATCGCTGAGGGCGGCCATCCCTGCGGCGATCAACGGGCCATCGGCGCGGGTGATGGGACGGATCCGGAGCACGGCGCCATCGGCGAGTTCGAGTTCCACGGCGTTCTCCATACAGCAGCAACGCTACCGACGATTCGTGTCACACCCACCTGGCACGATGAGGACATGACCACGCACTCCCCCCACGCCCACACCCTCACCATCGTCCCCGACCCGGTCGAGGAGGCGATGGGCCTCCTCCGCGCCGGGGGCCTCGACTTCGTCGTCGTCGGGTCGGCCACCCCACACGATCAGGCGGAGGCCGCGGCAGCCTGACCCGGTAGCCTCTTTGCCGGATGCCAGGTCCCGCCACGCTCGTCACCCCCGAAGCCTGGGACGAGGCACTCGCCCGGACCGACGGCCTCCAACTCGTCGTCGCCGGACCCGGTGCGGGGAAGACTGAGTTCCTCGCCCGCAGGGCACACCACCTCGTCGCCCGGCACGACCAGCCGGCATCGTCCGTCCTCCTCCTCACGTTCTCGCGCCGGGCCGCGGGCGACCTGCGCTCCCGGGTCGTCGCACTCGGCGGATCGGCACCTCCGGTCGCCACCACCTTCCACTCCTTCGCCGTTCGCCTCCTCGAACGGCACGCCCCCACTGTCCTCGGGTGGCCCGGGATGCCGGCGCTCCTCACCGGCCCCGAGCAGGTCGGCGTGGTACGTCGCATGCTCGCCGACGAGGATCCCATCGACTGGCCGACCGGCTACCGGGAGATGCTCACCACCCGCAGCTTCGCCGAGGAGGTCACCGACTT
>CAZRJG010000078.1:0-9697 GCA_964600365.1 uncultured Acidimicrobiia bacterium
CGCACCGATGCCACGGCCGAGATGACCGACGTCGAGGCGTTCGCGGTCCTCGAGCCCCGGGCCGACGGCTTCCGCAACTGGATGCCCGAGGGCGAGAAGCTCCCCTCCGAGGAGCTGCTCGTGGACAAGGCCTGCCTCCTCGGCCTTACCGCCCCGGAGATGACGGTCCTCGTCGGTGGCATGCGTGCCCTCGGCGCGAACGCCGGGGGCTCGACGCACGGCGTCCTCACGGAGAAGGTGGGCGCGCTCACCAACGACTTCTTCGTGAACCTCCTCGACATGTCCATGTCGTGGAAGGCCTCCGAGGACGAGGCGGGCGTGTACGAGATGAAGGATCGGGCCACCGGTGAGGTGCGTTTCACCGCCACCGCCGCCGACCTCATCTTCGGCGTGAACTCCGAGCTCCGTGCCCTCGCCGAGGTGTACGGGGCCTCCGACGGCGCCGAGCGCTTCGTCCACGAGTTCGTCGCCGCCTGGGACAAGGTGATGATGGCCGACCGGTTCGACGTCTGATCGAACCCCACCCCAACGACGAGATCGGGGCCCCTCCGGGGGCCCCGATCCGCGTGCCCCGGGAGTGGGAGAGGCGCGTGTGGTGCGTGGTGTGACGCGGATCCCCCCCGTGGGGGAAGATGTGCGACCCCCCTCCCGTTCGCTCCGCTCTCGGGTCCCGTTCCCCCTTGAGGGGGGACCTGCGCGTGGTGTGGGTCTACGCGGGCTGGATCCCCAGGCGCCGCTCGAACCGCTCGGCCTGCTCCATGATTTGCCCTGGGAGGGCCATGAGCTGCTCCTGGAGTTCCTGGGCCTTCTTCGTGAGCCCTGTGATCTCGCCGATTCCCCACTCGCGAATCAGGGGGGTGAGCACCCCGTCGTGGTGGACCCGCAGGTTGTACACCCCTGCCTTGGCGACCTCGATGCTGCGCCGGAGGAAGCGGGGCATGGACGTCCCGGGCATCTCGAAGTTGGTGAAGACGTTGTGGATGGCCTCCATGCCGATCGACGGGGCCGTGCGGAGGATCGCGCTCATCATCCCCCGGTAGAAGAGAAAGTGGTGGTTCTCGTCCTGGGCGATCTTGCGCATGAGGTCGAACGCCATGGGATCGTCGGTGAGCTTCCCGGTGTTGCGGTGGCTGATGCGGGTGGCGAGCTCCTGGGCCGACGTGTACGCGAAGAGCTCCGCAGGGTTGTCCCACGGGGGCTCGTAGCCGTTCGTCATCGTCTGCTTGCGGTCGTCCTCGAGTTCGTCGGGATCGCAGTTGCGCGACGTGAGGAGGTAGGAGCGGATGGCGATGGCGTGCTGGCCCTCCTCGGCGGTCCACAGGTTGTTCCACGCCTTGAACGCCGAACCGTCCGGCATGAAGCGCCCGATGACTTCGTGGTAGTAGGGGAGGTTGTCCTCGGTGAGGAGGTTGAGCACGAGGGCGGTACGCACCTCCGGGGAAACGGTCGCCTGGGAGGGATCCCACGGCTTGTCGCGGAAGCTCTCGCCTCGCTCCCACGGCACGTATTCGTGGAAGTACCAGTCCTTGCGGCGTTCCTGGTGCTCGGCCATGAGCCGGGTGACGTCGTCCTCGAGGTCGGCGAGGAGTTCGAACTGCTCGTTGAGGGGCATGGGGTCCTTCAAGGGTGGTCGCTGGGACCACCGAAGCAAGGAGCGGCCGCCTTCGCAACCTGACGACCGTTAGGTAGACGACCACACGGGCGACGCGCGGTTCGGCCCGCGGCTGGATCCTCGCGCTTTCGGGGCTGGGCCCCTCCGTATTGCCCCAGCGGCGTCGCCGACTGGTTCCTACCCCTCATGAGCCCTGAACGACCGAAGACCCCCTGGAGGGGTCTTCACTCGTGGTGGGCCTAACTGGACAAGCGTACGCAGCTCGCGACTCCTCGGCTTCGCCGGTTGGTCCCTACCCCACATGGATCGCACAACGACAAGTACGCCCGCAAGGGGCGCCTTTCCCGTTGTGGGCCCACCTGGACTTGAACCAGGGACCTCTGCCTTATCAGGGCAGCGCTCTAACCGGACTGAGCTATGGGCCCGAAGGAGCCGCGAGTGTAGGACATCGCCGGGAGTTGGGCATCCAGGAGACCCGCGTGGTGGTGTCGATGAGCGGGGGCGGTGGACGGCTTGGAGCGACGCCTGCCGCCACGGCCGGCAACCTCGACTGAACCGGGTACCGTCGCGTCCATGGATCGCCAATCCTGGGATGCCCGCTACGCAGACGCCGACCTGCTCTGGTCGCGGGAGCCGAACGAACTGCTCCCCCCGGCCGTGGCGGGAATGCCCCCGGGCCGTGCCCTCGACCTGGCGTGTGGGGAGGGGCGCAACGCCCTCCACCTCGCCTCGCTCGGGTGGGACGTGGTCGGCGTCGACTTCTCGGAGGTGGCGATCGAGCGGGCCCGGCTCATCGCCCGGGAGCGGGGGCTCACGGGGGAGTTCGTCGTCGACGACGTGTTCGCCTACGAGCCCGAGCCGACCTTCGACCTCGTGATGCTCTTCTTCGTCCACTTCGGTGACGACCGCATGGCCGCGCTCTTCGAGGTGGCCCGGCGGGCACTCGCCCCGGGCGGCCGCTTCATCGGCCTCGGCCACGAGTTGCGGAACCTCACCGAGGGGTGGTCCGGCCCGCAGGTCCCCGAGATCCTCTGGACGGAGGAGCGGATCCGCCCCCTCCTCGACGGACTGGTCATCGACGACCTGTCGGAGCGCCTGCGACCGATCATCGCCCGCCCGGGCGAGGACGTCCCCGAGGGCACGACGGCGATCGACCTCTGGTTCGACGCGCGACGAGTCTGAGCGGTCAGTGGTCGCAGCCCGTGGCGACGGCGAGCGCGACACACACTTGGTGCATCCGGTCATCGCTGAGCACCCCGAGTCGCTCGGTGAGGGTTGCGACCGACACGCTCTCCATGGAGTCGAGGTTCACTGCCGAAGGAAGCGGCACCGGATCATCGCCGGGTTCGAGAGGCACTTCGCTGGAGAGGCCCCGGATGGTCGTGGTGCAGGGAGCCACGAGTGCGCGGCGGAGCCGTGGGATCGCCGCATCGCGGGAGAGCACGAGGACGGGTCGGCGGGACACCTCCGGGAGATCACACCACCACACCTCGCCGCGGCGAACATGGGACATCACGACGCGCCGGCCGCCGTACGGAACGATGCCAGGTCGCCCCATTCGTCCGACTCATCCAGCGGATGGTCGTCGTACGCCTCGTACTCCGTATCGATCAGTGCAGCACGATGGCGGGCGACGAGCGCTCGGAGGGCCTCGTCGAGGAGGGCGGCGTCGTTCAGGCCCGATCGGAGGCTCCGGGCATGAGAGAGAAGGTCCTCGTCGACGGTGGTGCTGACTCGTGTGCGACTCATGCCACAAATATGCCAAACGCCCGCATGGGACGCAATGGGGTTACGTGCTCCCGGCGGCCCGCCGGAGGCGGTCCATGACCGCCCTCCCGACACCGACCTCGGGGACCGCCTCGACCACGAGGACGTCGAGCCCGGCTGCTTCGGCGTCCCGCATGGCACCGTAGAGCAGCGCGGCGAGCTCACCGGGGCGATCGAACCTGCCGAGCGACGACACGCCCTCGGGGACCGGGCCCCGGGCCACGAGCCCCACCGACTCGAGCGCGCTTGCCTTCGTCGCCACCTCTGCGGCCTGGCCCTCCGGGGCGATGACCACCCGGCTCGTCGGCCGGTAGTGCACGTGCCTGGTCCCCGGGGACGCCGCGGTGTCACCCGGGGCCCCTTGGCGTTCGACCCCGAGGTCCTCCCTGGTCACCGCGCCCTCACGGAGGACGATCGGGTGGTCGCCACGGGCGTCGACGACGGTGGACTCGACGCCGATCACGCACTGCCCGCCATCGATCACGGCATCGATGCTCCCGCCCAGGTCGGCCATGACGTGGTGTGCCGCGGTGGGGGACGGTCGCCCAGAGCGATTCGCCGACGGTGCGGCAACCGGCACGCCGGCGTGATCGAGGAGCCCGATGGCGACCGGGTGGTCGGGCACGCGGACCGCAACGGTGTCGAGGCCCGCAGTCGTGGTTCGTGGCACGTGGGGACGGGCGTCGAGGACGATCGTGAGCGGTCCGGGCCAGAACGCCTCGGCCAACCGGAGTGCGAGCGGCGTCGGTTCCGCAAGTCCGCCCAGGTGGTCCGCGTCGGGGACGTGGACGATGAGCGGGTTGTCGGCCGGTCGGCCCTTGGCGGCGAAGATGCGCGATGTCGCGTCGGCGTCGAGCGCGTTGCCCCCCAACCCGTAGACGGTCTCCGTGGGGAACCCGACGAGGCCGCCGTCCCGAAGGATCCCGCCGGCGATCCTGAGCCCGTCATCCGTCGGGGGAAGCAGCCGCGTCTCCATCGCTGCGAGCGTACAGGGGACCGGTGTGAGCACACGCACCCCTTGTTGTGTATCACGAATGGTGATACGTTCGGGTGGTGTCCCAGGCGATCCCCGTTCGGCTCGACGATGAAGCCCTCCGGGCGCTCATGGCCCTCGAAGCGACGGGCATGGGTCGTTCCGAGGCGATTCGGGCAGCCCTCGTGACCGCCGCTTCCCGTCTCCACGACCGGCGCGCCCTCGCCGCAGAGGTCGCCGCGCTCGAAGCGGACGAAGGAGACCGCGCGGAGATGGTCGAGGTGGCCGGGATCATGGAGGCGCTGCGTGCGCCGCGGTGACGTCTTCGCCCTGCGGCTCCCGAAGGGCGTGGGCCACGAACAGGGCAGCACACGGTTCGGTGTCGTCGTCCAGTCCGATGCACTCCTCCCAAGGTCGGTGGTGCTCGTTGCCCCGACGTCGACGAGTGCCAGGTCGGCGTCGTTTCGGCCAGAGGCCGAGGTCGACGGGGAGCGAACGAAGGTGCTCGTCGAGCGGGTGGGAGCGGTCGACGTGGGACGACTCGGTGCGCATGTCGGCCGGTTGGAGCCCGAGGAGCAGTGGGGTGTCGACGCGGCCCTCCTCGTCGTCCTCGGCCTTGACTGAACCTCGGGTTGGGGTGGAAGTCGCTGTCGCCCACGAGGACTCGCCGCGGACTTCCTCGCCGAGAACCGGCGAGGGGGTGAGGTCGGGTGGAGCTGAGGGGATTTGAACCCCTGACCCCCTGGTTGCAAACCAGGTGCTCTGCCAACTGAGCTACAGCCCCGGGAGACCCAATGGTACCGGTGGACGCGGAATTGCGGCCGCCCCGGATCCGCCGTGGTGCTTGAGTTGTCCCATGGCCGTGCGACTCGAGTTGGTGACCCGCGACAACGTGCGGGACGTGGTCGATCTGTCCGTCGCCCCCGACCAGGAGGGCATGGTGGCGCCGAACGCGATCTCCCTCGCCGAGGCATACGTCTCGGAGCGGGCGTGGCCCCGGGCGATCGTGGCCGACGACGACCTGGTGGGCTTCCTCATGGTGGCGCTGCCGACCGAGGAGCACCCCGTCTGGTACCTGTGGAGGATGATGATCGCCGCCGACCGCCAGCGCAGCGGGTACGGCGCCGAGGCGGTCCGGCTCGTCATGGAGCAGGCACGGGCGAACGGGGCGACGGAGCTGTACGTGTCGTGGGTGCCGGGCGACCGCGGTCCCGAGCCCTTCTACCGCGGGCTCGGCTTCGAACCGACCGGCGAGGTGCACGGCATCGAGGTCGAGGGCAAGGTCTCCCTCTAGCGACCCTCCCACCAGAGGGCGGTGATCACGACCTCGTCCTCGGCGAGGAGCACGTCCCCGGTGCGTTCCCGCTCGCCGAGCATCACCTCCACGGTCGCCTCGGCGAAGCGCTCCGACGGCGTCGTCGCCCAGCGGTCCCCGGCGAACCAGTCGGCGTCGGGCGGGTAGCCCATCGCGAGGAGGTACCCCTCCCGCACCTCTTCGTGCTCCTCGCACACCCGCTCCACGTGGTGGGTGAGCTCGTGGGCGAGTGACCCCTTCAGCGACTCGGGGTCCTGGGGAACACGAACCACGATGGTGTGCGTCGTCCACTCGTACCGGGCGCGGTCCTCGATCTCGAACGACGCCTCGAGGGTGACGGGGCCGAAGCAGGCGAGGCGTGCCTCGGCGAACACCTCGAACTCCTCCCAGAATTCGAGTGCCACCGCCTCGAAGTCGGGACCCACGGACTCGCCGATGACCAGGCCCGCCGGCTCCGAGCAGCCCACGAGGAGGAGCACGAGGAGTGCGAGGGCGATCCGCCGCATCCGGGGAGTGTGGCAGGGAACCGATGGCGCGCCGACCCATCCCCCCGTACCATCTCCCGGTGGCCGTGACCTGTGCATCGTGTGGGACCGAGGCCCCGGGAGGGGCCAAGTTCTGCATGGAGTGCGGCTCGAAGCTCGCCCTGGCGTGCTCGAACTGCGGCACCCAACTCCCCGACGCCGCGAAGTTCTGCCTCGAGTGCGGAACCCCGGTCGGAGGCACGCCGACACAGCCCCAGCCCCCTCCGGCGTTCGCGCCCACGGCCGCCGAGGACCCGCCGCCGGTGGACGCCGCCGAGGAGAGGCGGATCATCACGGCGCTCTTCACCGACCTCGCCGGCTTCACCTCCCACACCGAGTCGGTGGACCCGGAGGTGGCGGGGGAACGCCTGACGCTGTACCACCGCCTCGTCCGGGAGGAGGTGGAGGGCTACGACGGCCGCGTCGAGAAGCTCCTCGGTGACGGCGTCTTCGCCGTCTTCGGCGTCCCGACGGCCCACGAGGACGACCCCGAGCGGGCCGTCCGGGTCGCCCTGCGGATCCAAGAGGGTGTCCAGCGACTCAACGAGCAGCACCCCGGCATCGGTCTCGGGGTGCGGGTGGGCATCACCACCGGTGAAGCCGTCGTGCAGGTCGACCGGACCCGCAAGGACAAGGTGGGAATCGTCGGCGACGTCGTGAACACGGCGTCCCGTCTCGAGGGAGTCGCGCCGGTGGGGGGTGTGGTGGTGGACGAGCGCACCTACCTCGCGGCGAACCCGATGATCGACTTCCGCCCACTCCCCCCGGTGGAGTTGAAGGGGAAGGCCGAGCCGGTGCCGATCTGGCAACCGACTGCCCCCAAGAGTCGCTACGGCGTGGCGATGGAGGACATGGCCGACACCCCGTTCGTCGGCCGCGATGCCGAACTGCGGCTCCTCATCGACACGTTCGACCGCGTGCTCCGCGAGGAAACCACGCAACTCGTGACGATCGTCGGCGAGCCGGGCGTCGGCAAGAGCCGCCTCATGCAGGAGTTCTGGAGGACGGTCGACACCCGGTCGGATGTGGTCTGCTGGTGGCGACAGGGTCGGTGCCTCCCCCTCGGTGAGGGGATCACCTTCTGGGCGATCAGCGAGGTGGTGAAGGCCCAGGCGGGGATCTTCGACTCGGACCCGCCGTGGCAGACCCAGCAGAAGCTCCGCGACTCGGTCCGCTCCCTCATCGACGACCAGTCCGAGGCGGACTGGGTGCTCTCCCGCCTCACCCCCCTCACCGGCACCGACGAGTCGGACTCCACGATCGAGCGGGGGGAGCTCTTCAACGCGTGGCTCCGGTACTTCGAGGCGCTCGCTGCCCGCAACCCCCTCGTCCTCGTCATCGAGGACCTTCATTGGGCCGACGACGCCCTCGTGGAGTTCCTTGAGCACCTCATCGATGGGACGCTCGGCTCGCCGATCCTCCTCATCACCACCGCCCGGCCGCAACTCCTGCGGGACCGCCCCACCTGGGGGGCCGGGAAGGTGAACGCCGCGTCGATCGGGCTCACCCCGCTCGACGACGAGGACACGAAGCGGCTCCTCGCCGACCTCCTCCCCGGGAGGCTCATGACCGCCGACGCCCAGCAACGGCTCCTCGAGCGATGCGGGGGCATCCCCCTGTACGCCACGGAGTTCGTCCGGCTCATCAAGGAGCAGGGCTCGGCCGAGCGCATCGAGGAGCTCGCGCTCCCCGACTCCGTGCAGGCGATCACCGCGGCCCGACTCGACCTCCTCGATCGCCAGGACCGACAGGTGCTCCAGGTGGCTGCCGTGGTGGGAAAGGTGTTCTGGTCGGGGGCAATCGGGTTCGTGATGCCGATCTCCCGCGACGACATCCGCGCCGCGCTCCGGCGTCTTGCCCACCGAGAGCTCATTCGGCCGATCAGGAAGTCCTCGATCGAGGGAGAGGACGAGTGGACGTTCGCCCACGCCCTCATCCGCGACGTCGCCTACGGGCGCCTCTCCAGGGCCGATCGTGCCGCACGGCACGAGGAGATCGGACGCTGGATGGAGGCGACGAGCAAGGACCGCATGACCGACGTCGCCGAGGTGCTCGCCTACCACTTCGGGGAGGCGATACGACTCCAGTCCGACCCCTCCCCGGAGATCGCGAGTCGCGCGTACGCGGCGCTCATGGCGGCGGGGCAACGGGCGAAGTCCCTCGACGTCCCGAGGGCGGTCCGCTTCCATCGGGATGCGGCAGAGATCGCCCCAAGTGAGCGGGAGAAGGGGCTCGCCCTGTTGGAGGCCGGCAAGGTCACCGGTGACCTCGCCGAGCTCGGCGACCTGGGGCGGGATGCCGCGGAGATCTTCGAACGACTCGGGGACGTCGAGAACCATGTGCGGGCGTTGGGGAACGTCAGCGGAAGCCTGTGGTGGTTCGGGGACACGCAGCGGGCCGGGGAGGTCCTCCATGACTCCATGGAGCTCCTGCAGGACCGCTTGGAGAGTGCCGCCGGGGCCGAGCTCCTCGTCCATCTGGCCTCGTACTACTGGAGGACGGGGAAACCCCTCGAGGCCGAGGCGACCCTCGAGCGGGCGCGGCCGATCGTGGAGCGATATGGCGACTTCCAGACCCGGGTCCGGCACCTCAGCATCACCGCGGGGAACAAGCTCCAGATGGGGGACATCAGTGGGCACGAGATGAACGAGCAGGTGTTGCGGATGTACCTCGACCGGGGCGAGTCCGGCGCGGCGGCGAGTGCGTACAACAACCTCGTCACCCACCAGCTCTTCTTCGACCCTGCGGAGAAGGTCCTCGCCAGGATCGACGAGGGCGTGGCGTTCGTCCAGTCGCGCGGCCTGAAAGCCGCCGAGTCGTGGACGCGCATGACCCGCTTGGAGTCCCTCTTCCCGCTGGGTCGCCTACGGGAGGCGCTGACGGAGGCCGAGGTGCTCCTGGAGATGGCACAGGGTGGTCAGGCGCGCACGGGGACCCTCGGATGGCAGCACCTCCTCCGGAGTGCGCTCGGCATGCCGCCGAGGGACCCGCTCCCCGCGGTGGAGGCGGCGCGGGGGATCGATGACCCGCAGGTCCGGGGCCCCGTGCTGGCCTGGTGCCTGAACGACGCGTGGGGACTCGGCGAGGTGGAGTTGGCCGCGGAGATCGCCGATGAATTGGTGACGGCGTTCGAAGGGGACGATCACATCCAGGCGCTCGCGTTCCCGCTCTGCGTCGACACGCTCCTCGCGATGGGCCGGGTGGAGCAGGTGAAGGAGATGAACCTCCTGATGGACCCGGTGTGGCGCTACCAGGAGGCGCTGCGGCGACGTACCGAGGGAGTGGTCGCCGAGTTCGAGGACCGCCTCGACGATGCGGTGGAGGCATTCCGGCGGGGGATGGCCATCGCAGATTCGCTCGGGCATACCTACAACGTGGCCTGGACGGGAGTCCCCCTCGCCCGCGTGCTCGGGGCACAGGGGAAGGATGCTGAGATGGAGGCGATCCTCGACCGGGTGGAGCCCCTCGCCCGGGAGATGGAGGCGCAGCCACTCGTCGACGAGATC
>CAZRJG010000079.1:0-9606 GCA_964600365.1 uncultured Acidimicrobiia bacterium
GTAGGTGAAGCCGGGCCCTCACTCATGGGCGCAGTGCGCCCGCCGAAGGGGGCTGATGCACGTTTGGGTGACAGGTGGTTTGGGTTAGGCCGCGTTGGCGGCGGGGGTCATGATCGTTTCGTATTCGATGGGGGTCAATCGTCCGAGTGATGCTTGGCGTCTCCTTCGGTGGTAGGTGCGTTCGATCCAGGTCACGATCGCAATGCGGAGCTCGTCCCTGGTCTGGACTTCACCCGCTTTCGTGGACCACGTGTTTGTGTGGTCATGCGACTTTCTGTTCGAGCGCATACGCCGACCTCTACAACTCCCAGTTCTCCGGCCCCGAGACGTCGCTCGCCTGAGTGACGCTCGCGGCCGGCGCCCCGCTCTCGCATCACCCCTCGGCGTGAAGCGGAAGCCGGATCGTGGCCGGAGTGCCGGCCCCCACCTCGCCCTGAAGGACGAGCGTCCCCCCATGGGCTTCGACGAGGTCCCGGCTGATGGTCAAACCAAGGCCAGTCCCTGGGGAGTCGGCTGAAGCAACAGCGGAAACAGCAACTACAGGAATCCAGTGGCGACCTTCCCCACTGGGACCGCCTCGCGAGTGAAGGGCGCGACAGCGCCGATGCCGGGGAGTGCTGCGATGATGCATCGCATCCGTGTGAGTCCTCTCCCTCAGGCGATGGAAACGGACTCCGACACGAATGCGGGGAGGCCGTGAAGACCCGATCGGGATCGCCGCGCAGCCGGGCAGGCCCCTCCGTCGAGCCAGCCGGTGCCACAGGGTCCCGAAGCCGAAGCCGACGAGTGTCCACAGGATGAGGTTGACGAACGCGTTGCCCTGGGTGAAGAGCGCCGGCCAGTTGCCCTCGATCCAGATCGCGCCGAACACGAGGGCCACGGTGAAGAGCCCGACCGCCCAGCCGGGGAAGGGGTATCGCCTCACGATGGCTCCGAGGCCGACGCCGACGACCGCCCCGAGGAGGGCCATTGCTCCGATGTAGGCAAGGGTTTCCTCGGTGCTGCTGTCGCGGAAGCCGCCCATGAGGGTCGCCACCCGCATCGCCGCCCGACTCGCAACGCCGCCCACGGGCAGGCCGGAGACTGCACCGGCGAGCGCTGATCTGTCGATCCAATTGGAGGAAGACACAGTGAGCGCAGCGTATCGACTCTTGGCTCCGCCCCGCTGTTGGGCACTGCAGCGCCTCACCTCGTCTTCCCAGAAGCACGTGCGTCGCTCACTCGCACCCGGTACCGGTGCCTCGTGGTGATGCCACGCACCTCCGTGGCGATCGCCGCGCGAGTGTGGGGCCGGGAGGGGTCGGCTCAGCAGCTCTTCACGCCGAGCAGGGACTGCGCCAGCGACGAGTGCTCAGCGGGAACGCAGGCCACGTGGTAGCGGATCTCGTCGAAGAAGAAGAGGGGGCTGGCCCGGGCGCACCTCCTTGCTGTATCCGCCGCACGTCATGGCTGCGACGGCTTCGAGATCGAGTTGCTCGGCCATGGGAACAGCGTAGGACGTGCCCGGGGACGACCGGCGGAGGTCCGGCTAGTCGGAGAGGCGGACGCCAGCAGCGTAGGGGGAGCCGTCCACCTCGACGATGTCGAAGAGGATGCGCTGGCCCTGGCGGAGCGCGCGGAAGACCGAGCCCTCGAGGGACTCTGAGCGGAGGAGGACCTCCGTGCGATCGTCCTCCCGCAACACGACACCGGTCTCGGTGACTGGGTCGTAGAGACGGACGACACCCTGCACGACTAGGCCTTCTCCACCTTGCCGGCCCGAATGCACGAAGTGCACACCCGCATGCGGCGGGTGTTGGACCCGTGACGGACCCGGATCTTTTGGATGTTCGGATTCCAGCGACGGGAGGAACGCTTGTGTGAGAACGTCACCTGCTTGCCGAAGCTGGGTTCCTTGCTGCAGATCTCGCAACGATATGACATGGAAACTCCTGCGGACGGCGGCAGGTTAGCCGCACCGCTCGACAAGGAGAACCCCCGACCAGTGCCGTCGCGGTCCTTGTACGCTCGTGGTCCGATGGCCCTCCCACAGTCCCAGTCCCACGGATACGCCAGCGCGATGGTGGCGCCCGGCGTCTCGCTGGCCACGATTCCGCGTCGTGCGGGCTCCGATGGCATCCCGTTCGTGCTCGTGCACGGCCTTGGGTCCAACGCCCGGTTGTGGGATGGGGTCGGGGAACGGCTCCTCGCAGCCGGCCACGACTCGGTGGCCGTCGACCAGCGGGGCCACGGGCGCTCGGCCGATGTCGAGGGTGACTACGAGTTCGAGTCGCTGTCGGCGGACCTCGCCGCTGTGATCGAGGTGACCTTCAACCGGCCCGTGGTGCTCGCCGGCCAGTCGTGGGGCGGGAACGTCGTCGTGGAGGCAGCGAGGCGCAACCCTGACCTCGTGGCGGGGGTCGTCTGCGTCGATGGTGGGTTCCTGAAGCTCGGCGAGGCATTCCCGACGCTCGACGAAGCGCTCACGGCGCTTCGACCCCCACCGCTGGCCGGCACGCCGCTCGGCGCGATCAAGGACCGGATGTCGGGCCACTTCGTCGACTTCCCGCCAGAGGGCATCGAGGGGCAGCTCGCCAACTTCGAGGTGCTCGACGACGGCACGGTCCGCCCTTGGCTGTCGCTCGACAAGCACCTGACGATCGTCGAACGCCTCTGGGCCCACGACCCGTTCCTCGCAGCCGCAGAACTCACGGTGCCTGCCCTCGTCCTTGCGGTCGGCGAAGCGGACTCACCACGCGGTGACCTCGTGCGACGATTCGTCGAGGCCGCCCCCGACGGCCGGGCCGTGTTCCTCGATGCCCATCACGACGTCCACGCGCAAAGGCCGGGGGTCGTCACCGATCTCATGACCACGTTTGCGGGGGGACTCCGATGAGCGGACGACTCGTCCTCATGGGCTCCGGGGAGATGGCCCCGGGGCTCGTCGCAACCCATCGCGCCGGTATCGAGGCCGCCGGAGCCGAGGCCATCACGGTGCTCGACACTCCGTTCGGGTTCCAGGAGAACGCCGACCAACTCACCGAGCGCATCACCGAGTTCTTCGACGTGAGCCTCAACCGCCCGTCTGAAGTCGCCTCGCTGCGACTGGGTTCGGCGCCAGCCGTCGAGGTCGAGGAGATGGTCGCTGCGGTGCGTCGCTCCCGATACGTCTTCAGCGGCCCGGGTGCCCCCACCCACGCCCTGCGGGTGTGGGGGCCGACGCGGCTGGCCGACGCGCTCGTGGACGTCGTCGAGGGGGGCGCCACCGTCTGCTTCGCCTCGGCGGCGTCGCTCACCCTCGGCACCCGGACGATCCCCGTCTATCAGATCTACAAGGTGGGCGACCCTGCCCACTGGCACACCGGCCTCGGGGTGACCGCACGACTCGGCCTCCCGATGGTCGTCGTGCCGCACTGGAACAACGCCGAGGGCGGCACCCACGACACGAGTCGCTGCTACGTGGGGTTGCGTCGACTCACCGACATGGCTGCCGAGTGCGAGGAGGGCATCCTCGGGATCGACGAGCACACCGCCGCCACCATCGACTTCGGCGCCGGGACCGTCACCGTGACCGGTGCGGGCGGTATCTCGATCATCGGCCCCCACGGCGCGGGGCTCGGCGACGGCGAGTTCCGGGTCGAAGCGGGTGCCTCGATCTCGTTGGACGAACTCCGAGACCGACTCGCTGCCGGCGGTGCGGCCCCTCGCACGACAGCCCGCGCGACCGTCCCGCCGACCTTCAGGGAGGCGCTCGACGCCGGCGATGCGGAAGCGGCGCTTGCTGCGATCCTCGACGTCGAGGCCTCGAGTGACGGAGACCCCGCTCGTCGCGCCGTCCTCCGTTCGATGCTCGTCGACCTCGGGCGGGCAGCCGCCGACGGACTCGCCGACCCCGCCGAGGTCGTGGGCCCCTTCGTGGAACTCCTCCTTGCCCTGCGCACCGACCTTCGGGGCCGAGGCGACTACGCAAGCGCCGACGCCGTCAGGGATGGCCTCGTCGGCCTCGATGTGGAGGTCCGCGACACCCCCGAGGGGACCGAATGGGTCCTCGGCGGGTCCTGATCGGTCGCACCGGCCGGGCACAATGGTCCCGATGACCACCGGCCGCAGCCTCGTCTA
This sequence comes from uncultured Acidimicrobiia bacterium, assembly GCA_964600365.1. Lineage (GTDB taxonomy): Bacteria > Actinomycetota > Acidimicrobiia > Spongiisociales > JAENVV01. The sequence continues at coordinate 4,099 of CAZRJG010000079.1, forward strand.
CCTCTCGAACATCCCGATCGAGCAGGTCAAGGGGATGCGCGGCGCACGGGGACGTTCGCTTCGCAACGGTGGCGTGGAGTCGGTCGCAGACCTCCTCCTCCACACGCCACGGCGGTACATCGACCGGTCCACGACGACGAGGATCGCCGACGCCCCGGTCGGCCCCGAGGTGACGATCGTCGGGAAGGTCACCGGGACCCGCACCCGCCGACCTCGTCGCAACCTGACGATCGTCGACGCCACCGTCATGGACGAGTCGGGGATCGTCACCGCCACGTGGTTCAACCAGGGCTTCCGTTCCCGCCAACTCGCCGAGGGCGCAGAAGTGGCACTGTCGGGCAAGCTCGAGCGCTTCAAGGGGCGCCTCCAGATGAAGTCCCCGGCCGCAGATGTGCTCTCCTCACCCTCCGAGGCGCTCACCACCGGTCGGGTCGTACCGATCCACCCCTCGATCGGGGAGGTCGGTCCGGGACACCTCCGGCGCGCCGTCCACAACGCGCTCACCCGGAGCCGACCGGTCCTCGACCCGCTCCCCGAACCCATTCGCGAGCGCCACGACCTCGCTCGCCGCGACGAGGCGGTCGCTGACATCCACTTTCCCGAGACCATGGACGACGCGCTCGTGGCGCGCCGGAGGCTCGTGTTCGACGAGTTCTTCCGCATCGAGGTCGCCCTCGCGATGGCGAAGCACCGCAAGGGCGTCGAGGCGGTCGGCGTGGCCCACACGACGCCCCCGGCCGTGGGGGCCCGGTTCCTCGGCGGACTCCCGTATGCGCTCACCGCGGCGCAGGAACGAGCGATCGCAGACATCCGTGCCGACATGGCACAAGCACACCCGATGCAACGCCTTCTCCAGGGCGAGGTCGGCTCGGGGAAGACGGTCGTGGCCGTTGCCGCCCTGCTCATGGCCGTCGACCACGGGGGGCAGGCCGCGGTGATGGCCCCCACCGAGGTGCTCGCCACGCAGCACTACCTGGGGATCACCGAGCTCCTGGAGGCCGCCGACCTCGCACCTCCCACGGTGGGGGAGGGGGCGGCGCTGGGAATGGACTCGCTCTTCTCGTCGGAGTCGTCGGGTGGCGTGACGGTGGCGCTGCTCACTGGGAGCCAGGCGAAGTGCAATGCAGCGCCCGGAGCGAGTCGGTCCGACCTGCTCGGTTGGATCGCCGACGGGACCATCGACCTCGTGATCGGGACCCACGCCCTCATCCAGGAGGGAGTGGAGTTCCACGCCCTCACCGCAGCCGTCGTCGACGAACAGCACCGGTTCGGCGTCCACCAGCGTGTCTCGCTCAAGGAGAAGGCCGGTGACGTCGAGCCCGACCTCCTCATCATGACCGCGACCCCGATTCCCCGGACGCTCAGCATGACCCTCTACGGCGACCTCGATGTGACCGTGCTCGACGAGCTCCCGCCGGGTCGCTCTCCCATCGAGACCGTGGCCGTGTCGCGATCGGAGGAGAGCGCCGCCTGGGACCTCGTGCGCTCTGCCGTCGCCGAGGGGCGGCAGGCGTTCGTCGTGTGCCCCCTCGTGGAGGAGTCGGACAAGGTCGAAGCGGCATCCGCGGTGGACGAACACGCCCGGCTCCAGGAGCTCATGCCCGACCTCCGGTTCGGACTCATCCACGGCCAACTCCGTCCAGACGACAAAGCCGACGCGATGCACGCACTCCGGTCCGGAGATGTGGACGTGCTCGTGGCAACCAGCGTGATCGAAGTCGGCATCGACATCCCGAACGCCACCGTGATGGTGATCGAGGACGCGGACCGCTTCGGGCTCAGCCAGCTCCACCAGTTGCGCGGCAGGGTCGGGCGTGGCGCACACGCCGGGACCTGTGTGCTGCTGACCGACCCGACGACCGAGGACGGCGCCACGCGGATCGAGGCGATGGTCCGCACCACCGACGGCTTCGAACTCGCGGAGGTCGACCTGTCGATACGCGGCCAGGGAACCGTCTTCGACGCCCGCCAGTCCGGCATGGGGGACCTGCGGCTCGGCGATATCCTGCGGGACACCGCCGAGCTGGTCGCCGCACGCGACGAGGCGTTCGCCCTCGTCGGAGACGATCCGCGGCTCGAAGCCCACGCCGACATCCGCGAGGAGGTTCAACTCCTCCTCGGTCAGGAGGTCGAATGGCTGTTCAAGAGCTGACGGGAGAGGGCCCATGAGGATCATCGGAGGGATCGCCAAGGGACGCCGGCTCGCCTCTCCCAAGGGCGATGGGACCCGACCCATGACCGATCGGGTTCGGGAGGCCATCTTCAACATCCTCGACGTCTCGGACGCAGAGGTACTTGACCTCTTCGCCGGTACGGGCTCCATCGGCCTCGAGGCGCTCAGCAGGGGGGCGGCCTCCTGTCGGTTCGTCGAGCAGGACCGGCGCATGGCGACGACCCTCCGTGAGAACATCGATGCCGTGGGACTCGGTGGCGTCGTGTCCGAGTCGTCCGTGGAGCGGTTCCTGGGTGGCGTGCCGACCCCGGTCGACCTCGTCTTCTGCGACCCGCCGTACCCGATGGCCCTCGCCGATGTGGAGGCGATCCTCGTGGTAGTCGACGGATGGCTCGCCCCCGGCGGGTGGCTCATCCTCCACCGTCCCACCGGCGAGGAGCCGCCGAATGCACCATGGGACCTCGAAGACGTGCGAACCTATGGTGGAACCCACCTGTGGTGGTACCGAAAGGAGGACGCGTGACGACTGCGCTCTGCCCCGGCAGCTTCGATCCGCCCACGAACGGCCACGTGGACGTCCTGCGGCGCGCCCTCGACCTCTTCGACCGGCTCATCGTCGGCGTTGTCGTCAATCCGTCGAAGCAGCCACTCTTCTCCCTCGAGGAGCGTCGAGCCATGTTCGAGGAGATCTTCGGCCAGGGGGTTGTCGAGGTCATCGGGTTCGACGGCCTCCTCGTGGATGTCGCCCGGGATGCAGGAGCCGATGTGCTCGTGAAGGGCCTTCGGGAGGGCGCCGATTTCGAGTACGAGATGGCGATGGCCCACATGAACCGCCACCTCACGGGGATCGAGACCGTCCTCCTCCCCACGTCGGCGGAGCACCGATTCATCAGTTCCTCTCTTGTCAAAGAGGTGTGGCGCCTCGGCGGTGACGTGGCGGGGCTCGTGCCCTCGGTTGTGCTGAATGCGCTGGAGTCGAAGCGATGAGCGACTTCGACCCGCTCGCCGATTTCGAGGACATCCCCGAGCCGGCGCCCGTCGACGTGGCCGAGACCGACGACGTCGGGCGGATCCACGAACTGGTCGAGCACCTCATCCTCGCCGTGCACGAGGCTCGGACCGTGCCGCTCTCCGGGCAGGTTCGCCTCGAGAGGGAACCGCTCCTCCAGTACCTCGAGGAGGTGCGTGATCGGCTCCCGGAGGAGCTCCGGATCGCACGATGGATGATCCGGGAACGCCAGACCTTCATCGCCCGCACCAACGAGGACGCAGAGCAGATCCGAGCGCAGGCGAAGAAGGTGCTGGAGCAGGCTCGGGAGACCGCCAAGGAGTTGGTGAGTGAGCATCGGATCATCGAGGAGGCGGTCCAGGAGGCGAACGTCCTGCTCCGCAACGCCGAGGTCCAGGCCCAATCCACGCGGCTTCGCGCAGAGGACCTGGCCCTCGACCAGCTCGAGCGGATCGACCACCTCCTCACGAGCGCACTGCGAGAGGTGCGCAACGAGCTGTCGGAGTACCGAGAGGTCCGCGACCCCGGGCCGGAGCCGCAGGGCACCTGACCGCCGATGACGTACGAGCACTATCTCGTCTCGGACCTCTTGGCCCGACCGGGCTCCTACGACGATGTCGACGTCGCGGTGCCGATCTCCATGGAGTTCGAGCAGGCGTCGATCGATGCGGATGCAACGGGAACGCTCCGCCTCGGCTCGGTCTCGGGCGGCCTGCTCGCCAGGGGTCCTGTGTCGGCGCCGGCGACATTCCGGTGCCAGCGGTGCCTCACCGAATTCGCGGCGACGATTGACGTCGAGATCACCCAGCTCTACGGCAATGCCGAGGACGAGGATGCCCTTCCCGTCTCCGGCGACGGGCGTATCGACCTCGCTTCGCCGCTGCGCGACGAGGTCGGGATGGCGGTCCCGCTGCGGCCGATCTGCCGTGACGACTGCATGGGACTTTGCGATACCTGCGGAACCGACTTGAATACGGAGCCCTGCGACGGTCACGAGGATTCCTCGTCGTCCCCGTTCGCTGCCCTCGAAGGTCTCTTTGATCCTGAGTGAGAGGAGCCCCTGTGGCTGTTCCCAAGAAGAAGATGTCCCGCTCGCGCACGCGCCGCCGCAAGGCGGAGTGGAAGCTGGAGCGTCCCCGCGCGGCGTCCTGCCCGCAGTGTGGCGCCGCCAAGCGACCGCATCGCGCCTGCCCAGAGTGCGGGGTCTACCGCGGCCGGGAGTTCCCGGCTGCTGTCACCGAGAAGGAGTAGATGGGACGCGTCGCCGTTGACGCGATGGGGGGAGACCACGCCCCCCATGAGGTCGTCGCCGGTGCCCTCCTCGCATCAGAGGATGGCCACGACGTCATCCTCGTGGGTGACGAAGCGGCGATCCGACCGATCCTCCACGACCTCGATGGCGACCTCCCCGTCGTCCATGCCTCCCAAGTCATCGGCATGGGCGACCATCCGACGCGTTCGCTGCGAGAGCGCCCCGACGCGTCGATCGTCGTCGCTGCCAACCTCGTGCGCGAGAGCGAGGCCGATGCGCTCGTCTCCGCTGGGTCGACCGGTGCGGCAATGGCAGCCGCCGTCTTCCGGCTCGGGCGGCTCGAGGGCATCCAACGCCCCGCCATCGCCTCGGTGATCCCCGCACCAAGGCCGATCATCCTCCTCGACTCGGGCGCGAATCCCGACGTGAAGCCCGAGCACCTCGTTGAGTTCGCCGTCCTGGGGACGGTGATGGCCGAGACGTACTACTCGCTGCGCCCCGTGCGTGTGGGACTCCTCAACATCGGCGAGGAGCCCGGCAAGGGCCGTGACCTCGAACGGCATGCATGGCAGCTCCTCACCGATCTCGATGGCCGCGACCCGCTCCTGTCCTTCGTGGGCAACGTCGAGGGGCGTGACCTCGCCACGGGTCGGGTCGACGTGATCGTGACCGACGGCTATGCGGGGAACATCGCCCTCAAGACGGCAGAAGGCGCCATTGCGCTCATGGCCTCTGTGGCGGACGATGAACTGCGGCAGCTCGATCCGTCCGAGCAACTCGGTGCAGCGAAGATGCTCACGTCGGTGCGCGACCGCTTCGACTACCAGAAGGCCGGCGGTGCGCACCTGCTCGGCACCGATGGCGTGGTCGTCATCGCCCACGGCTCGTCGAGCCGGTCGGCGATGTCCCAGGCGATCCGCATGGCCGACGAGGGAGCCGACCGGAACCTCGTGGCGAGGGTGAAGGAACGCCTCCTCGCCGACCTCGAGGACTAGTCGACGTGACGCCGGAGGACCGCCTTCAGGACGCCCTCGGGCACCGGTTCGCCGATCCGGGCCTCCTGCGCTGGGCGCT
>CAZRJG010000080.1:0-9387 GCA_964600365.1 uncultured Acidimicrobiia bacterium
TCGTGAGGGTGGTCGGACGGTTGGTGCTGGCCGCGTCACCAAGATCCTCAAGTAGGTATTGAGATGGCAGAGAACGACACGAAGATCCGGATCCGACTCAAGGCCTACGACCATCACGTCGTGGACGAGTCCGCCCGCAAGATCGCGGAGACCGTGATCCGGAGCAATGCGAAGATCAAGGGGCCGGTGCCGCTCCCGACCGATATCCATCGGTACTGCGTCATCCGCGGCCCGCACGTCGACAAGACGTCCCGTGAGCACTTCGAGCTCCGGATCCACAAGCGTCTCATCGACATCCTCGAGCCGACCCCCAAGACGGTCGACTCGCTCATGCGCCTCGACCTCCCGGCGGGCGTGGACGTGGAGATCAAGCTATGAAGGCGATCCTCGGAGAGAAGCTGGGCATGACCCAGGTCTTCGACGACGAGGCACGGGCGATCCCCGTGACCGTCGTGAAGGCAGGTCCTGTCCGCGTCGTGCAGATCAAGACCAAGGAAAAGGACGGCTACGGCGCCATCCAGATCGCCTACCGCGAGGCCAAGGCCAACGCCGTCAACAAGCCCATGGCGGGTCACTACGCCAAGGCGGGGCTCACCGGCTACAAGCACCTCGTCGAGGTGCGGGTCGATGACCCCACCGTGTACGAGATCGGCCAGGAGATCACCCTCGCCGACATCTTCGAGAAGGGCCAGAAGGCCGACGTCTCGGGCGTGTCGAAGGGCAAGGGCTTCCAGGGCGTCATGAAGCGACACAACTTCAAGGGCCAGGGCGCGAGCCACGGTGCGCACCGCATCCATCGTGCCCCTGGGTCCATCGGCGCCTGTGCAACCCCCGCCCGCGTGTTCAAGGGCATGCGGATGGCCGGTCGCATGGGTGGCGAGCAGACCACGATCATGAACATCACGGTCGTCGAGGTCGATACGGAGCGGAACCTGCTCCTCCTCGGCGGTGCCGTCCCGGGCCCCAAGGGCTCGGTCGTGCTCGTGCGAGAGGCGGTGAAGGCCCGTGGCTGAACTCACCGCACCGCTCTACGACTCCACCGGCAAGGAGAAGGGAACGGTCACCCTCGGCGCGGAGACGTTCGGCAGGGAGCCGAACATCCCCCTCATGCACCAGGTCGTGACCGCCCAGCTCGCCGGCGCCCGCAGGGGCACCGCCAGCACCAAGACCCGCGGCGAGCGGCGTGGTGGTGGCGCCAAGCCTTGGCGCCAGAAGGGCCTCGGCCGTTCCCGCCACGGTTCGCTCCGTGAGCCGAGTATGCGCAAGGGTGGCGTTGCCCACGGGCCCAAGCCCCGCAGCTACGCCCAGCGCACGCCCAGGAAGATGAAGGCCGCTGCCCTGCGCAGTGCCTTCAGCGCCCGGGCCAGCGAGTCGGCGATCAAGGTCGTCGAGTCACTCGACTGGGCCGAGCCGAAGACCAAGCAGGCGAAGTCGCTGCTGTCGGCCATGGGCATCGAGGGCAAGACCCTCGTGGTCCTCGGCAAGGGCGACACCGTTGCCGCCAAGTCGTTCCAGAACCTCCCCGAGGTGATCCTCGCCGAACCCGGCCAGGTCACCACCTACGAGGTGCTCTGGGCGACGTCACTCGTGTTCACGAGCGAGGCACTCGGTGCCACCGAGGGCTCCGCCGCCTACGAGGCGAGCGACGAGGACTTCGTCAAGGAAGCCGAGACGGCAGGAGAGGAGGAGTGATGAAGGATCCACGCGACGTCATCCTCGCCCCCATCGTCTCCGAGAAGTCGTATGACGCCATCGAGTCGGACAACGTCTACACGTTCGTCGTCGACCGTCGTGCGAACAAGGAAGAGATTCGGGACGCCATCAGCTCCATCTTCAACGTGAAGGTGGAGCGGGTGAACACGGCGAACCGCAAGGGCAAGGTCAAGCGCACGGGGATGCACCTCGGGAAGCGCAAAGACGAGAAGTACGCCATGGTGAAACTCGCCGCTGGCGACACGATCGACATCTTCGGGGTATGAGCAATGGCAGTACGTAAGCGCAAGCCCACGTCGGCCGGCTCCCGGTTCCAGACGGTCTCCGACTTCTCGGAGATCACGAAGTCCGAGCCCGAGAAGAGCCTGCTCGACAAGAAGGGCCGTTCCAGCGGCCGCAACAACAACGGCCGCATCACGTCCCGTCACCGGGGTGGAGGCCACAAGCAGCGGTACCGCATCGTGGACTTCCGTCGCACCAAGGATGGTGTGCCGGCCAAGGTCGCAGCGATCGAGTACGACCCGAACCGCAATGCCCGCCTCGCCCTCCTCCACTACGTGGATGGGGAGAAGCGGTACATCCTCGCCCCCGTGGGCGTGAAGGTCGGCGACATGCTCGAGTCGGGCTCCGGTGCGGACATCCGCCCGGGCAACTGCCTCCCGCTGCGCAACATCCCGGCGGGTTCGACCGTGCATGCGATCGAGCTCCGACCCGGTGGTGGTGCGAAGCTCGGCCGGTCCGCCGGCGCGAGCATCCAGCTCATGTCGAAGGAGAGCAACCGTGCCCTCCTCCGCCTCCCGTCCGGCGAGATGCGGACGGTGTCGCTCGACTGTCGGGCGACGCTCGGACAGGTCGGCAACACCGAGGCCGAACTGGTGAAGATCGGCAAGGCCGGCCGCAACCGTTGGAAGGGCGTCCGCCCGCAGACCCGCGGTGTCGCCATGAACCCGGTCGACCACCCCCTCGGTGGTGGTGAAGGCCGGACGTCGGGTGGCCGTCACCCGGTGAGCCCCTGGGGTAAGCCGGAGGCGCGTACCCGTAAGAAGAACAAGTACAGCGACAGGGACATCGTCCGTCGCAGGAACAAGAAGGGAAGGAGGTGAGCCGTGGCACGTAGCCTCAAGAAGGGCCCCTTCGTGGATGATCACCTCCTCAAGAAGGTGGAAGACCTCAACGAGTCGGGACAGAAAAGGGTGATCCGTACCTGGAGTCGCCGGTCCACGATCATCCCCGAGATGGTTGGTCACACGATCGGGGTGCACGACGGTCGCAAGCACATACCCGTGTACGTCTCGGAGTCGATGGTCGGACACAAGCTCGGCGAGTTCGCGCCGACCCGGACGTTCCGCGGTCACGCCGACAAGGCGGTGAGGAAGCGATGAAGGTCCCCGCCCACGCCCGATTCATCCGCCAGTCCCCGAACAAGGTCCGCCGCGTCCTCGACGTGGTCCGTGGCCTGCCGGTGGACGAGGCACTCGTTGCCCTCGAGCTGACCGAACGCCGTGCCGCCGATCCGGTGCGCAAGGTGCTCGCGTCGGCTGTTGCGAACGCCTACGAGAACCACGACATCCCCCAAGAGGATCTCGTGGTGGCAGAGGCCTTCGCGAACGAGGGCCCGACGATCAAGCGGTTCCGCCCCCGTGCCCGGGGTCGTGCGACGCAGATCCTGAAGCGGACGAGCCACATCACGATCGTCGTTTCCAACGGCGAGGAGGACTGACCCATGGGCCAGAAAACCCACCCCTACGCCTTCCGAATCGGCATCGTCACCGACTGGAAGTCCCGTTGGTACTCCGACGACAACTACGCCACGCTGGCGTTGCAGGACTCGGAGATCCGCGACTACCTCAACACTGAGCTCGATCGCGGTGCCATCTCCCGGATCGAGGTCGAGCGCCTCCGCGACAAGATCGTCGTCGAGGTGTTCACCGCTCGTCCGGGCGTCGTGATCGGCCGGCGTGGCTCCGAGGCGGAGCGCCTTCGCTCCGGGCTCGAGAAGCTCACCGGCCTCAACGTGAAGCTCAACGTGACCGAGATCAAGGACGCCGACACCGACGCCACGATCCTCGCCAAGGGCATCGCCGACCAGATCGCCAATCGCGTGGCCTTCCGCCGTGCGATGAAGCGTGCGGTGCAGTCGGCCATGAAGGCAGGCGCCGAAGGCGTCCGCGTCGAGTGCAAGGGCCGCCTCGGCGGCGCCGACATGGGCCGCCGCGAGTGGTACCGGGAGGGCCGCGTGCCCCTCCACACCCTCCGCGCCGACGTCGACTATGGCACCGCTACCGCCCGCACCACCGTTGGTGCGATCGGTGTGAAGGTCTGGGTCTACAAGGGCGACGTCGTGGGTGCACGTGCTGCACTGCGCGAGCGCAAGATCCAGGCCGAGGCGGAGCTCGCCACCGGTGGGGGCCGCGGTCGCGTGGCCTCGCCGAAGTCCAGGGCGGAACAAGCCGTGGATGGCGATAGAATGCCCCGCATCATCGAGGCCGGCGGAGGCAAGCGGAAGGAAACCCGCCCCGGCGAGGACGACGAGTCCCGCAACCGCCGCTCCCGCGAGGAGACCGAGGATCTCGACCTGACGGACGAGACCCCCGAGGTCGAGGTGGAGACCTCCGACGAACCCGTCGCTGAGTCCGCCTCAGGCGATGTAGCAGATACCCCCGAAGCCGCAGCCGAGGCTGCCGACGTCGCCGTGGACACGGCGGCCGAGGCCGATGCTGAGGCTGGTCAGGAAGAGGAATAACCCATGTTGATGCCCAAGCGTGTGAAGTGGCGCCGCGTTCATCGCGGTCGCCGCGCGGGCACGGCCAAGGGCGGGACCTCGGTCAACTTCGGTGAGTTCGGCGTCCAGGCCACCACCGAGGGTTGGATCACCTCCCGCCAGATCGAGTCCGCCCGTGTGGCCATCACCCGAACGCTGCGGCGTGGTGGGAAGGTCTGGATCAACATCTTCCCGGACAAGCCGGTGTCGGCGAAGCCGGCCGAGACCCGCATGGGCTCGGGCAAGGGTGCCCCGGAGTTCTGGGTCGCCGTGGTGAAGCCAGGTCGCGTGATGTTCGAGATCGCAGGTGTGCCCGAGGAACTCGCCCGTGAGGCGGTTCGCAAGGCCGGCCACAAGCTCCCCGTGAAGACCCGTTTCGTGGGTCGGGAGGACTGACATGGCTGCTGACGACTACCGCGAGATGAGCGCCGACGAGCTCGCCGAGGCCCTCGATGAGGCCAAGCAGGAGCTCTTCGACCTTCGTTTCCAACTCGCCACGAACCAGCTCACGAACACCGGCCGGATCGGGCAGGTCCGCAGGGAGATCGCCCGCATCAAGACCGCTGTCCGTTCCCAGGAACTCGCCTCCGAGGAAGGTGCCCGATGACTGATACCCCCGACCGCAACCGACGCAAGTCGCGTGTCGGCATCGTCGTCTCGGACGCCGCCGACAAGACGATTGCCGTGGAGATCGAGCTCTCCCGCGCCCATCCCAAGTACGGGAAGGTCGTGCGGAAGAACCGCAAGCTCCACGCCCACGATGAGACGAACGACGCCCATGTGGGCGACACCGTTCGCATCGTGGAGACGCGCCCGCTCTCCAAGACGAAGCGCTGGCGCCTCGATGAGGTCTTGGAGCGTGCCCGATGATCCAGCAGGAGAGCCGACTCAAGGTCGCCGACAACAGCGGCGCCCGAGAGGTCTTGTGCATCCGCGTGCTCGGCGGGTCCAAGCGCCGGTATGCCGGCGTGGGAGACGTGATCGTCGCGACCGTCAAGGATGCGATGCCTGGCGCCAACGTGAAGAAGGGTGAGGTCGTGAAGGCCGTCGTGGTGCGCACCGCCAAGGAGCAGCGCCGGGCCGATGGCACGTACATCCGCTTCGACGACAACGCCTGCGTCCTCATCAACCAGAACCGTGAACCCCGCGGGACGCGCATCTTCGGGCCCGTGGCCCGTGAGCTGCGGGAGCGGCGCTTCATGCGCATCGTCTCGCTCGCACCGGAGGTGATCTAGATGCGTCTTCGTGAAGGCGATTCCGTGAAGGTCGTCGCCGGCAAGGACAAGGGCAAGGAGTCCCGCATCGTCAAGGTGTTCCCGGCCAAGAACCGGATCATCGTCGAGAACGTGAACACCGCCAAGAAGCACCAGCGGCCCCAGGGCCAGCAGATGCAGGGCGGGATCATCGACAAGGACATGCCGATCGACGCGTCGAACGTGATGATCCTCTGTGACAAGTGTGGCCCGACCCGCATCGCCCATGCCTTCGACAAGGACGGCGAGAAGTACCGGACGTGCGCGAAGTGTGGAGAAGCGCTGTGATCCCCCGCCTCAAGACCAAGTACGCCGAGGAGATCGCCCCGGCCCTCAAGGACGACCTCGGCATCGAGAACGTCATGGAGGTCCCCCGCCTCACGAAGATCGTCGTGAACGTGGGCATGGGCGAGGCAACCCTCAACCGTGGGATCATCGACCAGGTTGTCGAGGAGCTGTCGATCATCACGGGTCAGCGCCCCAAGGTGAACCACGCCCGCAAGTCGATCGCCGGCTTCAAGCTCCGCGAGGGGCAGGCAGTCGGCGCCTCCGTGACCCTGCGGGGTGACCGGATGTGGGAGTTCTACGACCGCCTCGTGGCCGTGGCGATCCCCCGCATCCGCGACTTCCGCGGCCTCAACCCCCGGTCGTTCGACGGACGTGGCAACTACACGTTCGGCGTCACCGAGCAGCTCATTTTCCCGGAGATCGACTACGACAAGGTCTCCACGGTGCGTGGGATGGACATCACCATCTGCACATCGGCAACAGACAACGAGGGTGGCCGGCGTCTCCTGGAGATGCTCGGGTTCCCATTCCGCAAGCAGCAAGTCGCTGGCTGACCCCCGGAGAGATTCATATGGCAAAGAAGTCTCAGATCGCCAAGGCAAAGCGCAAGCCCAAGTTCGCCTCCCGCAGCATGAACCGCTGTGGGCGGTGTGGGCGTCCGCGTGCGTACCTGCGCCGATTCGGCATGTGCCGTATCTGCGTGCGGGAACTCGCACTGCGGGGCGAACTGCCCGGAGTCCGCAAGGCATCGTGGTAACCCATGAACACTGATCCCATCGCAGACATGCTCACCCGCATCCGCAACGCGAATGCCGTGCAGCACTCGACGACCTCGATGCCCGGATCGAAGGTCAAGGCCAACATCGCCCGGATCCTCGCGTCGGAGGGGTTCATCGACTCCTTCGAGGTGAAGCAGAACGGCGTCGGCAACACCCTGACGGTGAAGCTCCGCTACGGACAGGAGGGCCAGCCGGCCATCCATGGCATCCGTCGCGTGTCGAGCCCGGGCCGTCGCGTGTACCGCAAGTCCAACGAGCTGCCCCGTGCCCAGGGCGGGCTCGGTGTGGTCGTGATCTCCACCTCCCAGGGGATCATGGCCGACCGTGATGCCCGTCGCCGGAAGCTCGGTGGCGAGATCATCTGCGAGGTGTGGTGATGTCGCGTATCGGCAAAGCCCCCATCGCGCTCCCCGAGAAGGTGGAGGTCGCCGTCGACGGCGAGACCGTCACCGTGAAGGGCCCCAAGGGTGAACTCACCCGTACCTTCACCGATCGCGTCGGTTTCGAGGTCGAGGACGGCGTCGTCACGGTGACCCGCGCGAACGAGCAGCGGCAGACCCGTGCGCTCCACGGCCTCTCCCGCGCCCTCCTCAACAACATGGTGCAGGGCGTGCACGAGGGGTACCGCAAGGAGCTCTCGATCGTCGGCGTCGGCTACCGCGCCTCCATGAGCGGGTCGCAGCTCGAGTTGCTCGTGGGCTTCTCCCACCCCGTCCTCATCGATCCGGTGGACGGGATCACCATCGAGGTGCCCGAGCCCACGAAGATCATCGTCTCGGGCATCGACAAGGAGAAGGTCGGCCAGGTGGCTGCCAACATCCGCGCGGTGAAGCCGCCGGAGCCCTACAAGGGCAAGGGCATCCGCTACGTCGACGAGTACGTTCGCCGCAAGGCCGGAAAGGCTGGTGTGCGATGAGTGCCTCGAGGGCAGTCGCCCGCAAGCGCCGTCACGTCCGGGTCCGCCGACGTGTCCACGGCACGGCCGAGCGTCCGCGTCTCGCGGTGTTCCGGTCGAACAAGTACATCTATGCCCAGGTCATCGACGACGATGCCGGCCGCACCATTGCAGCCGCCTCGTCGCTCGAGGACGGCCTCAAGGGGAAGGGCCTCACCGTCGAGACGGCGGGCGAGGTCGGCACCCTGGTGGCCGACCGGGCGAAGGAAGCAGGCATCGAGACCGTCATCTTCGATCGTGGTGGGTTCCCCTACCACGGCCGGGTGAAGGCCCTCGCCGATGCCGCCCGCGAAGCGGGACTCGAGTTCTAGGAAGGGCAGCGTCATGGCTCGACAAAACAGGAACCAGGACTCGCCCTACGACGAGCGGGTCATCCAGATCAACCGAGTGGCCAAGGTCGTCAAGGGTGGCCGCCGCTTTTCCTTCACCGCCCTCGTGTGCGTGGGCGACGGTGAGGGCAAGGTCGGCGTCGGCTACGCCAAGGCCAACGAGGTGCCCGCCGCGATCCAGAAGGCGATGGACATCGCCCGGACGCGCATGGAGCTCATCCCGATGGCCGGCAACACCATCATCCACGAGATCGTGGGTGTGCACGACTCCTCCCGGGTCATGCTCAAGCCGGCGTCGCCCGGTACCGGTGTGATCGCCGGTGGCGCGGCCCGCCAGATCCTCGAGGCCGCCGGCATCAAGGACGTGCTCGCCAAGTCGCTCGGCAGCCCCACCCACATCAACGTGGCGAAGGCGACGATGGACGGCCTACGTGGCCAGCGTCGCCCCGACCAGGTCGCGAAGCTCCGTGGCCAGAACGTCGACGACATCGTGCCGCCGGCCGTGCTGGCTGCCTACCGCTCGACCGAGGCGCTCCGCGCCCACGCGAAGTCGGAGAGCTGAGATGGCCGACCTCAAGATCACGCTCACGAAGAGCCTCATCGGTGAGAAGCCGAAGACCCGGGCCACGGTCCGGGGCCTCGGCCTCCGCCGCATGCACCAGACGGTGACGCAGCAGGACAACGACGTCGTTCGGGGGATGATCCGCAAGGTCGCCCACCTCGTGACGGTCGAGGAAGAGAAGTAGGACCATGGCCGACGAACAGCTCAGGCTCCATGACCTCGCCCCGGCAGAGGGCGCAAAGAAGAAGAAGATCCGCGTCGGCCGCGGTGAGGGGGGCCGGCGGGGCAAGACCGCTGGCCGTGGCACCAAGGGCGCCAAGGCCCGTGGGTCGCTGCCCCCGTGGTTCGAGGGCGGGCGCACGCCGATCCATCGGCAGCTGCCGCACCTCCCCGGGTTCCAGAACCCGAACCGCGTCGAGTACAACCCCGTGAACGTGGGGTCGCTCGAGGTGTTCGCCGCCGGTTCCGAGATCACCCCCGACACGCTCCGTGCCGCCGGGCTCGCCAAGAAGAAGGGTCTCGTGAAGATCCTCGGTGATGGCGACCTCTCGGTGAAGTTGACCGTGAAGGCCCATGCGGTGAGCGGCTCGGCGAAGGAGAAGATCGAGGCAGCTGGCGGCTCAGTGGAGCTCATCGAACGCTGACCGGCGCGGGACGCACCTCCCGTCGACCGCTACCCTCCCGCAGACCCCCCAGGAGTTCACCCATGCTGGCCGTGTACCGCCACATGTTCACGATCCCCGACCT
>CAZRJG010000081.1:0-8993 GCA_964600365.1 uncultured Acidimicrobiia bacterium
GATGTCGGCCATGCAGCGCAGGCTGAACTCGGTCGAGAAGATGCAGGTGTTCTGTGCCTGGTCCTCCTTGAGGATGTCGGCTTGGATCGTGCCCCGGACCGTTCTGAGTGTGCGGTCCCTGATCCCGGCGTACACCTCGGCGGGGAGCACCTGGTCGCCGGTGACGCCGAGCAACAAGAGCCCGAGTCCGTCGTGGCCGGGCGGCAGCTCGCCGTGGTACCGGGGCCGGGGGTGGTCGCCGAGGAGCCCGTCGATCCTCGCCCGAACCTCGTCCTCCATGCCCTGGTCACGGATCCACTTCTCGCACTGCTGGTCGATGGCGGCGTTGAGGAAGAAGGCGAGCATGATCGGCGCGGGACCGTTGATCGTCATCGAGACCGAGGTCGCCGGGTCGCAGAGGTCGAACCCCGAGTAGAGCTTCTTGGCGTCGTCGAGGGTCGAGACCGACACCCCTGAGTTCCCCACCTTCCCCCAGATGTCGGGGCGGGCATCGGGGTCGGCGCCGTACAGCGTGACCGAGTCGAACGCCGTGGAGAGGCGCACCGCCTCCATCCCCTCCGAGAGGTAGTGGAACCGGCGGTTCGTCTGCTCCGGGCCTCCCTCCCCGGCGAACATCCTCGTCGGGTCCTCACCCCGCCGCTTGTACGGGAAGACGCCCGAGGTGTACGGGAATGCTCCCGGGACGTTCTCCTGGAGGAGCCACCGCAGGCGATCCCCCCACGCCCGGTGGCGCGGCAGGGCGATCTTCGGGATCTCGGTGCCCGAGAGGGTCTCCACCCGGTTCTCCACGGTGATCCGTCGCCCCCGTACCTCGTAGGCGTGCTCGTCGCCTCCATAGGAGGCGAGGAGGCCGTCCCATCCCTCGAGGAGCGCCAGGTTGGTGGGGTCGAGGTCGGCGCGGGCCTCGTCGACCCGGGAGGCGAGGTCCTCGGCCGTGACACCCTCGACCTCCGCGAGGACCGACCCCAGGCGGTCGAGTCGGTCGGCGGCTGCGGCCTGCTCCTCGGCTTCGCGGTTGTAGGCGCGGATGGCATCGGTGATCTCGGAGAGGTACCGGGCCCGTTCCGGAGGGACGACGGCCGTGGTGCTTCCATCACCGCCGGCGTGCACCACGCCGAAGGTCCTCCCGGCGACCCCGCCGAGGCGGGCCATGAGGTCGGCGTGGAGCCGGTGCACCCCGGAGTCGTTGAAGCGGGAGACGACGACCGCGTGCACCGGGAGGTCCTCGTCGGCGACATCCCACAGCTCCCGGTTGCGGCGGTACTGCTTGCGCACGTCCCGGAGGGCGTCGAGCGCGCCGAGTTTGTCCGACTTGTTGATCGCCACGACGTCGGCGTAGTCGAGCATGTCGATCTTCTCGAGCTGGCTCGCCGCCCCGAATTCGGGGGTCATGACGTACAGCGAGACGTCGCAGTGGTCGACGATCTCCGTGTCGGATTGGCCGATCCCCGAGGTCTCGAGGATGACGAGGTCGTACCCGGCGGCCTTCACGATCGCGACCGCGGAGTGGATCGCCGGGGAGAGCGCGAGGTTGGCCTGGCGGGTGGCGAGCGAGCGCATGAACACGCGCGGATCGCCGATCGCGTTCATCCTGATCCGATCGCCGAGCAGTGCTCCCCCTGTGCGGCGGCGGGACGGGTCCACCGAGAGGATCGCGATCGTGGCGTCGGGGTCGGCGAGGAGGGTGCGGAGGACGAGCTCGTCGATAAGGGACGACTTCCCGGCCCCGCCCGTCCCGGTGATCCCGAGGACGGGCGCCGTGGACGACGCGGCACGCTCCTCCACCGCCGCGAGGAGTGCGGCGTGGTCCGCGGGACGGTCCTCGGCGATCGAGATGAGCCGGGCGACCGCTGCGTCCGACTCGACGGAGAGATCCTCCACCGTGGGAGGCGTGTCCACGCGGGGGGTCGCTTCCGTCGCTAGGAGCATGTCGTCGACCATCCCCTGCAGGCCCAAGGCCCGACCGTCGTCGGGCGTGTAGAGGCGGGCCGTGCCCTCCTCGGAGAGCTCGGCGACCTCGGTCGGGAGGACCGTCCCCCCTCCCCCGCCGAAGACCTGCACGTGGGAGGCGCCCAACTCATCGAGCCTCGCCCGCAGGTATCGGAAGAACTCCATGTGCCCGCCCTGGTAGGACGTCACCGCCACAGCATCGGCGTCCTCCTGCACTGCGGCGAGTGCGATGTCCTCCACGGACCTGTCGTGCCCCAGGTGGATGACCTCGGCGCCACTCGCCTGGAGGATCCGTCGAAAAATGTTGATCGCGGCATCGTGACCGTCGAAGAGGCTCGTCGCCGTGACGAACCGAAGAGTGCCCCTGGAGGTCACGCGACCTCCTCGAGCATGCGGATGGCGAGGTCGGCGATCTCGCTCGCGACGACATCAGGGACATGGGTGTTGGGGTCGAACCACTCGTACACCCAGTTCCCGGTCGCGAGAACGGCGTTCGCGGCGACCCGGGGCGTGAGGGACGCACGCACGGTCCCGTCTGCCTGACCGGCCTCGATGAGACGACGCACGAACCGGTCGTAGGCCCGTCGATCGCGCCCAACTCGCTCCCGCCGCTCCCCGGCGAGGGACTCGAACTCACGGAAGTAGACACCGATGCGCGACACGTTGCGACAGTTGTAGGCGGTGTGGTCGGTGAGGAACCAGCGGATACGGTCGAGGTGTGTCCCCTTCAGGCGCTCGGCGGCGGCGAGCCGCGCCATGGCAGCTTCATGCACGTCGTCGATGATCCCTACGAGGAGATCCTCCTTCGAGCCGATGTGGTGGTAGAGGCTCCCCTTGAGGAGGCCGACCGCGTCAGCGACGTCCTGGGTGGTCGTCGCGCCAAACCCCTTGCGGAAGAAGAGTTCGGCAGCCGCGTCGAGGATCTCGAGGTAGCGCGCCGATAGGGGAGCTGTGTTCGCCATGAAGGGAAGCCTACCAACCGTTTGGTTGGAGTGCTAGACGATGCCTCGACGCACGAGGTAGTCGGCGATCTCCTCGTCGCTGTACTCCTTCCGGAGCGCCCGCACGATGCGGCCGACCTCGGGCCGGAGGCCCCGGTCGTCGAACTGGAAGGCGAAGTACACCTCCTCCAACCAACGGCCCCCGATGTGGAGCACGTCGGGCCGGTAGGGCAGTTCCTCGGGATCGAGCCCGGACCGGCGCGCCGCGTCGGTCCGGTCGAGGAAGGGACCCTTCAGGATGACTCCGTTCACGGGGAGCGATGGCGGACACGGAGGATGCCGGCCAATGCCTCCCCGATCTCCTCGTAGGTGACCCTCGCGGCGTTGACGACGAGGTCGTAGTGGTCGGGATCGTCGATGTCGGCGCCGAAACTCGACTGGAGGAGGCGCCTCCGATCCCGGTCACGACGTGCCGCCCCGGTGCGGGCATCGCGTTCGGAGAGCCCGTGGACCTCCATGGCACGTGAGACCCGGTGGTCGAGATGGGCGATGACCCGCACCGCGAGCCGCCCGGGCATCCCCTCGGTCGCCTGCGCTCCACCGCGGCCCACGATGATCGCCTTCCCCATGCCGGCGAGCGTGCGCACCACGAGGAACACCCGTTGTGCCACGAGGTCCTGGTCGGCGGTCCTGTGGAGCACCTGGTGGAAGAGGTCGGCAGTCGTCGACCGGTACTCCTCCTCGAGCAGCGACTGGAGGTTCTTCTCGTAGTGGGGGTCCTCGGCGACCATCTCGCACACGGTGCGGTCGAAGACCTGCCACTCGGAGAAGAACTGCCTGTCGGGTTGGCGGTTGAACACGTCCACGATCGTGTCGGCGAGCTCGTGGCCGCCGACACCCGTCTGCCGGGAGATGGTGATGAACGCATTCGTGGTCCCGTCGGTCGCCCGCACGGGGACGCCGCTGTCCGCGGCGAGCTGTGTGCGCAGGTAGCGCTCGATGGACTCGATCCGACTCATTGGGGCCTCCAATGCCAAGGCTACCGCCGGCGCCGGGACCTACCCTGCCCCGATGCCCGACGCCGGCACCCTCCTCACGTTCTCGCTCCTCGCCCTCGCGGTGATCGTCGTCCCGGGCCCCAGCGTGCTGTTCATCGTGGGCAGGGCGATCGCCCTCGGCCGACGAGCGGCCCTCCTCACCGTGCTCGGCAACGCGGGCGGCCTGTACGTCCAGGTGGCGGTGGTCGCACTCGGGCTCGGCACGCTCCTGGAACGTTCCCCCGCCGCGCACACGATCGTGAAGTGGGGCGGCGCCACCTATCTCGTGTGGCTCGGCACCCAGGCGATCCGCCACCGACACGAAGGCCTCGACGAGGACGTCGAGGAGGCACGGAGGAGAACGGGCCCCGTCCTCCGTGAGGGCTTCGCCGTCGGTGTGCTCAACCCGAAGACCCTCGCGCTCTTCTCGGCGCTCCTCCCCCAGTTCGTCCGGCGCGACGGGGCCCCCATGGGCGCCCAGTTGGCGGTGCTCGGCGCCCTCTTCGTCGCCATCGCCGTCCTCGCCGACAGCGCCTGGGCAGTCGCAGCGGGCACTGCCCGCGACTGGCTGGCCGGGTCCCCGACGCACCTCGGTTGGCTGGCAGCGGCGGGGGGGACGGTCATGATCGTCCTCGGACTCGGCCTCGCGTTCGTGGGGCACGGGGGTTGATCCCATCATGGAGCCTGTGCGTGCCGACGCCCTCGACCCCTCCGCCGAGGACCTCCGACTCCTGGGGAACCTGTACGGCCTCTCCTCCCTCGAGCGGGTCGGCGGGTTCGAGAACCTCATCTTCCGCTCCGATGAGCGGGGCGGGGTCGTCCTCCGCCTCACGCACACCTCACGCCGTTCGGTTGCCGACGTCGAGGCGGAGACCGCGTTCATGGAGCACCTCGCACGGCACGACGTCCCCGTGGTCGCCCCCATCCGCTCCGAGTCCGGCGTCCTGAGCGAACAGTTCACGCTCGCCGACGGGAGCCCCGTGGTCACCTACTGCATGACGGAGGCTCCCGGGTCGATCATCCGGCCCAGGGACTGGACCGACGACCACCTCACCTCACACGGCGACCTGCTGGGACGTGCACACGCCGCGGCAGCGTCGTTCGAGCCGCCCGGCCCGCGTCGCCCTGCCTGGACCGACCCCGTCTTCGACCCGGGGACGTCGGCCCTCGGGGATGACCGCTTCACCGAGGCCTGGCACGCCGCCCGCGCCCGGGCCGCGTCGGCACCGGGCGGCGAACGCGATCTCCTCATCCACCAGGACGCCCACTTCTGGAACGTGCACATCACCGAGGACGGCGACCTCACGCTGTTCGACTTCGACGACTGCGCGTACGCCTCCCCCGTGCACGACATCGCGATCGTCCTCTTCTACTGGCTCCTGGCGTCCTGGGACGACCACGAGGCCGCCACGCGCCGGTTCCTCGCGAACGTCCTCGAGGGCCACGCGCGTCGCGTAGGGCTCCCCACCGACTGGCCCGATGCGGTCGATCGGATCATGCAGGTCCGGGAGGCCGACATCTACCTCCTCGTCATGTTGGACGACGAGGAGTGGGGCCCCGACATCACCCGGTGGATGGAGAACCGTCGCGAACGGATCCTCGACGGCGTCCCCCTCCTCGGACGACCGCTCGCCGACGTGCTCTGAAGACCCTCCGGGGACGTGGCCATCCCGGGACCGCCACTACGGTTGCCCGATGACCCCGCTACCGACCGGAACGCTCACGTTCGTCTTCACCGACGTGGCGGGCAGCACCCGGCTCTGGGAGGCCGACGACGCCGGCATGCGCGAAGCGATGCGACGCCACGACGCGCTCGTGGAGCTCGCCACCACGGAGCACGAGGGGCGAGTGGTCCGCCCCCGGGGCGAGGGTGACAGTCGGTTCCTCGTCTTCGAGGATCCCATCGGAGCGGTCCTCGCCGCCGTCCGCATCCAGAGGGACCTCGGTGACGAGCAGTGGGCACTCCCCTCCCCACTCTCCGTGCGTCTCGCGATCCACACGGGGACGGGCCAACTCCGGGACGGCGATTACTACGGGACCGCCGTGAACCGCTGCGCCCGAATCAGGGGGGTGGCACACCCCGGGCAGATCCTCCTCTCCGACGCCACCCGCGCACTCATCCGGGACTCGCTCCCCCCGGCCCTGACCACCATCGACCTCGGGGAGCACAGGCTCCGCGACCTCACTCGCCCCGAGCGCATCCACCAGCTCGCCGGCGATGGTCTCGCATCGGGTTTCCCTCCCCTCTCCTCCCTCTCGGCGGTGCCGAACAACCTCCCGGCGCAGGGGTCCGACTTCGTCGGCCGGGCGAGGGAGCTCTCGGCGATCTGCGAGCTCCTCTCGGGGCGTCGGATGGTCACCATCGTCGCCCCGGGTGGCACCGGGAAGACCCGACTCGCGCTCCAGGCGGCGGCCGAACTCGCCACCACCCGCCGCGACGGCGCATTCCTCGTTGAACTCGCCCCGGTCAGTGGCCCCGACCAGGTGCCGCTGGCGATCGCCGAGGCACTCGACATCCCGCTCGCGGGCGATGAGGAGGTCGTGGAGCAACTCGTCTCCTTCCTCCGGGCGAAGGAGCTACTCCTCGTCCTCGACAACTTCGAGCACGTCCTGGCAGCGGGCCGGCTCGTCCCCGCCCTCCTCGACGAGGCACCGGATCTCACCGTCCTCGTGACGTCGAGGAGCCAGGTTGGCGTCTCCCACGAAACCGTCTTCCACCTCGGGGGGTTGGACACCAGCCAGGACTCGGGCGTCGGTATCGAGTCCTCCGATGGCGCCCGCCTCTTCGTGGAGACGGCGACACGGCGTCTCTCCACGTTCGTCCTCGCCGACTCCGACCTCCCGGCGCTCGCCGAGATCCTCGAGCGGACGCAGGGAAGCCCCCTCGCCATCCTGCTCGCCGCCACCTGGATCGACGTCCTCTCGATCGCCGAGATCGCAGCGGAACTCAGGTCGTCGCTCGACCTCCTCGAAGCGGAGATGAGCGACCTTCCCGAGCGTCATCGCAGCGTTCGCGCGGTGTTCGAGTACTCCTGGGCGATGCTCGACGAACAGGAGCGGTCCCTGTTCGCCAGGCTCTCCCTCTTCCGGGGTGGATTCACCAGGGAGGCAGCCTCCCGTGTCGCCGGGGCCTCACTCCGTGACCTCTCCCGTCTCGCCCGCCAGTCGCTCATCACGCCAGACCCCGACCGCGCCCGATACACGGTGCACGAGCTGCTGCGGGAGTTCGGCGAGGAGCGCCTCGACTCCTCCGAGGGAGCGGCCACGGAAGCCACCGAGGCGTACGTGCGCCACTTCGACGACGTGCTCCGGGAGGTCGCGGACCTCTCGACCTCCGGGCGCCAGCGCGAGGGGCTCGCCATGATGGAGGCCGAGCTCGACAACCTCCGCGCTTCGTGGCGTCTTGCCATCCGACGCGGGATCCCCGTCTCCCCGACGTTCATCACCACGCTCTGGTTCTGGCACGAGGTGAATGGGGGGTTCCGGCCCGCCATCGAACTCTTCACCGAGGCGGTGGACCTCCTCGAGGACTCGCCTCGACCGGAGCACCAGAGGATCGCCGCCCTGGCCCGAGCAGCACGCGGGTGGTTCCTGGGGCTGCTCGGCGACACGACCGCTGGCGCCGAGGATGGGCTGCTCGCCACCGAGGCCCTCGCAGGGATCGGCGATCCCGACGACCTCGCATTCAGCGCGAACTGCCGGAACATGAGCCTCATCTCCAGGGGGGACGCCGCCCTTCTCGTCGAGGAGACCACCGACGTCGCACATCGCTTCGTCGGCTCGCCCCGGGCGTGGTGGGGGATGATGTGCGACGCCTGGACGAGCCACGGCCTCTCCGCACTCGGCGACCACGACAGGGCGGTGGCCCTCCTCGAGGAGGTGCGCCCCATCTACGAGGCGCTCGGCGAGCAGTACACGCTCATCTGGGTGTACGAGGCACTTGCCAACATCGCCAAGGCCGAGGAGGACTTCGAGCGTGCCCGGGGGCACTACCTCCAGGTGCTCGACGTCGCCGAGGCACTCGGCCACGACCGTTCCATCCACTACACGCTCAACAACCTCGGCCAGATCTCCGACGCGGCCGGTGACCCCCGGGGGGCGATCGGTTTCTACGTCCGCTCGCTCGCGATCAGCCACGAACTCGGACAGCGTGCCGATGTCGCCGCCAACCTCCACGACATCGCCGGATCCCTGCTCGCGTCGGGTGATCGCCCCGGGGCCGTGGAGATCCTGGCGGTCCTCACGCCAACGGAGATCGGCACCCTCCAGCGGCGCTACGCCCCCACGACGATCGCAGAGGCCGCCTCGGCCCTCCTCGGGGAACTCCCCGCTGACGAGCCCGGAATCGAAGGAGCGCTTCGACGGGGCCGGGAGAGGGGCCTGTCGGGGACGATCCGACGGCTCACCAGCTCCCCGCCTGCCCCTTGAGGGAGGCCTCCTCCTTCCCGGGGGCCATGTGCGGAGCACGATCCCGGGAAGCCGCGTGTCCGCCGGGAGTTCGGGGGACCAACGACTGCGTGTCCCCGGACGCCCCCCTTCGGCCGTCCGCCGTGACCGGTCACGCCGACCCACCACGGTCCCACCTCGCCGGGCCGCCGGGCCAACGGGACGACAGGCGACCCGCTGAATAGACTTGGGGTGACAAAGGAGGTGTGCATGCCTTCGACGAGATTCGGGAAATGGGCCGGATGGCTCACCGGCTTGTTCGTGGCACTCCTGGCCCTCTTCCTGGCATTGGTGGAGGCTGGTCAACGGGGTGGCGAGACCTTCTTCTCGAACCCCGTGCTGGCCATTCCGGGGTTGGGCGCGGCGGCCAGCGCCATCGCTGGGGGTGTCCTGGGTGTCCTCGCCCTGAAGCACCGCGACCGGTCGCTGGTGGTCATCGTGGCGGTCGTGGTGGGCCTGTTCGTGCTGGCCTTCGCGATCGGTGAGGTCGCGTTCCCCCACTGAGCAGCCCTGGGCGGAGTCGAGTGCCGCCTTGCCGCTCGTCGGCTGGGACGGCTGTGATGGCGACGTGCCTACGCGTTCCTCGGCATCCGCCCCATGAGGTAGAACTCGTCGTTCG
>CAZRJG010000082.1:0-8838 GCA_964600365.1 uncultured Acidimicrobiia bacterium
CTACCTCCCGTCGAACGCCGTTCGCATCAGGATGCGGGCCGTCGGCGACCTGGAGCTGGAGGGACGATGAGGCACCTCACCACGGACGACCTGGATGCGCTCGCGATCGGGGCCGCCATCCTCGGGACCGGTGGCGGGGGGGATCCCTACATCGGGAAGCTCCTCGCGCGCCAGGCGATCGAGGAACACGGGCCCGTCATCGTCCTCGACCCCGACGAGGTCCCCGATGACGCCGTGTGCGCCATGTCCGCCATCATGGGAGCCCCCACCGTGCTCGTCGAGAAGCTCCCCGGCGGACACGAACAGCTCCGGGCCTTCCGGGCCCTGGAGGAGCAGCTCGGGAAGACGATCACCCATGTGATCTGTGCCGAGGTGGGTGGGCTGAACTCGACCCTCCCCATCGTCGCGGCAGCGACGACCGGCCTCCCCCTCATCGACTGCGACGCCATGGGACGAGCCTTCCCGGAGCTCCAGATGAGCACGCCGACCCTGTACGGGATCGGCGCATCCCCCATGTCGCTCGCCGACGACAAGGGCAACACCGTCGCCATCGACGCCGTTGACAACCACTGGACCGAGCGCATCGCCCGTTCGGTCACGATCGACATGGGCGCGGCCGCGTTCATCGCGCTCTTCCCCCAGACCGGGGCACAGGTGAAGCAGGCAATGATCGGCGGGACCCTGCGCCTGGCCGAGGAGATCGGGGAGGCCGTGCTCGCCGCCCGTCGCTCCAAGTCGGATCCCGTCGAGGCGGCCCTGGCGCGAGTGGGCGGCGTCCGCCTCTTCCGCGGCAAGATCGCCGACGTCGAACGGCGCACCGAGGCCGGGTTCGCCCGTGGCGAGGTGCACATCGAGGGCACGGGGGGCGACGCGGGATCCGAGCTCCTCGTGCGGTTCCAGAACGAGAACCTCGTCGCCGTGCGGGACGGCACGGTGATGGCGACGGTGCCGGACCTCATCACGGTCCTCGAGGAGGACTCGGGTGAGCCCATCACCACGGAGGAGCTCAGGTACGGCCATCGCGTCGTCGTGATGGGGGCTCCCTGCGACGAGCGCTGGCAGACGCCCGAGGGCCTCGCCCTGGTGGGTCCCCGCTACTTCGGGTACGACCTCGATTTCGTGCCCGTCGAGGAGCTCGCGGGGCGATCGGGCGGATGAGCGGCTCCCTGTCGGGCACGACGGCCCTCGTCACGGGGTCGTCGCGGAACCTCGGTGCGGAGATCGCCCGGGAACTCGCCGGGGAGGGTGCTCGACTCGTGGTCACCCACCGCGCCTCCCCCGACGAGGCCGCGGCCGTCCTCGCCGGCCTCCCCACAGTCGATGGGGCCAACCACCTGGTGATGCAATGCGACCTCGCAGCCGTCGACGGCGCCGCCCGACTCGCAGGCGAGGCATTGGCGGCGTGCGGCCGCGTCGACGTCCTGGTGAACAACCTCGGCCCCTTCTCGATGACCCCCTTCGCCGAGCTTCGCGAAGCCGAGTGGGACCACGTCTGGACGACCAACGTGCGGGCGGCGTGGCTCCTCGCCCGGGCGTTCGCCCCCGGGATGCGCGACGGGGGTTGGGGGCGCATCGTGAACATCTCGGCGGGCTCGGCCTACCTGAGGAACCACTCCGTCTACACCCTCGCCAAGGCAGCCCTGCTCACCCTCACCGAGGAGTTGGCCGTGGAACTCGGGCCCGCCATCACCGTCAACGCGATCGCACCCGGACAGCTCGCCGAGAGCGCCGACGACATCGCGGCGTTCGATCCCGGCTTCGTGGCCCGGGCGATCGAGGCGACACCCCTCGGACGACTCGCCCGCAGGCGGGACGTGGCCCGGGTCGTCGCCGAGGTGTGCGGCCCAGCCTTCGGGATGGTGACGGGGGCAACCATCCCCGTCGACGGCGGGTGGCACCTCCCCCGGTTCTGAGTCGGGCCCGGCGGGCCCTTCAGCGCTGCGGCGCCCGCCCGTGGGCCGCCGCCGCCTCCTCCAGCAACCGCTCGACGTCGGCATCGATGTCGTCGCGGATGAGGATCGTATCCACGCCGGCGTCACCCAGCGCGGCGAGGCCCGCTACACACTCGCCGGGCGTCCCAGCGACGGCGAACACGTCGAGGAGGGCATCGGTGACGAGGTCGACCCGCGCCTCTCCCCCGAGCCACCCCTCCCGGAACGACGCTGCGAGCGCAGGCGGAAGGCCCGCCCGCCGCGTGATGGGATGGTCGCCGTGGACGCCCAGGTAGGTGGCGACGACCTCCCTGGGCCCCTGCCTGGCAACCGTCGGGTCATCGTCACAGGAGAAGACGACGTACGCCCGCAGTGGCACGGCAGAACCCACGCGCTCCCGAACCCACGAGATGTACGGGGATGCCGAGAGGATGGAGAGCACGATCCCGTCGGACACCCTGCCCGCCAGGTCGATCGCCCTCGGGCCCTTCACGCCGAGCACGATCGGGATCGGCCCAGGTGGGGCGAACGCCAGGCCCGCATCGACGTCGAAGCCGTCGCCCCGGTGGGTGACGTGACCACCATCGAGGGCGGTCCGCACGACCTGCACCGACTCCTCGAGCATGGTGAGAGGGCGCCGGAAGGGGATGCCGAGGTCGTGTTCCATCCAGTGCTCGTTCGACGCGCCCAAGCCGAGGATCACCCTCCCGGGCGCGAGCTCGGCGAGCGCCGCCGTCTCCATGGCGGTGAGCATGGGATGACGGGTCCAAGGGTTGAGCACGCCCAGCCCCACCCGCACCCGCGTCGTGGCCAACGCCACGGCGCCCGCCACGACGAAGGCGCCCCGCTCGCAGTAGTCCTCGGTGAGCCACACCTCCTCGTATCCCAGCCGTTCGGCCACGGCCGCCACCTCGACCGCCTCCGAAGCGGGACGGCGACCCGAGATCGAGAACCCGAGGCTCGTCATACGCGGTCGAGGTGGGCGAGGAGCGCGTCGAGGGAGGGCTCGATCGTGGGCACCTCCGGGAGGAGCGACATCGTCGACCCGGGGTCCTTCAGGCCACTCGACGTGGAGATGAGCACCACCGACTGACCACGACCCACCAGGCCCTCGGCAGCGAGCTGGCCGAGGACGTGGAACGAGACCGCCGAGGCCGCCTCGACGTACATGCCGGTGGCCCGGGCGATCGTCACCTGCGCTTCGATCACGGCGTCGTCGTCGGGACAGGCACGGGCCCATCCACCCGAGCGGCGCAGCGTAGAGACACCCTGGTGGGTGGCGACGGGGCTGGCGGTCGAGAAGGCCACGGAGGGCCGTGCCTCCACGATCTCGCTGGCATCGGTGCCCGCGTCGAGCGTGGCCCGATAGGGGCCGAGCGGCTCGGCGGCCACCATCCGGGGCACCCGCTCCGCCATGCCCGCCGCAACGAGGTCCCCGAACCCGCGCCAGATCCCGGTGAGACCGTCCCCATAGGCCGTGGGGACGACGACCACGTCGGGCACGCGTCCCGACTGCTCCACGATCTCGTACGCGATTGTCTTGTACCCGTCCACCCCGAACGGGTTGGACCCGACCGGTGGGTCCCGGAAGTTCGACATCGGGGTCCACCCGAAGGCCTCGACCGCCTCCTGCATGAGGGTCCACCGGTCGCTACTGCGGGCCACGGCCACGACCTCCGCCCCATACGATTGCATGAGCGTTCGCATCGTGTCGGGGACCGACGCGAGGGTGAGGACGACGCACCGGAGCCCGGCTGCTGCGGCGTAGGCGGCGACCGCCGCCCCGTGGTTCCCGGTCGTGGAGACGACCACGGTGTCACTCCCCATCTCGATCGCCTTGGTCACCGCGACCGCGGCAAGGCGGTCCTTGTAGGACCACGTGGGGTTCCTGCTCTCGTCCTTCACATGGAGCGCCCCCACGCCCACCATCTCGGCGAGGCGCTCCGAGGGGACGAGCGGGGTGTCCCCCTCGCCGATGCTCACGACGGGGCTGGCCGCGTCGATGGGGAGGAGATGTCGCCATCGGAAGATCCCGGGCTCGCCGGCGATCGGCACCACGGGGCCGTCGATCGGGCCGTATCGGGCCTGCGGGTTCGAGCCGACGCCATCCCGGGCACAGCGGCCGCACCCGAACAGGGCGGCGTGCTCGTCGAACGTCGTGCCACACCTCGGACAGGCGAGGTCGCCGAGGTACCGCCCGGTCATGGAACGATCACCCGCAGGGACCGGTCAGAGGTCGACCGCACGTCGGCCCCCGCGGCGGTGACGACGACGAGGTCCTCGACCATCATGCCGCCCCAGCCGAGCTCGTAGTAGGGCGTCTCCAGGCAGAACGCCATCCCTTCCTCCAGCGGCGTCGCCGAGCCGGGCGCCACGATCGGCTGCTCGTACACCTCGGTGCCGATGGCGTGCCCGCAGTGGTGCCGTCGGTACGGTGAGAGGCCGTGGTCCTCGACCACCTCGACGGCGATGGCATGGAGGTCGCCTGCGGTCACTCCCGGGCGGACGGCCGCGATCTGCGCCTCCTCCCCGGCCAGGATCGCCTCGTACAACCGTGCCTGGCGGGCGTCGGGAGCACCCACGACCGCGGTGCGTCCGAGGTCCGACCAGTACCCGTCGACGACGCACCCGACGTCGAAGCGGACGAGGTCGCCCACACCGATCGCCCGTGCGGTCGGGCGCACGTCGGCGAGGGCGCTGCGCGTACCCGAGGCCACGACCGTGAAGCGGGGTGTGCCCCCGCCGTCGGCCATCGTCCGTGCCACGATCGCCGCCAAGTCCCGCTCGGTGACCCCGGGGGCCGCCGCTTCGATCGCTGCGTCGATGCCCGCCTCGGCGAGTGCGGCGGCACGGGTGAGGAGCGCCAACTCGCCGGGCAGCTTCACGGCGCGCAGATCGGCCATCCACGACGTGGCGTCGACGACCTCCCGGCCCCGGAGTTCGTCGGCGAAGCGCGCCGCTGCCCTCCCATCCACGCCGATCACACCGTCACCGACTGCTCGGAGGGCCACCTCGACCGCCTCGGCCGGCGACGCGTGTCGCCCCGCCATGCCCGTCGCGGGGTGGGCCGCTCCCTCCGATTCGAAGAAGAACGTGCCGTACGGGATGAATCGTTCCGATGGGACGACACCGTCGGCGAGGGCGGGCCCGGCCTCCGACGACGGGGCGACGAGCCACGGGCCGGTGGGACCGAGGAGCGCCACGGACACGTACTCCCTGAACAGGTCTGCGGAGATGGACGTGTGCCCCGTCGCGTAGAACACCGATTCCGGGCGGCTCACCATGAGCCAGTCGAACGGCGCCACAGCGAGGGCTGCCTCCAACCGGGCGCGACGCTCGACGGCGAGGGGGGCGAGTCCCGACATCTCAGCCGTCCACCGCGAAGCGGGCGATCACCTCGTCCGAGAACCGCTCCATAGACGCCAACGTCTCCGCGACCGTGTCGTCGGCGAAGAGGAGCCCTGCGAACTCGGTGACGCCCGCATCGAGGTAGGCGGCGACCTGCGCTGCGACCTCGTCGGGCGACCCCACGAGGTTGCGAGCGCCGAGGTCCTCTTCGAGTCGCCCCCGCATCGTCGAGCCCGAGAGCGACCGGAGGTGCGCATGGAGTTGGGAGTCCGCGAACCGAGCCTGTGCCTCCTCGTGGGTGTCAGCGACGGAGACACCCAGCTGAAGAGCCACCCGGAAGCCGTCGAGGTCCCGGCCGGCCGCCGCCGCCGCCGACCGTATCTCCTCCACGCCACTGCGGACCTCCGCCGGCGTGAGGCACGCGGGGAGCCACCCGTCACCGTCAAGCGCCGCCCGGGCACGCGTCCCCGGGGCGTTGCCACCGGCGAGAATCGGGAGGGTCTCCTGGTGTGGCTTCGGATACGACTCGATGTCATCGAAGCGGATCTCCGTCCCCCGATACGTCGCCCGACGCTCCTCGAACAGGAGGCGGAGCGCCTCCATCGACTCGGTGACGTACCGACCGCGATGGATCGGTCGGCCGGGCCACATCGCCTCGAACTCCTCCCGGTAGGCGCCGACACCGACGCCGAGGGTGAGCCGGCCCCCGGATGCGACATCGAGCGTGGCGGCCTGCTTCGCCACCATCACGGGATGCCGGAGCGGGAGGACGAGGACGCACGTGGCGAGGCCGAGCGACGTGGTCGAAGCCCCCACCACGGCGAGGTACGTGAACGGGTCGAAGAAACGAGGAGGCTCGGGGAACTCATCCCGCACGTATCTTTGCGTGGAGACGTGGTCGTTCCCCCACACCGAGTCGAAGCCGAGTCGCTCCGCTTCGACGGCGAGGGCCACGGCGTCGTCGAAGGAGGCGTAGGGGACGGGGTACATCATCCCCTCCGTCGCCGTGGGGACACCGAGACCGAATGCAGGCACGGGCGCCATCATACGCCGGGCGGGGCTCACCCCCTTCGCACCACGAGCTCGCTCAGTCGAAGACGACCGTCTTGTTCCCGTAGACGATGACCCTGTGTTCGAGGTGGTGACGTACCGCCCGCGCAAGCACGACCTTCTCCAGGTCGCGTCCCTTCCTCTTGAGGTCCTCGACACTGTCCCGGTGGCTCACCTGGGCCACGTCCTGACCGATGATGGGTCCCTCGTCGAGGTCGGCGGTCACGTAGTGGGCGGTGGCACCAATGAGCTTCACACCGCGGGCGTGGGCCTGGTGGTACGGCCGGGCGCCGGCGAACGCGGGGAGAAACGAGTGGTGGATGTTGATCGCCCGCCCACCCACCTCGTCCACGATCGCCGGCGAAAGGATCTGCATGTAGCGCGCGAGCACGACGAGGTCGATGTCGTACTCGTCCAGCACCTCGACGATCTGCCGCTCTTGGTCCCGCTTCGTCTCCTTGGTCACCGGCAGATGAAGGAACGGGATCCCGGCCCCCTCTGCGAAGCCCCTGTGGTCTGGGTGGTTGGAGATCACGACAGCGATCTCACCCGCCAACTCCCCCGTCTGCTGACGGCCGATGAGGTCGAGGAGGCAGTGGGGCTCCTTGGACGACAACACCGCGATGCGCTGGCGGTCCGGGAGGTGGAGTTGCCAGTCCATCCCGAGCTCCCCGGCCACTTGGGCGAACTCATCTCGCAACCGCTCCCCGTCGAGGCCGTCCAACTCGAACTCGATCCTCTGGAGGAACAGTCCGACCTCATAATCGGTGTGCTGGTCGGCGTGCACGATGTTCGCCTCGCGCTGGGCGAGGAACGCCGAGGTGCGGGCGACGAGCCCGGGACGGTCCGGGCACGACAGCAGCAGCGTTGCGGTGTCGGGCATGGTGGGGACGATACGCCCCCGCCGACCCCTACTCCTCCTCTGGCGCCCCGTCCAAGGCTCTCTCGACGACGGCGCTGCGGTTCCTACGTCGCCACAGTGGGCGAACGGCGACGCCGACCGCACCCAGCACGACGACGAAGGGCAGCACTGCGCCGAGGGCGAGCAGCAACCCGTTCCAGAGTTGCACCATGAGCCGGAGGCTGCCCTCGAACCCGTCGAAGAAGCTCGGGATCCGCGCCTGGCGGATGCCGTCGAGGTACATCCCCTCCGTCCGCTGGACGGTCCTACCGGCGAGGGGCTCACCCTCGTCGTTCGTCGGCGTGGCGGTGACCCGCGTCCGCGTGGAGATGGAGCGCTCGACCCGCGCCACTGCGCTCAGCATCACCGACTCGCCGGGCTCCATGGCCTGGTCGAGGTCGCCGAAGACCACGGTGAGATCACCGAGTTCGAGGTCGAGCACCGTGTCCTGCAGGGCGATGTCGGCCAACAGGGTGTCACCGGTGTTGGTCAGCTCGATGCAGAGGGTGACCTCGTCGCCCTCCGGCACTGCCACGTCGCGATCCCCCGGGCACGAGGCACCCGTCTCGTCGGCGTCGGGGTAGGCGGTGATGTCGAGGGCGAGGCCCGGTGCCGAGAAGGACTCCTGGATGACGAGCGTGACCGTGGCGAGCGACACGGCATCCTCAAGCGTGCGGAGCTGGCCCCGGAGCACCTCGAGGCGGGTCTCCCGCTCGAGGAGCTGGGTCTCGACCTCCGCGATGTCCTCGAGGTTCGTGGTGGTGGCGAGCAGCTCACGGAGCCGCTCCACGCTCACCTCGGTGGTGGTGATCTGGCTCTCGAGGTCGACGATCCGTTCGGTCACGTCGTCGGCGCTCACGGTCTGTTCACGCAACTCACCGATCCCGCCGAGCGCATCGAGGGCGTCCTGGAAGCGGTTGGGGGGCACCTTGAAGGTGAGCACCGTGCGGGCCTCCGGGGCCCCGGTGGTCTCCTGCCCGAAGACGAACCCGCCGAGCGCCCCGATCGCCTCCACCGCCGCGTCGGCGGCCGCGTCGACGTCGCCCACCGAGATCGAGACCCGGGCCGTGTAGATGATGTCCCGGTTGAGCCCGGCCACGGCCTCGCCGGTCGACTGGGAGGCGAGTGGAACTCCGCTGGCCTCCTCCCCGTCGCCGTAGAACAGGCCGTCCGATGCGTCCTTGGCAGGGGCCTCCATCTCAGCAGGGGCCTCCGTCGCGGCGGGGGCCTCCGTCGCTGCGGAGAACTCGTCGCGGGACATCCCCGCGGTGTCACCGCTCCCACATGCGGCGAGCACGAGGGAGAGTGCGAGAAGGAAGACGATGATGGGACGTCGCATGGGTGGCCTCCTGGTGGTCACCGGTGGGACGCTCGGCGGGGGCGCCGAGGTTCCCGCCCTGGCGATCGCACCGACGCTACCCGGTCCGATCCACGACGCGACACCCGCCTGCCGGGTCGTCACGGGGTAACGTGTCTCGATGGGTGGGACGCACACCAGTCGCCGCCCACGGCCGCTGCGCCGGACGTGGGCCGTGGTCGCAGCCTTCGTCGCCGCGGCGTCGTGCGCCGCACCCGGTGGCCTCGAACCGGACGCGGTCGCCTCCTCGG
>CAZRJG010000083.1:0-8183 GCA_964600365.1 uncultured Acidimicrobiia bacterium
GGTGATCGTGGGAGCGCCCCACTTCTTCTCGAGCACGACGTTGCGGCCCCTGGGGCCGAGCGTGACCTTCACGATGTCCGCCAACTTGTTCACACCTGCTTCGAGGGAGTGGCGGGCCTCCTCGTTGAAGCGCAGGTCCTTGGCTGCCATAGCTGCTGACTCCTTCGACTAACCGACGACGGCGAGGAGATCGCGGGCCGAGACGATGAGGTATTCCTCGCCCCCGACCTTCACCTCGGTGCCGCCGTACTTGCTGTAGAGAACGATGTCGCCGACCTCGACATCCATGGGGATGCGGTCGCCGGCGTCATCGAGTGCGCCCGGGCCAACGGCGAGGATCGTGCCCTGCTGGGGCTTCTCCTTGGCGGTGTCCGGGATGACGAGGCCCGACGCGGTACGCGCCTCGGCCTCTTCCTGCGGCTTGACGACCACGCGGTCGCCGAGCGGCTTGAGGTTCATATCTGATCCTCCTCTTGCTGAATGTTGCTGGGACGGCCAGAACGATCTGGCACTCTCACAAGGTGAGTGCAAGTGACATTAGCACTCTCCCCAGGAGAGTGTTAGCCCGGCGCTGGGGCCTCAGCGACTCGAGGTGGGAAGGGTGGCGATGTCGCTCGAGACGAGCTCACCTCGTACCACGATGCGGTTGCGGGCCGAGCCGGGAGGGTGGCAGGCAAAGAGCGTGACGATGTGCTCCGGGGACTGGTCGGCGATCCACACATCCTCGGGGAACACGATGAGCGTCTCGGTGACGGAGTAGCGGTGCGTGGCCACGCCGAGGTCGAACACGATTTCATCGCCCGGCTCCAGGAGGTGGAGCTGGCGGAACGGCGCTCCGTGCGTGGTGCGGTGGCCGGCGATCACCACGTTGCCGAGTTCCCCCGGGAGGGCCGTGCCCGGCCAGTGGGATGGGCCACGGTCGATTGCGGTGAGCGTCATTCCCTCCCCGAGCGCCCACTCGAGCCCGATCGCCGGGATGCGGATGACGCCGAGCACCACTTCGGGCGTCGGCGCCCTCGGGTTCGACGGGATCGGCTCGGGCACCGGCAACGCCGTCTCGGTCGCGACCGCAGGCGCCACGGGATCCACGAGGAGGATCGGCGAGTCCGCCCCATCCTCGAACGGGAGGGCCGCCGGCGGGGCCACGGTCGTGGTCGTCGACGCCTCCGGGGGGACGGTCGATGTCGTCGTGGCCACCGATGGCGCGGCCGCCGACGGCGTCGGGGCAGCGCCGTCGGGCACCGCCATCACCGCGACCGCGAGCGCGACCACGATGCTCGCAACGATCAGGAAGGTCCTGGCCATGGGTGCATGATCGTCATCCCCGGCGCCAACCTGAGTCGATCCACCCCCGTTCCCTCCCTCGTACCCACCACAATGGATGTCATCGAGCCCCCGCCACGCCCCGGATTCGTCGCCGAGATCGTCGACGAACTCCGCTCGACCCTCTTCGGGCGAGCCGGAGCGGTGGGAGGCGTCCTACCGCCGATCGCCTTCCTCGTCCTGCGACCGTTCGTGGGGATCCCTTGGGCTGCGACTGGATCGCTCCTCGCAGCAGCCATCACGATCGCCGTGCGCCTCAGCCGGGGGAACACGATCCGATTCGCCGTCGCGGGTGCTGCCGGGGCGCTCATCGCGGCGGGGGTCGCCCTCCGCCAGGACAGCGCAGAGGCCTACTTCCTCCCGGGGATCGTCCAGGGAGCCGGTACGTCGCTTGTGCTCCTCGTCTCGATCGTCATCCGTCGGCCAATCGTGGCCTTCACCTCGTGGATCACGCGGGGATGGCCGGCGGAGTGGTACCGGCATCCGAAGGTGCAGCCTGCCTACCTCCTCGCCACCTGGCTCTGGGTGGGCTTCTTCGCACTCCGGACCGCGTGGCAGTGGCGGCTGTACATCACCGGCGACGAGGGCGGCCTCCTCCTCACCAGGCTCGTTGGTGGCTGGCCCGCAACAGTCGCCCTCCTGGTCGCCACCTACGTGTTCGGGCGATGGCGCCTCGGGCGCCTGGGAGGTCCGTCGGTGGACGAGTACGTTGCCGACACGCCACCACCGTGGGTCGGCCAGCCGAAAGGATTCTGAAGATGGTTCGTGGAGCACTCTGGGCGGGGGCGATCGTGACCGCCGGGATGATCGGGGCCATCGCGTACGGATTCCTCGCCGGCTCGTTCGGTGACGAGGGTGGCCGGATCCTCGAACTCGCATGGGGTCGGGTGACGCTCATCGATCTCTACCTGGGCCTCGGGCTCATCGGGACGTGGATCGCGTGGCGAGAGCAGTCAGTGGCCCGGACGTTCCCCTGGCTCGTGGGCCTCGTCGGCCTCGGCAGCCTCACCGCCGGGGCCTACG
Organism: uncultured Acidimicrobiia bacterium; assembly: GCA_964600365.1. Classification (GTDB taxonomy): domain Bacteria; phylum Actinomycetota; class Acidimicrobiia; order Spongiisociales; family JAENVV01. Next base: position 2,347 of record CAZRJG010000083.1, read on the forward strand.
TGGCGCTGGCCGCACTCCGCTCCGACTCGGCGGAGGCCTTCTTCCTCGGACGGCGCTGAACGGTGCCCGGCCTCGTCTGGTTCCGTCGGGACCTCCGCCTCTCGGACAACCCAGCCTGGGCGGACGCCACGACACTCCATGACGAGGTGACCGCGCTCTTCGTCCTCGACCCCGCCCTCTTCCGGCCCGGCACCCGGCGCTCCGAGTTCCTCCTCCACCAGCTCGCGGCCCTCGACGAACGCCTCAGGGACCGCGGCGGACGGCTCCGCGTCCACGAGGGGAGACCCGAACGAGTGGTCGCCGGGGTCGCCGAGGAGGTCGGGGCCGAGACGGTGCACTGGAACCGGGACGTGTCCCCGCACTCCCGATCGCGGGACACCGCCGTGCGAGAAGCCCTCGGCGCGGACTCGCGGACATGGTGGGGAACCCTCGTACACCCGCCGGGGACGATCCTCACTGCGTCGGGCACGGCCTACAAGGTGTTCTCACCGTTCCATCGGACATGGTCATCCACGCCGCTCCCGAGCCAACCAGAAGAGGAGCCCGCCACCATCCTCGGACATGCCGGCGTCGGGCTTCCCGAGCCGGGAGCGCCTGCCCCGATGGCGCCGGGAGAACGGGCCGCCCTCGATCGCATGGAGGAGTACGCCGCCAGGGCCGGTCGGTACGCCGACGAACGCGACGACCCCGCCCTCGATGCGACCTCTCGGCTGTCGGCGGACCTCACATTCGGCACGCTCTCCCCCAGCCGCGTGGTAGACCGATTCGCCGACGTCTCGGACTCCTTCGTCCGCCAGGTTGCGTGGCGGGACTTCTACGCACACGTGTTGCATGCGTACCCCCACTCGGCCGATCGAGCCCTGGATCCCCGATACGAGGGCATCGCCTGGGACGACGACGAGGAGGCGTTCCGCGCGTGGTGCGAGGGGAGGACCGGCTACCCGATCGTCGACGCCGGCATGCGCCAACTGGAAGCGGAGGGGTGGATGCACGGGAGGGTCCGGATGATCGCCGCTTCATTCCTCGTGAAGGACCTCCTCATCGACTGGCGACGGGGCGAGCGTTGGTTCCGCGATCGCCTCCTCGATGGCGACGTCGGCCAGAACGTCGGGAACTGGCAGTGGGTCGCCGGCACCGGCGCCGACGCCGCCCCCTACTTCCGGGTGTTCAACCCGACGTTGCAGGGGAAGAAGTTCGACCCAGACGGCACCTACGTCCGCCGATGGGTCCCGGAGCTCCGCGAGGTCGACACCCCGCACATCCACGAGCCGTGGAAGGCCGGGATGCGTGTAGGCGACTACCCCCCACCCGTCGTGGACCACGCCGAGGCGCGGGACCGCACGATCGCCACCTACAGGGCTGCCCTGGCCCGGAACGAGGCAGGGTGACGGCCGCGACGCCGCTCAGTCGCCGAGTCTGAGGTTGACGTCCACGTTGCTGCCCCACGAGGAGAACTGGCCGTCCTCGAGCAGTCGGACGCCTGCGACACCAATCATCGCCCCGTTGTCGGTGCAGAGCTCACGGGAGGGAATGGAGAGGCCCACTCCCCTGCGATCGGCCTCCGCGGCGAACTTCTCACGGAGTCGTCGATTGGCGAACACCCCTCCCCCGCCGCCGATCCGCTCCACCCCTGTGGCCTCGACGGCGTTGAACGCCTTCTCGATGAGGGAGTCCACGATGGCCTCCTGGATCGAAGCAGCGACGTCGGGGAGGGGCGGGAGGGTTCCGGACTCCTTCGCCCGCTCGACGCGGGTGATCACGGCGGTCTTCAGGCCGGAGAAGGAGAAGTCGAGCGGCCGGTTGCGAAGCGGTCGCGGGAGGTCGAGCGCCGTCGGATCCCCGCCTTCGGAGGCAGCATCGATTGCCGGCCCTCCCGGGAAGCCGAGGCCGAGGTACCGGGCAAGCTTGTCGAACGCCTCGCCTGCAGCGTCGTCGATTGTCTCGCCGAGGATCTCGTAGTCCCCCCAGTCCTTCACGTGGACGAGTTGGCTGTGTCCACCCGAGGCGAGGAGCGCCACTGCAGGGGGCGCGAAGTCGTCGAACTCGAGGACCGGCGCAGTGAGGTGGCCCTCCATGTGGTCGACGCCCACGAACGGCAGTTGGCGGGCCCACGCCATGGCCTTTGCGAACGAGAAGCCCACGAGCAGCGGGCCGATGAGCCCGGGCCCCTGGGTAGCGGCGATCCCGTCGAGGTCGTCGGGATGGACGCCCGCCTCGCCGAGGGCGCGGTGGGCGAGCGAGCGGATGGACTCCACATGGGCTCGGGCGGCAACCTCCGGGACCACTCCCCCGAATCGGGCGTGGAGCTCGATCTGGGAGCCGATCACGTTGGAGAGGACCTCGCGACCCCGCACCACGGCGACGCCCGTCTCGTCACAGGACGTCTCGAACGCGAGGACGGTCGGCCCGCTCATGCGACCGCCTCGCCGAGGGACTGGCGAATACCGTCGAGCCGGTCCTGGTACTCGGGCTGATCGATGTCGTTCACCCACATGATGAGCGCGTCCTCGTCCACGTAGTAGTTCTTCCGCACGCCCACGGGAGACATCCCGAAGCGGGTGTACAGGCTCTGCGCCCTGCTGTTCGAGAATCGGACCTCGAGGGTGAGGTGGCGGGCGTTCTTCTTGAGGGCTGCCTCGACCAGTTGGAGCATGAGGCGGGTCCCGAGACGCTTTCCCTGGTGGTCGGCGGCAACGGCGACCGTCGTGACGTGGGCGTCCTCGCCGAGGAGCAGCACGCCTCCGTACCCGATGAGCGCACCATCGTCCTCGGCCACGAGGTAGGACCGACCCGGTTGCCGCAGTTCGTCGCGGAACACCTGCTCGGACCACGGGGTGGTGTACGTGGCGCGCTCGATCACGAGGACCGCCGGGATGTCCCCCTGGAGCATGGGTCGGAGCGAGATCATGCGTCCTCCCACGGGCTCTTCATCTCCATGAGGGCCGAGGACACCGTCACGTCGGGATCCCTGAGGTACAGGGGGCGGACCTCGTCGAGGTGGGGGACGTCGCCATGGGCGATCTTCGGACCACCGAGCTCGGCGATCGCCACGGCACTCGGATAGCGCGGACGTCCGACCCGCGCCCGGTGGAGTCCTGTGAGGAACCCGTCGCCGAGCGCCGACACATCCCCCACGATGAGCACGTCGTCGGCCTCGGAGAGAAGCATGGCCCGGAACCCCTGGGGCGTGACCACTTCCGGCGTGACATCCCGGACGACGCCACCGGGCACCGGCCGATACGACGCCACGGCGAACTCACCGCGACGGAGGTCCACCACGGCCCAGATGTGTCGTCGCCCGGTCTTCGACCGGTGGGCAAGTGCGTCGAGCGAGGTCACGGGGACGATCGGGATCCCGAGGGTGGCGGCAAGGCCCTGCGCCGTCGCCAGGCCCACCCGAAGGCCCGTGTAGAGGCCGGGACCGACGCCCACTGCGACTCCGTCGAGTTCCGAGGGCCGCCAATCGGCCTGATCGAGGCAGAAGTCCATGGCTGCCGTGAGGAAGGCGCTGTGGCCCCTCCGATCGATCCGGGTGGCCGAGGAGACGACGAGGCCGTCCTCCATGAGCGCGATCGAAGACGAGGGCGTGGATGACTCGATGGCCAGGAGTTTCATCCGACGAGCTCCTTGATCGCCCGATCGGTCCATGAGCCGGCTCCGACCAACGTTATGGAACGGGCGGCCTCATCGACGCGCTCGAACGTCACCGTGAGGCGGTCACCGGGGAGGCCAGCGGCAACGATGTCACCCCACTCGACGACGAGCACCCCGTCGGCGGCCTCGTCGAGCGCAGCGAGGTCGTCGAACTCCCCGAGCGATCCGAGGCGGTAGGCATCCACGTGGATGAAGGGCAGGAACCCGGAGCGATACGAGCGCATGATGAGGAACGTGGGGCTCGTCACTCGCTCCTCGACACCAAGGCCCTCGGCCACCCCGGTGGCAAAGACGGTCTTGCCCGAACCCATGGGACCCTCGAGGACGACTACGTCGCCGGGCCGCAGGAACGCCGCGAGTCGACGGCCGAGATCACGCGTCGATGCGTCGGATTCGGTGGAGATCGTCATGCGTCGGGGGCCGTGGCCATGGAGGGGCAAGGATACCCCCGGTCCCGGTGCCCGACGGCCGACAGGAGCCTTCCCCCGGTGACCGGCAGTCAGGAGAAGACACAGCGACGGATCGCCTCCATGGTGACGTGGAACGCCGCCTCCTGCAGGACGTCCCCGTCGGCCGCCGGCCCCTCGCCACCGAGTGCCACGGCGATCGCGATGTCGCCGTCGTACCTCGTGTGCGCCGGACGGACGGTCGACGCGAGGGCATCCTGCGCCCGCAGCGCCATCCGATCCACGTCGGCGCCGGGCGAGTCGGTGGCCACCACGATGAGCGTCGTGTTGGCGTCGAACGGCACGTCGCCGGAGGCCACCCACGCTGGCGGCCGCAGTGCTCCGTCACCACCCGTGATCGGCGATCCCTCCGGGCCGAACACATCCCCGACCGCGTTGAGCACCACGAGCGCGCCCACGGTCGCCACACCCGCCACCATCGACGCGGACCCGATCCCCGCTCGCACAAGGTCGCCCCGCCACTTCCCGACCGTCGCACCACAGCCGGCACCGCGACCGGGGTGGTCGATCGGGTCCGTCGACGCCTCGTCGAATGCCGCCCGCCCCTGCTCGGGACCCGGGGCAGCGCCCACGTCCCCCACGACTCGATCAAAGATCGCCATGGCAGGAACGATCGGCACCGGGCCGGTGGGCGTGGGTTGTCCCCTCCCCTCCTCGGCGAGCGCCTCCACCACGCCCTGTGCCGCTCCGAGACCGAATGCCGAGCCACCCGTCAGGAGCACCGCGTCGACCCGGCGGACCGTCATGCCGGGTCGCAGAAGGTCGGTCTCCCGGCTCGCGGGGGCAGCTCCTCGCACCTCCACACCCGCGGTGTTCTCGTGCGGGAAGCGGACCACCGTGCACCCCGTGCGTGCGCGCTCGTCCTGCCAGTGCCCGACGAGCACGCCGGCGACGTCGGTGATGGATCCCATCACCCCAGCGTATCGACGAGAGGTGCGATGCGCCACGGACCGGCGTGCCGGGAAAATCCCGACCTCCCTGTGCCGAGAAAGGGGGGAAACCCCGCTCCAATCCTCCCATCCGGGGCGATAGGATTGATTTGTGCGTAAGTTCACAATCTCGCGCTCCGGCTGACCGAGCACGGGCATTTCGCACGTTCGCGTCCGGCGGGACAGGCTCGCCGGGTACCAGAGAAGGAGAGAAGTGTGGAACTCAGCTCACGGGAGTTATGGACGGTCATCCATGGGCTCATACTCGGAACGCTCTTCCTCCTGGCATTCACGGGCGCCCTCGCCGGGCTCTGGAGTTTCCGCCCGGGCCTCGTCACTGCCGCCGGGATCAAGGAGCGCCTGACCAGGCTCTACTTCGGCACCTGGTCGATGGCGACGATCGCCTGGCTCACGGTGATCACCGGCACGTGGATCGTGTACCCCTGGTATCGCGTCAAGCTCTCGCCGGCGGGAGGCGACGACTACGCCGGGTGCGCCGGGGCCGTTCTCCCCAACGCGAGCTGCTCGCCGAGGGACTTCCTCAAGTCCGATGTCAGCGGGGCCACCGCGACGTGGCACGGTTTCGGCATGGAGTGGAAGGAACATGTGAGCTGGGCTGCACCGATCCTTGCCACGGCCGCGGCGTTCCTGGTGGCCTACTACGGCGCACGGATGATCTCTCGCCCGTGGCTGCGGGCCGCCACCATAACGATGCTCGTCGCAGCATTCGCAGCGGCGGCCATCGGGGGCGCGTTCGGCGCGTTCCTCAACAAGATCGCCCCGATCG
>CAZRJG010000084.1:0-8081 GCA_964600365.1 uncultured Acidimicrobiia bacterium
CGTGTGCTCGGTGAGCTCCTGCCCCTCGTCGAAGGCGAAGACCACGAGGCGGATGCGATCGTCCTTGTGGAGGACCCTGCTCAGGGTCCCGTCCTCGGGGACGTCGACCGTCTCGGAGAGATCCGGGAAGAACGTGTAGGACATGGGGGCTCCTTGGACGCGACCGGGCGCCTAGTACCCGGGGGTTGCACCCTCGAACAGCCTCCCGCCCACCGGCTCGAGGACCTCGTCGGCCAGGGCGATGAGCGGGGTCGGATCCGATCCCACCTGGGCCCATGCCTCAGCGAGGCGGTCGGCGAGTTCGGGTTCGACCTGCCGCAGGTTGCGGTGGAGGGCCTTGCCCGTGGAGAGCCAGTGCTTGTTCCGAGCAAGGACGAACTCCGCGATGCTGCGGGAGAGCGACGCCGCCGAGAACATCACCTCGCCGAGTGGACGGGGGTCACTGAGGTCGGCGATGCCGTCGCTGATCCGGTGGCGATAGAGCACCAACTCCGAGTCGTTGAGGGCGATCGGCCCCTGCACCATGAGCTTCGAGAGCCGCTGCTTGAGGTTGCCGCCGGTGCCATCCCGGTCGAACAGCATCTCGCCGATCGTGAACATGTGCGGGAGGCGGGTGATCCGCTCCGTGCGGGCGCGACGTTCACTCACCTCCCAGAGGCTCGCCGGCGTGTGGATGTGGATCTCCATCGGCCAGCCGCCGAAGATGATGGACTCCTGGAGTGGGGCGCCTTCGAGGTCGCCGACGACGATGAGGTCGATGTCGGAGTACTCGAGGTCCTCGCCCCGAACCGGGCTGCCGTAGGCCACGGCAGCGGACGCCTGTTCGTATCGACCGTTCAGGAGTTGGAGGACGGTCGGACGCCAGGGATTGCGGGTGCGCTGCATCCGACAAGGCTACGCGAACCGACGGGCTCGCCACTGTCCGCCGGTACCCTTCCCCGCGATGCCGTCGCTGCTCGACACCCTCACCTGGCTCATCGACGTCCCCTCGCCCTACGGTCACGAGGAGCGACTGTGCGACGAACTCGAGCAACGGTTCGCCGATCAGCCCACGACGCGTGTCGGGAACGGCCTCGTGGTGGGCGAGCGGACAGGCAAACCGCTCCTCCTCCTCGTGGGCCACATCGACACGGTGCCCCATCAGGGCCAACCCCCCGCGTTCGTCGCCGACGGGCGCCTCCACGGCCTCGGCGCCTCCGACATGAAGTCCGGCGTCGCGGTGATGCTCCATCTGCTCGAAGACCCCGACGTCGTCGCAGGCCCGTACGACGTGATCGGGGTCTTCTATGACCGCGAAGAGGGACCCATCGAGGAGAACCAGCTCCGGACGATCCTCACGGCCGTGCCGTGGCTCGCCGACGCCGAGTTCGGGATCGTCCTCGAGCCAACGAACCTCGACCTCGAAGAAGGCTGCAACGGGGCAATGAACATCACGCTCCGGTTCCACGGCCGGTCGGCCCACTCGGCCCGCCCGTGGCTCGGCGAGAACGCCATCCTCAAGGCCACCGCACTCCTCGACAAGTTCGCATCCCTCGAGCCGCGGCCCGTCGAGATCAACGGCCTCACCTTCTACGAAGTGATGGGCCCAACCCTCGCGTCCGGCGGGATCGCCCGCAACATCATCCCGAAGGACTTCGAACTCAACGTGTCCTACCGGTTCACCCCCGACCGGACACTCGACCAGGCGGAGGCCTACTTCCGCGACTTCGTCGGCGACCTCGCCGACGAGATCGTGTTCGTGGACCGTGCTCCGTCGGGCCCAGTCCCCGAACACAACGCACATCTCGAACGACTCGAAACGGTGAGCGGCGCCGGGCGCCAGCCCAAGCAGGGATGGACCGACGTTGCCCGACTCGCCGAGTACGGGGTGCCGGCGATCAACTACGGACCCGGGGAGACGGCCCTTGCCCACCAGGTCGAGGAGTCGGTCCCCATCGAGCACCTCGACGTGGCCTTTGGGGTGCTGAAGCGCTGGCTCGTCGAAGAGCGCTGAGGCGAGCTTCCCTCTGTCTGTCCCCCCGTTGGAACGGGGGGAAGGGACCCGCTTGCGGGTAGGGGGGCGCTCACCCGCATCGCTCTTTGGCTCGGTCCTGCTCCAGTAGCCCCCTACCACCGCCTCCGGCGGCGGAACCTTCCCCCACTTCGTGGGGGGACAGAGGTCTCTCGGGGGGACCTGCTTTCCTGGGTGCTACCGCGACGGGAGTGCGCTGAGGCCCTCCAGGAGCGCTTCGGCATCCACTGCATCGAATCGCTGGTCGTTCATCCGATCGGTGGCCGCCTCGATGAACGTGCGAGCCTGGCGACCCTCCTCGGTGATCCCTGCCTCCTCGACGAACCCCAACTCCACGAGCCGGTCGAGCGAACCGCGGGTGGCCTCCTCCCCCTGCCAGAGCGAGGAGAGGGCGAGGATGTCGTCCCTGTCGAGCCCCGCTTCCCTCCAGGCGGCGACGTGCGAGGCCGAACGTGCGTACCGCAGGGTCGTGAGGACCTGGTGGAGCGCAAGCGGGGGACGCTCGGGGGCGGGCACGGACGCATGGTCGTGGGCGACCACAAGGTCGGGACCGATGCCCGCCACGACGGTCCTCACCGCATCGTGGACGGCGTCGAACGCCGGGGCCTCGGCCCACCACTCGGCTGCAGCAGTCGCCCGGGCATCGAGGTAGTGGTGCAGGAGCGGTCGGAGTGGAGGAGTCGCCCTGAGCCGGCCGTCCCCCTGGTCCTCCACCAGGGCGAGGCTGCGCCATTCGGCGACCCGCTCGGCGACGGCCCCCTCAGCGGCGTAGGGAAGCCGCAGGATGACGATCTCCTCGGTGATCCCCACGGTGAGGAGCCACTCGGCGTAGTGCTTGAGGAGCGCAGGAGTGGAGAGCCCGAGCGAGGTCGCCATCCGGGCGATCTCGTCTCCCGCTGAAGCACCGGCGGCGCCGTTCACTGCGAGGACGAGGCGATCGACCTCGGTGGCGATGGACTTGATGACGGACATGCGACGACCGTACCCCGTCGCCGTACGATGGGTCGACGAAAGGAGCGGTGATGGAGCGAGTCGAGGTGGGTGGCGTCGGGACGGCATTCGAGGTCTTGGGCTCGGGCCCGCCGCTCCTCCTCCTCACCGGCCTCGGCGGGGTGGGCCGGGCCTGGGGGGCACACCGCGAGCGATTCGCCGAGTACTTCACCACGATCGTCCCCGACCACCGAGGCACCGGATCGTCGGACGCCCCCCCATCGGGCTACACGATCGCTGCACACGCAGCCGACATGGCTGCGGTCGTCCACTCCGTCGGCCTCGGTCCTGCGCACATCGTCGGATCGTCGACGGGAGGTGCCATTGGGCAGACGATGGCCATCGATCACGCCGACACGGTGCGCAGCCTCATCCCGGTGTCGTCATGGGCGGGCCCCGACCCCTACTTCGAGCACCAGTTCGTGGTTCGACGCAGGGTCCTCACCGAGTCCGGACCCCTCGCCTACCTGGAGGCATCGGCACTGTTCCTGTTCGACCCGGCCTTTGCGAGCTCGAACCCGTCGCGGGTGCGCGAGTGGATCGAGAAGGCCTCAGCCGGGCCGTCGAATCCCGACGTGATGGCACAACGGATCGACATGATCCGTGCCCACGACGAGCGAGGCCGCCTCGACGCGATCACTTGCCCGGCCCTCGTGCTCGTGGGCGACCACGACATCTGCACACCACCCCATCTCTCCGAGGAACTCGCCGGGCGCATCCCCGGGGCGCGCCTCGAGGTGCTCCCCGGAGGCCACTTCGTCTACCTCGAGCACCCCGACGCCTTCTTCGACACCGTCCTCGGGTTCGCCCGGGAGGTCGATCAGTAGACGAGGTCGCCGCGCAGGAAGGCAGCGGTCTGCTCCTCCCGGGGGTCCTCGAAGAACTCCTCGGTGGGTCGCACCTCCACCAGCTTCCCGCCGATCATGAGCGCCACACGGTCGGCCAGCCGACGTGCCTGGTGGACGTTGTGGGTGACCAGCACGATCGTGGTGCGTCGCTCCTCCCGCTCGGACTCCACCAACTGCTCGATGCGGGCCACGTTGTGGGGGTCGAGGTTGCTCGTCGGCTCGTCGAGGAGGAGGGCATTGGGTTCGACGAGCAGCGCACGCGCGATCGCCACCCGCTGGGCCTCCCCGCCGCTCAGGGTGTGGGCCGGGGCGTCGGCGAGCGCCTCGAGGCCCAGCCGCACGATCCACTCCTCGACCGCATCCTCGTCGGGCACCCGATCACGGAGACGGAGGCCGAACACGAGGTTGTCGCGACACGAGCGGTGCAGCAGCACCGGGCGCTGGAACACCGTCGTCACCTGCCTGCGCATCTCCAGCGGTGGGTCCTTGGGCACTCCGTGGCCGGCGAATGTCATCGTCCCCGCCGTCGGCTCCTCGAGGAAGTTGAGGAGCCGCAGCAAGGTGCTCTTCCCCGCACCCGAAGGACCGACGATGCCCAGCACCTCCCCCTCGGGGATCTCGAGGGTGGGGATGTCGACGACGGTGCGGTCGCCGTAGGCGTGGCGGATGCCGTGGAGGGTGTAGGTGCTCACGCCGAGCGACCCCTTCCCTCGAGGCGGTAGAACGAGAAGTTCGCCGCGAAGGCCAGTACGAGGAGGACCACGCCCAGGGCGAGGGCGAGGGCGAAATTCCCCTTCCTCGTCTCGAGCACGATGGCGGTGGTGAGGACGCGGGTCTCCCCGGCGATGTTGCCGCCCACGAGCATCACTGCCCCGACCTCGCTGATGATCGCCCCGAACGCCGCCACGACCGCTGCCGACACCCCGCCCCGCACCTCGAGCAGGGTCGTGATGGCGATCTGGCGTCGGGTGGCCCCGAGCGCCTCCAGTTGGACGGGCAGGGAGGAGTCCACCCCCGACACGGCGGCCATCGTGAGCCCGACGACGAGCGGCAACGCGAGGATCGTCTGGGCGACGATCATCCCTGCAGGGGTGAAGAGCCAGCCGAGGCCCCCGAACGGCCCCTCACGAGAGAGGAAGAGGTACACGAAGAGCCCGACGACGACCGGCGGGAGACCCATGCCCGTGTAGATGACGGGGATGAGCAACCCCTGGAGCGGGACCCGACGGGAGAGTCCCAGCCACGCGCCGAGCGGGATCCCGACGAGCGTTGCGAGGACGAGGGCCGCTCCCGTGACCCGCAGCGTGAGCCAGATGATCTCGAGCAGCGCGGCGTCACCCGCGAGCAGGAGCTCGATGGCGTTGCCGAAGGCGTCGAGGAGGGTCCGCATGTCGACGCCATGAAACCATCACCCGTGGCTTGACCTCCACTCGGCGGAGTCGGGGAAGAAGAGAGGGGCGCCCGACGGCGACCGGAACGACCGGATCGCCTCCTGCGTCTCGGCGCTGGTGAGCCACTCGACGAAGGTCGTCGCGAGGTCGAAGGCGACCCCTTCCTTCTCGGCGCTCACGGGGAGGACGCCGTAGGGGTTGAGGAGGCGCAGGTCGGGGTTCTCGTCGATGGAGCCACCGCCGAAGAGGATGACGAGGCCCTCGAGGTTCGCGAGTTGGGCGAGGTAGGTGCCGCGGTCGGTGAGGGTGTAGGAGTCGGTCTCCTGGGAGAACTCCAGGGTGGAGCCCATCCCCTGGCCGAGTGAGTCGTACCAGTCGCCGTCGGGCTCGATGCCGGCGGCCTCCCAGATGGACACCTCCATGGAGTGCGTTCCGCTCTCGTCTCCCCGCGAGGCGAAGCGGGCCCCGGCCCGGGCGATCCGGGCGAACGCCTCGACGGCACTCGGCGCGTCGGCGATCCCGGCCGGGTCCGAGGAAGGACCGACGATGACGAAGTCGTTGTACATCACGTCGTAGCGGGCGGGCGCATGACCGGCCGCCACGAAGGCGTCCTCGCGCACGCGGGAGTGCACGAGGACGACGTCGGCGTCCCCCGCCTCACCGATGGCGAGCGCCTGCCCGGTCCCCACGGCGACGACGTCCACCTCGACCCCGTACTCCTCCTCGAAGATCGGGAGGATCGCGTCGAGCAGTCCCGAGTCGTAGGTGCTCGTCGTGGTGGCGAGTCGCAGGGCGTCGGACCGCGCACCGCAGCCGGTCACGGCGAGGAGGAGGGCAAGCGCGAGGAGGAGGCGGAACAGGCGTGGTGTCATTGGTCCGGGATCGTTGTGACGGGGGAGCATAACGGTCAGGGGAGCCGAGGACGGATCTCCTGCTCGAAGGCCTCCTCGGCGACCGGGACCACGTGGGCAGCGAAGCGCTCGAACGCATCCACGAGGTCCTCCCCGAGCTCGGTGAGCACGGCCCCGCCACCACCGCGGCCGCCGACCGTGGCGTCGACGAGCGCCACGCCGAGGCGTTGCTCCATCTCGTGGATCCGACTCCACGCCACCCGATACGGGACGTCGAGGCGCTCGGCCGCAGCGGAGATGGATCCCTCGTCGGCGACCGCCCGGAGCAACCTCGCCCTCCAGAGCGAGATGACCACATCGCCCTCGTCGTCCACCCACGCGTTGAGCCGGAGATCCATGTCCGGGGAACCTACCGGCAACGGGGGAATGGCCACCGCGGTCGTAGAGTGCGCCCGTGCCGTTCGCATCCATCCCCTCGCCGCCGATCAACACGTTCCCGATCGGCCCCCTCGACGTGCACGTGTACGGCCTCCTCATCGGGATCGGGGTCTTCGTGGCCGCCTCGGTGACGATCCGCCGCTACGAGGCAGCGGGCGGGGACGGAACCATCGTGGAGTCGGTGCTCATGTGGGCGGTCGGACTCGGCTTCCTCGGCGCGCGGTTCGCCTACGTCTCCACCCACCTCTCCCGCTACGCGGACGAGTGGTGGAAGGTCATCGCCATCTGGGAGGGCGGCCTCGCCCTCTTCGGCGGCCTCACCGTCGGAACGCTCACCGCCGTGTGGCTCATCCGCAGGAGGGGCGGCGACGCCTGGAGGCTCGTCGATGCCGCAGCCGTCGGCATCCCGGCGGCCCAGGCGATCGGGCGATGGGGGAACTACTTCAACCAGGAACTCTTCGGCACCCCGAGCACGCTCCCCTGGACGGTGGAGATCGACCCGGGTCGTCGCCCCGCCGAGTACGCCGACGCTGCCACGTTCCACCCAACGTTCCTCTATGAATCCCTGTGGAATGCCCTGTTCGTGATCCCGTTCCTGCTCTGGCTCGAACGTCGGGTGAAGCTCCCGACCGGGGGCCTGTTCCTCTCCTACGCCGCCCTCTACGGAGTGGGGCGGTTCGCGCTCGAGCTCATCCGCACCGACACGACGTTCCGGCTACTCGGGCTCAGCCGGAACGGCTGGGTCTCGCTGCTGGTGATCATCGGCGCCCTCGTGCTGCTCGCCGTCCGCCGTCGCATGGTCGGCGCCCAGGAGGCAACGACCTCCCCGTCCTAGGGGGGATCGAGCACACCGACCACCTCGAGGACCGGGAAGTCCCGCCCGACCTCGATCGTGACGGTCGAGGCCATCGGTCGCCACGGCTCCCACGGTGCGCCTCGTTCGCGCCAACGCCACTCCCCTTCCCACGTGATCGCCATCGTCACGGGGAAGCCATCGGGGAACCCGGCGTCGGCCGAGGACACCTCGTAGGTCCACGTGGCATTGGGTGCCTCGGGCCCACCGAGGACCCCCGACGTATCGAAGTAGCCGTTCGACGTCGCCCAGAGGTCGATGCCCGGCTCCACGGCCCATCGCACCGACCCGACCCACGCCCGCCCCTCGAGGTCGAAGGTCGTACCCACCGTTGGGTCGGTCCAGGAGACCGCCACGGGTCCGACGGTCGTCGGGCCGGCGAACCAGAACCACGAATCGAGACCGGTTACGCCCTGTGCAGCAGGGCTGGTCTCGACGATCGGATCAGGGAGCGCTTCGACCTCGGAGACGAGCGCATCCCACGCCTCGTCCACCTCGACCCCCACCGACACGCACACCTGCTGGTAGATGACTGCGGCGCCAAGGATCGATCCCGCAGGCGGAGTCCCCACGAACTCACTGGGGCTCACATTCGAGTGGTCCGACCAGTGCATGAGCCGGAGGTACCGGGGATCACCGTCGGAGCAGTCGAGGCCGGATCGTGACCAGGGTCCCCAGTGCCAGGACTGTGGAGTGGTC
>CAZRJG010000085.1:0-7505 GCA_964600365.1 uncultured Acidimicrobiia bacterium
GTTACAGAATACGTTCGGTGAGCTCAGATCTCAGTTGGCAAAAAGGATAATCGGGGATCTTGACCTGCTCGTAGGAGACGGCCTTGCGGTCCTGGAGGTCGATGAGGCGGCCGGGGGTGGCGACGATCACCTCGGCGCCCGCCTCGATGCCGTCGATCTGGTTCTGCATCGAGACGCCGCCGTACACCTCGACGACGGACACCCCCATCGCCTTGGCGAACGGCCGCAACTCGGCGGCGACCTGGGCGCAGAGTTCCCGGGTCGGCACGAGGATCAGCGCCTGCGGTCCGCCGGCCCCGGGCTCGATCTGCTGGATCACGGGGAGGCCGAACGCGAACGTCTTGCCGGAGCCGGTCTTCGCCTTGCCGCACACATCGACGCCGGCGAGGGCGTCAGGGATGGCGTCGGCCTGGATCGGGAAGGGGTGGGTGAAGCCCTTCGCCGTGAGGATGTCGACCATCGGAGCGGCGAGGCCAAGTTCGTCGAAGCGCACGTCGGTGCGCGCCTGCTGGGAAGTCATGTGTGTCCTTCGAGGGGAGCGAACCCGGGAGTGGGCTCCAGCTCGTGCCACCAGTGTAGGGCCGAGTCCGGGGACACTCAGAGACCCATCCTGCGGACGAACTCCCGGGCCACCTCGGGGTCGGCGGTCCGCGCCATGTCGGGGAGCGCCCGCACCAGCGCCGAGCCGTAGGACTTCGTGGCGAGCCGTGGGTCGAGGACGACGACGAGGCCCCGATCGTCCACCGATCGGATGAGCCGGCCTGCGCCCTGGGCGAGCAACACGGCGGCCCGGGGCAGGTCGACCGACCCGAATGCCGAGAGGCCCGCCTGCTCGGCGACCTCACGTCGTGCGGTCCAAAGGGGGTCGTCGGGGCGCGGGAACGGGAGCTTGTCGATCACCACCACCTCGAGCGATCGACCGGGGATGTCCAATCCCTCCCAGAAACCCATCGTGGCGACGAGCACCGAGGTCTCCTCCTCCTCGAACGCCTTCACGAGTGCTTGCTTTGGCAATTCCCCCTGCACGAGGAGGCGGACATCGCTCGATGCGAGGCGCTCGGCGAATCGGTCGAGCATCCGGTAGCTGGTCGTGAGCACGAGGCCCCGCCCGCCGGACAACTCGAGGAGGTCAGCGGCCTCGTCCACTGCAGCATCGGCCCACGCCTCCGAGCGGGGATCGGGCAACGAGGCTGCCGCGTAGAGGCAGGCCTGGGCCCGGTAGTCGAATGGGCTCTCGACAATCAGCTCGGTGTGGTCATCCCCTCGCAAGCCGAGCGCCCTGGCCGTGGGGGCGAGATCCCCGCCCACCGAGAGCGTGGCCGATGTAGCGACGATCGTGGCCTCGTCGAGCAGGTGGAGCCGCATGAGCGAGGCGACATCGACCGGAGCGACCTTGAGCGACGCTGATCGCCCTCCCTCGATCCACCCGACGACACCCTCCTCGAGGGCGGCCACGTAGTCGAGGTCACCCAGCATGTGGCCGCCGAGTCGGAGAAGTCGCGCCTTCGCCCCGGCGCCGGCGGTCGTCGCCGGCTGAGCCGATCGCACACTCGCCACGAGGTCGTCGGTGACCTTCAACAGACGTTCGAGCGCACCCGCGACCTCGAGTTCCGACGGGTCGGTGAACCGCCCCGGCCGTTCCCTGCTGAGGGCCTTCTCCAAGTCGTTGGCGGCGCCGGTGAGCGACCGCACGAGACGAGCAGCCTTCGCCGACCCGACCACGAGGGGAAGCGAACGGGCCGCCCTCACGAGCTGCCACACGCGCCAGCCTGCCAACTCGACGCCGAGTGCCGAGGCGAAGGTGTCCTCGAGCCGGTGCGCCTCGTCGAACACCACGAACTCGTGCTCTGGGAGTACGGACTTCTCCGAGGCGAGATGGGCCCCGTAGAGGTGGTGGTTCACGACCACCACGTCGGCCTCGGCCGCAGCCTCAAGTGCGCGCATGGCGAAGCACTCCTCCCCCTGCGGGCACTGCTCTCGGCCCGGACACTCCATGCCTGCGACCGAGTACTCCGACCAATCCTCGACCTCGAAGGGCATTGCGTCCCGATCACCCGATTCGGTCTCCGCCGCCCACTCGACGACCTGCCGCAGTTCGTCGGGCAGGGTCTCGGTGCCGAAGAGGCCCTCCTGGCGGGTCCACCCGGCGTCCTCGAGATGCTCTTCGAGCCGGTTGAGGCAGAGGTACGAACCTCGCCCCTTCACCACCGCAACCGAGGCGTCGAGCTCACCGGCCAAGGCCTCCACGAGGAACGGGAGGTCGCGCGCTCCGAGCTGGTCCTGGAGGCTCTTCGTCGCCGTGGAGACAACGACGCGCTGTCCCGACGCCAATGCCGGCACGAGGTAGGCAAACGACTTGCCGGTCCCCGTGCCGGCCTGGACGACGAGGTGCCGACGGTCCTCGAACGCGTCGGCGACCGCCCTCGCCATCTCCACCTGTCCCTCCCGCCGGTGCCCACCCTCCCGGGCAGTCACCACGACCTCGAGCAGGTCCTCGGAGCGGTCGGCAAGGGGCATCCGCGCAAGGGTAGGAGTCGGAGGCGTCCCCCACTACGGTTCCGCCCCCATGGCCCAGCAATTCATCTTCACCATGATCGATGTCAGCCGGCACCACCCGCCGGACAAGGACGTGCTCAAGAACGTCACCCTCGCCTTCCTCCCGGGGGCGAAGATCGGGGTGATCGGGCACAACGGCGCAGGCAAGTCGTCCGTACTGCGGATCATGGCGGGGCTCGACACTGGCTTCACCGGCGAGGCGCGGCTCACCGAGGGGTACACGGTCGGCCTGCTCGAACAGGAACCGCACCTCGATCCCGACAAGGACGTCCTCGCGAACGTCATGGACGGGGTCGCTCCGATCAGGGCGCTCATCGATGAGTACAACGACGTGCTCGCCGGCTGGTCGGACCCCGACGCCGACTTCGAGAAGCTCGGCGACCGCCAGGCGACGCTCGAGAGGCGAATCGAGGCAGCCGGGGCCTGGGATCTCGAGCGCAACGTGGAGATCGCGATGGACGCCCTGCGGGTGCCCCCGGGGGGCGCGGATGTCTCCACGCTCTCCGGCGGAGAGCGCCGTCGCGTCGCGCTCTGTCGCCTGCTCCTCTCCCACCCCGACCTCCTGCTGCTCGACGAGCCGACGAACCACCTCGACGCGGAGTCCGTGGCGTGGCTCGAGCGGTTCCTCAAGGAGTACGACGGGACCGTCGTCGCGGTGACCCACGACCGTTACTTCCTCGACAACGTCGCCGGCTGGATCCTCGAGCTCGACAACGGCCGCGCCTACCCCTTCGAGGGCAACTACTCGGGTTGGCTCGAACAGAAGCAGGCCCGCCTCGCTGCCGAGGAGCGGGAGGAGTCCGCCCGCCAGCGGGCCCTCGCCCGCGAGCTCGAGTGGGTTCGCATGACCCCGAAGGCCCGCCAGGAGAAGGGCAAGGCCCGCCTCAACGCGTACGAGGAGTTGCTTGCGGCGTCATCACAACGCGAGCAGCGTCCCGACAGACTCGATCTCGTCATCCCCATGACCCGTCGCCTCGGAGACAAGGTCATCGAGGCCACTGGGCTCTCGAAGGGATTCGGCGACCGCCTGCTCATCGACGGCCTCTCCTTCTCACTCCCCCCGGCGGGGATCGTCGGGGTGATCGGAGCGAACGGTGCCGGGAAGACGACGCTCTTCAGGATGATCACCGGCCATGAGGAGCCCGACGACGGCACCCTCGAGGTCGGCCCGACGGTGGACCTCGCCTACGTGGACCAATCCCGCGATGCGCTCGACGCGTCGAACACCGTCTTCGAGGAGATCACAGGGGGGAGCGAGTTCCTCCAGATCGGCACCCGCGAAGTGAACAGCCGGGCCTACGTCGCGTCGCTCAACTTCAAGGGCTCGGACCAGCAGAAGAAGGTCGGCGTCCTCTCGGGTGGAGAGCGCAATCGCGTGCATCTCGGGAAGATCCTCCGCAGGGGAGGCAACGTCCTCCTCCTCGACGAGCCCACGAACGATCTCGACGTCGACACGCTCCGAGCCCTTGAGGACGCGCTCGAGACCTACCCGGGCTGCGCGGTGGTGATCTCCCACGATCGGTGGTTCCTCGACCGCATCGCAACGCACATGCTCGTCTTCGCCGGCGACAGCGAGGTGCGCTGGTTCGAGGGCAACTTCACCGAGTACGAGGAGTGGGCCGCCGGGACCTACGGAGCGGACTCCATAACCCCGCACCGGATCGCGTACAAGCGGCTGTCCCGCTGACGACCCGCATCCTTCGGGTAGCGTGGTGACCGAGATGGACGACCAGGGCCCGATGGACGCACAGGAGATCGCAGCCCTCTTCGAGCGGCTTCCGATCCCGCTCTACGCCACCTCCAGGGAGGGGCGGTTCCTTGCCGCGAACGCCGCGCTGCGCGATGTACTCGGCGTCAGCGATCCCCTCACCGCGGACGCCGAGGACACCTACCACGACCACGCCGAGCGAGAGCGCTTCATCGCCGATCTCGACCAGCGGCCCGAGATCGGGTTGGTCGATTGGGAGCAGGTGTTTCGCTCCCAGGAAGGACTGCAGTGGATCCAACCCCTCACCAGGGTCGTCCGCGATGCCGACGGGCGGGTGATGGGCCTCGAGGGCGGCTTCGTCCGGTCACGACGCGACGGCGACGAGGTCGACCTGGACCAATGGCTTCGCATGATCCTCGAGCACACGAACGACGCGGTGCTCCTGCTCGATCCCGTCGGCAGGGTGCTGTGGGCCAATCGACAGGGGAGGCGCACCCTCGGCATCACCGAGGCGAGCTTGCGGGGCCGGCCCCTCCTCGACGATCTCGTGGACACCGGCATGCCCATCGGCGAACGGCTCCTGGACACCCCGCTCAGGGCAGAGCTCAGGTTCTCCATGCAGGGAAGGCCACGGCACTACTGGGTGAACCTCGAGGCCCATCTCGATCACCTCGGCAACCCCGCGTTCTACTCCGTCATAGCCAGGGACCTCGCGCCCAGTGATGAGGCGGCGCGGAGGTTGGCCGACGCCGTCGTCGCACGCGAACGCCTCCTCTCCACCGTCGCACACGAGATCCGCACGCCGCTCAGCTCGGTCCTCGGGTTCGCGCTCGAGCTCACCCGAGTCCTCGAGGAGGCTCCGGGGAACGAGGAGCACGTGGAGATGGCGAGCCTCATCGCCGAGCAGGCAACCGACATCACCCGGATCGTCACCGACCTCGTCGAGACGTCGGCGGGGGACCGCTTGAGGACCCAGATCACTGACATCGGGCTGGCCGACGTCGCGCGTTCGGCTATCGAGTCGTCCGGGGCCGGGTTCGAGCTCCCGGTGAGGGGAGACGGTGTGGCGCGGGGTGACTCCCTTCGCGTCCGACAGGTGCTCCGCAACCTCATTACCAACGCACTCCGGTACGGACGACCCCCCGTCGAGGTCGAGATCGAGGTCACCGAACGGGCCCAGATCTCGGTCATCGACCACGGGGACGGCATACCCGAATGGCTCGAAGAGCAGTTGTACGAGCCCTTCACGACGCATGGAGGCGCCGAGCACACCGCGCTCGGACTCGGGCTTTCCATCTCTCGCACTCTCGCACGCCAGATGGACGGCGACCTCACCCACACCCGCACCGACTCCGCGACACGGTTCACTCTCGAGTTGCCCGTCCCGTAGCACGAAACAGGCGTCCCCTCGGCGCCGGTGGGACGCCTCGACGGTGCTTCTAGCGGCAGACCCCGTCGCGCAACGCCTGCTTCGCCACCGCAGCGGCCACGGCTGGGGCCACCGAGCGATCCAGCGCCGGCGGCACGATGTGCTCGGCCGAGAGTTCATCGCCGACCTTCGCCGCGATGGCGTCGGCAGCCGCGAGTTTCATGTTCTCGGTGATGGCGGTGGCGCCTGCGTCGAGTGCACCCCGAAAGATGCCCGGGAATGCCAGGACGTTGTTGATCTGGTTGGGGAAGTCCGAGCGGCCCGTGGCAACGATGCCGGCGATGTCCATCACCTCCTCGGGCATGATCTCGGGATCCGGGTTGGACAGGGCAAAGATGAGGGGATCCTTCGCCATT
Source organism: uncultured Acidimicrobiia bacterium (assembly GCA_964600365.1). Lineage (GTDB taxonomy): Bacteria > Actinomycetota > Acidimicrobiia > Spongiisociales > JAENVV01. Next base: position 6,050 of record CAZRJG010000085.1, read on the forward strand.
GCAAGGACGTCCTCGCGTGTCACGATGTTCGGGCGGGAGACACCGATGAAGACGTCCCGACCTCGGAGCACCTCGGACAACTCGCCGGTGAGCCCTTCGGGGTTCGTGTACTCGGCGAGCCACCCCTTGCCCCCGTCGAGCTTCTCGCGGCCCTTGTTCACGGCTCCACGGGAGTCGGTCACCACCATCTCCCTCACCCCTGCGTGGTAGAGGATCTTGGCGATCGCCACCCCGGCCGCGCCGGCACCGGCGATGACCGCCGACAGGTCCTGCATCTTCCTGCCGGTGAGCTTGCAGGCGTTCTGGAGCGCAGCGAGGACGATGATCGCGGTGCCGTGCTGGTCGTCGTGGAAGACCGGGATGTCGAGTTCCTCGCGGAGCCGCTCTTCGATGGAGAAGCAGGCGGGCGCAGCGATGTCCTCCAGGTTCACACCTCCAAACGTTGGAGCGATGCGCTTCACGGTCTCGACGATCTCGTCGGGGTCCTTCGTGTCGAGGACGATCGGGAACGCATTGATGCCACCGAACTCCTTGAAGAGCATCGCTTTGCCCTCCATCACGGGAAGGGAGGCGAGGGGGCCGATGTCCCCCAACCCGAGGACCGCCGTGCCGTCGGAGACCACGGCAACCGTGCCCCCGCGGATGGTGTACTCCCACCCCTTGCGAGGATCCTCGGCGATGGCCGAGCACACACGTGCGACGCCCGGCGTGTAGGCGACGGAGAGGTCGTCGCGGTCATGGAGCGGGAATCGCCCGATCACCTCGAGTTTGCCGCCCACGTGCATGTGCATCGTGACGTCGTCCGCCTCGAGGAGGTCCACCCCTTCGACGCTTCGAACGGCCTCGATGATCGATGCGACGTGGGCCTCGGATCCAGCATCCACGACGAACTCTCGGGTGATCGCGGCCCCGGTCACTTCGAAGCCAGCGAACCTCGTGATGTTCCCGCCAGCGCCACCGATTGCGGTGGCGAGGCGCCCCAGCGTCCCCGGGGCGTGGGAGAGGCGTGCGAGGATCCGGACGGAGAACGCCGGGGTCGTGTGTGAAGCGGTCGACATGGTCACCAACTGTTCCTTCGGGGTTCTCGGAATCTAGCAATCGGTTGCCACTCCGCCGCGACGGACCACTCTCGAAACTTCTCTAGATTCGAACGTATGAGCCAATACGTGTACATGTTCAGAGAGGGAAACCGGGACATGGCGGGCCTCCTCGGTGGGAAGGGCGCCAACCTGGCCGAGATGACGAATGCCGGGCTCCCCGTTCCCCCCGGATTCACCGTCACGACAGAGGCGTGCAACGCCTTCTACGCCAACGACCGCCAACCGCCAGAGGGCCTCTGGGACGAGATGCGCACCGCGATGACCCGTCTCGAGGAAGAGACCGGGAAGGAGTTCGGCGGGAGCGGCCAGCCGCTCCTCGTGTCGGTCCGCTCAGGAGCCCCGGTCTCGATGCCGGG
>CAZRJG010000086.1:0-7271 GCA_964600365.1 uncultured Acidimicrobiia bacterium
GCGGCGGCCATCGGGGGCGCGTTCGGCGCGTTCCTCAACAAGATCGCCCCGATCGTTTAGGAGGATGGAGATGGCACACACGCACACCGAACACGACACGTCCGTCGCGCCGGAGTTGGAGGGCCTCCACCTCGAGGACCGTCCGGACGGCCCCGGTGCAGCTGCGATGATCTCGGCGGGGATCGGGGTCTTCTTCCTCGGTTTCCTCACCGTCCTCAGCGAGGCGTCACCCGGCATCCACGATTTCCTGGGTGCCTTCAGCGGGGACGCAGGCGTCGGCCCGCTCGCCGGTAAGACCATCCTCGCGGTCATCGCGTATCTCGGCTCGTGGGCGATCCTCCACGTCTCATGGAAGGCGAAGGACGTCGACCTCAAGCGTGCGTTCTGGATCGGACTGGTCCTCGGCGTCCTCGGGGCCCTGGGGACGTTCCCACCCGTCTTCCTCCTGTGGCACTGACACCTCGTCGTCCACACCGCGCCGAGTTCGTCTCGGCGTGGATGACCGGCATCGGCTTCGGGTGGATCGCCTTCATGGTCACGTGGATCCTTGCCAACCGGGTGACGGCGCGACTGCTGCCGTTGCCCGAAGGGCCGCTGACGGCCATGGGCTCGGCGATCGTCTCCGGCATCGTCATCTCGCTGTGGCAGGGCCGTCGCCTTGCCACGAAGGTACGTGACGGCTGAAGCGGAGGGGGATCAGCGCGGATCGGCGCCCGGGCGCGTGTACACGCGGGGGACCCGGGCGCCGATCCGCGCGAGGACCTCGTAGGGGATCGTCCCCGAGCGAGATGCGAGCTCCGCGGCCGAGATCTCCTCGCCGCCCTGTCGCCCGATGAGGACCACCTCGTCCTCGTCATAGGCAGTTCCGTCGGGCCCGAGGTCCACCATCGTGTGGTCCATGCACACCCTCCCCACCACCGGCTGGCGGATCCCCCCCACGAGGACCTCGGCGACGTTGGAGTTCGCACGGGCGTATCCGTCCCCATACCCCACCGGGAGCGTGATCACCCTCGTGTCACGCGTCGGCACCCATGTCGCACCGTACGAGACGGGGTCTCCCGCCCGCACGACCTTGAAGAAGACCACTTGGGTCCGCCAGGTGAGGGCTGGCGCCACTGCCACGCTTCGGGCGCACTCCCTAGACGGGTACACGCCGTACAGGAGGATGCCCGGACGCACCATGTCGAGGTGCGCATCGGGCACCTGGAGGATCGCGCCCGAGTTGGCGATGTGTCGTGTCGGCACCGGGAGGCCGTTGCGTTCATACCACCCGACGATCCCCATGAACCGTTCCAACTGGAGGCGCGAAAAGGTGAGGTCGGCCTCGTCCGCGGTGGCGAAATGGCTGAACACGCCGGTCACGTCCACGTCGGCGGCCGCCTCGCCAGCTTCGAGGAGCCGCATCGCCGTGCGGTGGTTCTGCCCGAGGCGGCCCATCCCCGTGTCGAACTTGAGATGCACCTTGGCCCGGACCCCGACCGACACCGCAGCATCCTGGACCTGCTCGAGCTTGCCCACCGATGGGACGGTGATCGTGAGATCGGAGGCCAGGAAGCGGGGTATCTGCCGCCCTACGACACCGGACATGACGAGGATCGGCGCGCGCACCCCCGCTTCCCGGAGGGTCTCCCCCTCCTCGAGGTAGGCGACGCCCAGCGCATCCACGCCGAGCGCATCGAGGTGGCGGCCCACCTCGACGATGCCGTGGCCGTAGGCGTTGGCCTTGAGGATGGGCATGACCTTGGCCGGCCCGACGTGCTCGCGGATGGCCGACAGGTTCGCACCGAGCGCCCCGAGGTCGACTTCGACGCGCGTCGGACGGATGTCAGCGTCGTCCATGGGAGGGAGGGTAGGAGGCAGGGGCGCAGGGAGCGCGCCACGCCTCAGACCGGAGGCACCATCAGGGCGATCTCGTCCACGAGGTCGTCGGCAGTGACGATCCCCCGGGCGGCCACCGACCGCCCGGCCAAGCCGTGCCAGTGGGCAGCCGAAGCTGCAGCGTCTGCGGGGGGGAGCCCACGGGCGACGAAGGCGGCAATCATCCCACTGAGGACATCACCGGTACCGATCGTCGCCAACTCCCTCCCGCCCGAGGTGATCACACGGGTCGCGGCCTGGTCGGCGACGAAGCTCGGACTCCCCTTGAGCAGCACGATTGCCCCGGCACCCGCAGCCAGCTCCTGCGCGGATCCATGCCCGGGGGCCTCGCCGGTGAGGCGGAAGAACTCCCCGGCGTGGGGGGTGAGGATGGTCGGACGGGTACGCTCCTCGATGACGGCGAGGTCCACTGAGGTGATGCCATCGGCATCCAGGACGAGGGGTCCCGGCCAGCCGTCCGCGAGCGCGTTCACGAACTCCTCCATCCCGGCCCCGAGGCCGGGGCCGAGCGCGAGCACGTCGTAGCGCTTCCCGCCCTCGAGGATCGCAGCGGCGTCAGCGGCCACAAACCGCTCGCCCACGCCGACACTCCTCCGCAGGAGGGCGGCAGGGGCATGCACGGGGAGCCCTCCAGGTGTGAGCAGCGCCACCGCACCGGCGCCGGAACGCAGGGCGGCCGTCGCCGCAAGGACCGGTGCACCCGACATGCCGGGCGCACCGCCGACGACGAGGACGGATCCCGCCATCCACTTGTGGGCACGCCGGCCGCGCCGGGGCACCGTCGCATCATCAGTCGTCCACCAGAGCAGTTCCGGCTCCCCACCCGTGAGGCCGATGTCGGCGATCTCGAGCAGGCCGACGTGGTCGGGTCCGGACCCGATGAGGAGGCCCGTCTTCGGCGCATGGAAGGTCACGGTGACATCGGCGACGAATGCCGCCCCGGGCACCTCGCCGGATCCCGCATCGAGTCCACTCGGTACGTCGACCGACACGACGAAGCCCGCGTGATCGGTCCACGGGATGACCTCCGGGGCCAGTGGGCGCGAGAGCCCGACCCCGAAGAGCCCGTCGACCAGGACGTCGGCATCCAGCGGCGAGCTCCACGGCCGCACCGCCACTCCGGCCGCCACGGCGTCGGCTGCTGCGGACCGTGCCGGGTCGGTGGCCGGCTCCCGGTACAGCACGACGGTCGCTCCTACCCCGTGGCGATGGAGGTGCCGTGCGGCAACCCAGGCATCGCCCCCGTTGTTGCCGGGCCCGGCGAGCAACACCACCGAGGACCCGTATCCGAAGCCCGCCCGGAGCACCGTCATGGCCACCGCATGGCCTGCCCGCTCCATCAGTTCCCCGAGTCGGTCACCCGCCCGCTCGTCGAGTCGCTTCGCTTCGGCCGGTGAGAGCACGGGGATCATGACAAGACGCTACGCGAAGGCGACCCGGCCGCGGCCGAGTACCCATGCACAGCAGGGGGGCGCTTCCAGACGTCCGCTGACGGGCTTCACCCCGTACCCTTCCTGGAATGGCGATCATCGGCATCGGACAAGATCTCATCGACATCACACGGGTCGCAGACGTGCTCGAGAAGTACCCACGGTTCACCGAGCGGTGCTTCACCGAACACGAACGCCTCTACGCGAACAGGTTCACCTTCCCCGCCCGCCGCTACGCGGCCCGGTTCGCGGGGAAGGAGGCTGTGATGAAGTCGATGGGAACCGGCTACCGGCGCATTCGCTGGACCGACATCGAGATCACCGGAGGTGGCAAGCCGACCGTCCGACTCTTCGGTACCGCAAAGGCCCGAGCCGACTTCCTCGGGATCACCGAGATCCACGTGTCGATCACCCACACGGACGACACGGCGATGGTCTTGGCGGTCGCCGAGGGGGACAAGCCCGAGGCGTAGCGGCCCCGACTCGGCTACTCGACCGTCACGGTCTTCGCGAGGTTCCTCGGCTTGTCCACGTCGAGGCCGCGTCCCTTGGCGATCCAGTACGAGAGCAGCTGGAGCGGGATCGTCGCAACGACCGGTGAGAGCATCTCGTCCATCTCCGGGAGCCACACGACCTCGTCGGCGAGCGCCTCGCCCTGGTCGTCGCCCTCGGTGAGGACCAGCAGGAGCCGGCCATTCCTGGCACGCATCTCCTCCATGTTCGCCAACGTCTTCGCGTGGAGGTCCCCGTCGGGGACGACGCCCACGACCACGACCTGGTCGTCGATGAGGGCAATCGGGCCGTGCTTCATCTCCCCGGCCGGGTAGTACTCGGCACGGGCGTAGCTGATCTCCTTGAGCTTGAGCGCGCCCTCGGCGGCCGTTGCACACGACACGCCCCGCCCGAGGAAGAACCAATCCCGCACGTCGGTCCACCTCGATGCAATGCGGCGCAGTTCCCCCTCGGTCCCGAGCATCTGCTCGACGAGCGCAGGGAGTTCGGCGAGCGACTCGACCATGTGGACGATCCGGCCGGCCGAGATGGAGCCCCGCTCCTGGGCGAGGAAGAGCGCGAGCAATTGGAGGGCGACGAGCTGTGCAACGAACGTCTTCGTTGCGGCTACGCCGATCTCCGGGCCACTCCTCGTGTAGAGCACCGCATCGGCGTCACGCGCCATCGATGAGTCGACGACGTTGGTGACTGCGATACGGAAGGCCCCCTGCGCCCCGGCGTACTGCATGGCGGCGAGCGTGTCGGCCGTCTCCCCCGACTGGGAGATGCCAACGACGAGCGTCCGGTCGTCGAGCACCGGGTCTCGGTATCGGAACTCCGACGCAATGTCGATCTCGACGGGGACCCGGGTCCACCGCTCGATCGCGTACTTGGCCATCATCGCCGCGTGGTAGCTCGTCCCACAGGCGATGACGAAGACCTTGTCGAAGCTCCGGGACGCTCGGCCCTCCAGGCCGAGTTCGGGGAGGAGGACCCTTCCCGCCGGATCGAGTCGGCCGGCGAGCGTGTCCGTGATGGCGTGCGGCTGCTCGTGGATCTCCTTGCGCATGAAGTCCTCGTAGCCACCCTTCTCGGCAGCATCGAGGTCCCACGCGACGTGACGGCGCTCCGGGGTGACCTCCGTGCCATCGAGGTCGGTGACGACGACGCCCTCGGGCGTGAGTTCGACCAGACGATCATCCTCGATGACGAGCATCTCACGGGTGTGGGAGAGGATCGCGGGGATATCGGACGCGAGGAATGCCTCGCCCTCACCGAGGCCCACCACGAGGGGGCTCCCCCTCCGGGCCGCAACGATGCGATCACCGTCGTCGGCGCGCATCACTGCGATCGCAAGCGCCCCATGGGCCTGTCGCATGACCTCGCGCACCGCATCGGTCAGCGTGGCGTCACCCATCGACTCGATGAGGTGGGCGACGACCTCGGTGTCCGTGTCCGAGGTGAACACGTGGCCGCTGGCCTCGAGGGCGCGGCGCAGGGCGGCGTGGTTCTCGATGATCCCGTTGTGCACCACCGCCACGCCTCCTGAGCAGTCGGCGTGCGGATGGGCGTTCTGCGTGGTCGGCGGGCCGTGCGTCGCCCATCGGGTGTGGCCGATCCCGGCGGTCGACGTGTCTCCGATCCCCTCGAGCGCCTCCTTCAGCTCTGCGATCCTCCCGGCGCGTCGCTCGACTGCGATGCCGGACGAGTCGATCGTGGCGATCCCTGCCGAGTCGTAGCCCCGGTACTCGAGGCGTTCGAGGCCGGGGATGATGACGTCCCGGGTCGGGCGCGGGCCCACGTAGCCAACGATGCCGCACATGGTCGTGCTCCTTCTCGTTCATGAGCACACGATGACGCGGATCCTGCGATCCGACCGGTCCGGGTGGGCGCTGTTCCGGGATCGCTCCCGGGTTTTCTCCCATCACCGTGACGACCCCGGTGGGCCGAGAGGGCACCCGCCGAATGGTTCGATACTCCCTCTTCCTCGTCACCTCCGCTCAGGAGGCCAGGCGCTACAAGGTGGTTGGTGCTCGGTTGTGCGCTCGAGGGTACCGCTCGGCCACTCCAACGACGCCGAACGGCGCGCCTCAGGCGAGCTCGGCGCGCACGACGTCGCACAGGTGCATGGCACACTCGTTCGCGTCGTCCCGCGAGGCTGCTTCCACCATGATCCGGACGAGGGGTTCGGTGCCGGACGCCCGCACGAGCACCCGGCCTTCGTCGCCGAGTCGCTGCTCGACCTCGGAGACGGCCTCCCAGACCCGGACGCTGTCGGCAAGCGTTGCGCCGTCGGCGACGTGGACGTTGCGGAGGACCTGCGGGTACTCGACCATCGGTGACCGCAACTCCGCAAGCGGTGATCCCGTCGAGGCCATCACTTCGAGGAGGGCGAGTGCAGTGAGCAGGCCATCCCCCACCGGTGCCCGGTCGGGGAAGACGACATGTCCCGACTGCTCGCCACCCAGCGCGGCGTCGTGCTCATGGAGTCCCTCGACCACGTATCGATCGCCCACCTTGGTGGTGATGACACGGATCCCCGCCTCCTCCATCGCCTTGTGGAAGCCCAGGTTGGACATCACCGTCGCGACGACGGTGTCGTTGCGGAGGGATCCCCTGTCGTGGAGGTGGCGCGCGATCACCGCCATGAGGACGTCCCCGTTCGCGACCCGACCCTCCTCATCGACGGCGATGAGCCGATCGGCATCCCCGTCGAATGCGAGTCCCAGCCTCCCGTCCACCACCTTTGCGAGACCTTCTGGGTGGGTGGCCCCGCATCCTTCGTTGATGTTCATGCCATCGGGGGAGGTGCCGATGGTGGACACGTCGGCACCGAGCGACCGGAGGAGGTCGGGCGCCGCCTTGAAGGCCGCGCCGTGGGCACAGTCGAGCACCACCGAGAAACCGCGGAGGGAGAAGGCGAAGCCGTCGCGCAGCATCGCCAGGTAGCGGTCCTCTGCGTCGGGCATGGGGAAGGCGATCCCCACGTCCTCACCGACTGCGGTCCGCCACGGCGCGCCCTGCTTGATGCGGGCTTCGATGGCGGCCTCGTGCTCGTCGCTCAGCTTGTGCCCTGAGCGTCCAAGCAGCTTGATCCCGTTGTCGGGGGCCGGGTTGTGTGACGCGGTGATCACCGCTCCGAGCGTTGCATCACCTGCGGCCACGAGGCGAGCGATGCCACCCGAGGGGAGCACGCCGACGTCAACCGTGTCGATGCCCACGGAATGGGCGCCGGCCTGGAAGGCCGCAGAGAGCATGCCGCCGGAGCGACGGGTGTCCCGGCCCACGAGGATGGGGCCGATCGAGACCGACTCCCCCGCGGCACGGCCCAGGGCAAGCGCAAGCTCCGGGGTGAGGTCGCGGTTGGCGACGCCCCGCACGCCATCCGTGCCGAACAACGGCACTCGGACGCCTACCGCTTGGTGTACTGCGGGGCCCGGCGGGCCTTGCGGAGGCCGTACTTCTTCCGCT
>CAZRJG010000087.1:0-6959 GCA_964600365.1 uncultured Acidimicrobiia bacterium
GCAGTCGAGGCCGGATCGTGACCAGGGTCCCCAGTGCCAGGACTGTGGAGTGGTCGTGGTCGTGGTAGTGGTGTCCCCACCGCCGCTCCCACTCCCCCCGCCGTCGCAACCCACGGCGCCCGGATTCAAGTCACAACGACCCGGCGGCTCTTCGGCATCGGCTGGAACCGCCGAGAGCACCAAGCACAGGCACGAGATTATCAACGCGAGATGAACTCGCTCAGCAACCATCTTCCTTCCCTGCCTTGAATGAGAATCGCATCGGAGACAACCCAGTTGCCCTCAGGCTCCAGTGTTTGAACTACCTCGAGAGTGTCGGCGTCGAGAGTGAAGATTGGACTCGCCTGGGTCGTCTCGAAGACAACGGCGAGGATGCCTACAGCGGCATCGTCGAAGCTCGCTTCCGCACGCCTCACCAAGAGTCCGCCACCAACGGAGACGACGCGAGCATCCAGCATCTTCGGGAGGCCCTCCTCCTGCGTATGGAGGTAGTGGCCGGCTGCGACGTTTTCCAAGGTCGCCAACCCCTTCGCGGGATTCGCGGCCGCCCAAGCCTCCCACCTCAGGAACTCCTCGATCCATCGCTCCACGTCCTCCGGTCCCTCGATCGTGAGGTCCACCTCGGGCATCGGGGCGCCGATGAGGGCCAGCAACTCCGCAGGCACCTCCGACTCGGGGACGGTCGTGGTGGAGGGCGAGGTGGTCGTGGTGGGGACCGCGGTCGTCGAGGAGGTCATCGTGGTCGTGGTGGCCGGCGTCGTCACAGCCGGGGCGGTGGTCGCCGGAACATCCTCGGCTCCGGTGGGGGCGCACGCGACCAGGGCCACGCACATGCACGTTGCAACGAGCCGTCGCATCGAACTCCCTTTCGCGCTCCCGGCACACCCTGTCCACCGAGTATCCCGCAGTGCCTGGGGCTGGCGCAACCCCTTCGTGCCGAGCCTCGTCCCCTCCGACGACGCCCACGTCCCCCGGACGAGCGAAGGGCCGCTGCTCATCGAGCGCGGCCCTTCGGTGTTGGTGGTTGGTGGTGCCAAGGATGTTAGGACCGCGCCTTGCGACCCTGCAAGCCGTTCGTGGCGTTACTCCCCGTCGGCGTATGCCTCCGTCGGCACGCACGAACAGACGAGATGGCGGTCGCCATACCCGTTGTCGATCCGGCTCACCGGAGGCCAGTACTTCGGCTGGACCACGCCCTGGGGGTAGGCCCCCTCCGCCCGCGGATACGGGCGATCCCAGTCCGACCCAAGGAGGTCCTCGGCAGTGTGCGGAGCATGGGCGAGCGCCGAGTCCTCGCGCGACACGGTGCCGGCCGCGATGGCGTCGATCTCGGCCCGGATCGCGAGCATGGCATCGCAGAACCGATCGAGCTCCTCGAGCGGCTCCGACTCGGTCGGCTCGACCATGAGGGTCCCCGCCACCGGGAAGCTCATCGTCGGGGCGTGGAAGCCGTAGTCGATGAGGCGCTTGGCGATGTCGTCCACCGTCACGCCGGTCTCCACCGTGATGGGGCGGATATCGAGGATGCATTCGTGGGCGACGTGGCCCCGCTCGCCCTTGTAGAGGACCTCATAGGCCCCACCGAGCCGGGTGGCGATGTAGTTGGCCGACAGGATCGCCATTTCGGTGGCGTCGCGGAGGCCGTCGGGTCCCATCATCCGGAGGTACATCCACGGGATCGGGAGGATCCCCGCCGACCCGAAGGGCGCTGCGGCCACCGCCCCCACCTCACGATCGCCCCCGTCGAGCACCCGGTGGCCGGGGAGGAACGGCGCGAGGTGCTCCCGCACGCCGATCGGGCCCACACCGGGGCCTCCCCCGCCGTGCGGGATCGTGAAGGTCTTGTGGAGGTTGAGGTGGGAGACGTCGGCGCCGAACCGGCCGGGCTTGGCGATCCCCACCATCGCGTTGAGGTTCGCCCCATCGAGGTACACCTGGCCGCCCGCCTCGTGGACGAGGTCGCAGATCTCGGTGATCGCCGCCTCGAACACGCCGTGGGTCGAGGGGTAGGTGACCATGAGGGCCGCGATCCGGTCGCGGTTCGCCTCGAGCTTCGACCGGAGGTCCTCGACGTCGACGTTGCCGTTCGCGTCGCACTTCACCACGACCACCCGCATCCCTGCCATCGTCGCCGACGCCGGGTTCGTGCCATGGGCGGACTCGGGGATGAGGCACACATCACGGTGCGCCTCCCCGTTCGCCCTGTGGTACCCGCGGATGGCCAGGAGGCCCGCGTACTCACCCTGTGCCCCGGAGTTGGGCTGGAGCGAGACCGCGTCGTACCCGGTGATCTCGATGAGCCATGCCTCGAGGTCGTCGATCATGCGGGCGTACCCCTCCCATTGGTCGGCGGGGGCGAAGGGATGGATGTTGGTGAACTCCCCCCAGGAGATCGGTTCCATCGCCGCCGAGGGATTCAGCTTCATGGTGCACGAACCCAGCGGGATCATTGCCCGATCGAGGGCGATGTCCTTGTCGGCGAGTTCGCGGAGGTATCGCAGCATCTGCGTCTCCGACCGGTGCTCGTGGAACACCGGGTGCTCCATGAACCCCGAGGTCCTCCGCAGGTCGGAAGGGATCCCCGCCGAGGCCTCGTCGGGGATCGTGATGCCGAACACCTCGGCAACCTGTTCGAGCACGGCCTCGTCGGTGGTCTCGTCGACGGTGATCCCCACCGTGTCGGCGTCGACGTCGCGCAGGTTGAGGTGGTGGGCGTACGCCGATGCGTGGAGGTCGACGGCGCGGCCGGGGGCCGACACGGTGAGCGTGTCGAAGAACGAGTCGTGCACCGAGTAGCCGGCGGCGACGAGCCCCGCGTGGAGCCGTCCCGCGGTGCGATGGACTCGGTCGGCAATCGCTGCGAGCCCCTCGGGCCCGTGGTAGACGCCGTACATCCCGGCGAGCACGGCGAGGAGCACCTGCGCCGTGCAGATGTTCGAGGTCGCCTTCTCCCGGCGGATGTGCTGCTCGCGGGTCTGCAGGGCCAGTCGCAGTGCAGGGCGCCCCTCGGCATCCACGCTCACTCCGACAAGGCGTCCCGGGAGGGAACGCCGCTCCCCTTCCCCCACCGCCATGTAGCCCGCGTGCGGGCCGCCGAACCCCATGGGGACGCCGAACCGCTGGGCCGAGCCCACGACGACGTCTGCACCGAACCGGCCCGGTGCTTCGAGCACCGTGAGGGCCAACAGGTCGGCAGCAACCGCCACCTTGGCCTCGGCTCCGTGGGCTGCCTCCACCACGGGGGCAAGGTCCCGTATCGGGCCCGAAGCGCCCGGGTACTGGACGAGGACACCGAAGAAGGACGCATCGACGTCGAGCGGATCGCCGACGACGACCTCGAGGCCGAGCGGCTCTGCGCGCGTCTCGATCACCTCGATCGTCTGCGGGAGGGCATCAGCATCAACGAGGAACCGGTCCCCCTTGGTGCCCTTCGTCGACCGGTGGAGGAGCGTCATCGCCTCGGCCGCAGCGGTGGCCTCATCGAGGAGGGACGCGTTGGAGAGGTCCATCCCCGTGAGGTCCGCGACCATCGTCTGGAAGTTGAGCAGCGCCTCGAGCCGGCCCTGGGAGATCTCTGGCTGGTATGGGGTGTACGCCGTGTACCAGGCCGGGTTCTCGAGGATGTTCCGCCGGATCACCGCCGGGGTGATCGTCCCGTGGTACCCCTGGCCGATGAGCGACGTGTGCACGACGTTCATGTCGGCCAGCGACGCCAGCTCGGCGTGGGCGACGTGCTCGTCGAGTCCCTCGGGGAGGTCGAGCACATCGTCCCTGATCCCGTCGGGGACCGTGAGCCGGAGCAGCTCGTCGAGCGAGGAGACGCCGACGGTGTCGAGCATGTGGGAGAGCTCGGACGACCGGGGGCCGATGTGGCGGGAAGGGAAAGCAGTCATCGTGCGTACCTGTGGGGGACGAATGGCAGGTCGGTGACCATCACCGGCACCTCCTTGCCGCGTTGGCGGGCAGTGAATGAAGCAGCGGCGGCGTGCTCGGCATCGACGTAGGCCATGCCGATCGGGAGACCGGCCGACGGCCCGAAGCCGCCCGAGGAGACGAAGCCGACCTCTGCGCCATCTGCGAGGTGGAGGGTCGCGCCCTCACGGACCGGGCGCTTCTCCGAGGTGAACCCGATGCGGATCCGCGGAGGGCCCTGCTCGATCTGGGCGATGATCACCTCGGCGCCGAGGAAGCCACCTTCGGCCCGACGGCGCTTCTGGATCGCCCAGGTAAGACCGGCCTCGACGGGGCTGATCTCCTCGGAGAGGTCGTGGCCAAAGAGGCAGAGGCCTGCTTCGAGGCGGAGCGAGTCCCGGGCAGCGAGTCCGACCAGGGCGACCCGGTCGTCTGCGAGCAGGGCCTCGGCGACCGATCCGGCGTCGGTCGCGTCCATCACGAGCTCGAGTCCGTCCTCGCCGGTGTACCCCGAGCGCGACGCCCAGGCTTCGACGCCTGCGAGGCGGATCAACAGGCCGTTGGAGAACCCGAGGTCGAGCACCTCGGGCGCGTGGTCGCCGACCACGGCCACCGCCTCTGGCCCCTGGATCGCAAGGATCGCCGTCGACAGGAGGTCACTCACCTCGAGCCCGACGAGGTGCGCCCTGAGGTGGGCGACGTCGCCCGCCTTGGTCGCGGCGTTCACGACGAGCTGGAAGTGGTCACCACGGTTGGTGACCATGAGGTCGTCGATCACCCCACCCTGCTCGTTGGTGAGGAACGAGTAGCGATTGCGGCCCTCCGGGAGTTGGAGGAACGTCGACGGCATCACCGATTCGAGGCCCTCGGCGGCGCCGTCCCCTGAGACGGTCAGGACCCCCATGTGGGACACGTCGAAGAGCCCGGCGGCCGAACGGGTATGGAGGTGCTCGGCAACGGCTCCGCCGTCGTACCGCATGGGCATGTCGTACCCGGCGAACTCAGCCATGCGAGCGCCGTGCGACTCGTGGAGGTCATGGAGGGGAATGCGTCTCGGCTCGGTCATCGGGCACCTCGGGCAGCGTGTTCCTGCTCCCCGGCTGTTTTGGTGCCTGAGAGATTCACGCCTCTGCGCTTACTCCTTCGGCGAGTCACCAGCATGCGACTGCTCTCCAGCCTGGCCTCGATCCTGCGGTCCGGGTGCCTGAGAGTTTCCGGGACGTTGCTCCTTCGGCGCCGACTCGAAGTCGACTCTCCCGCAGGGCGATGGGGCCAGTCCGGATGCTAGAGCATCGGGCGATCTCACCCGCCGATGTAGCTCATCTCCACGCGCTCCCATCCGGGCGTGTGCTCGGAGCGACGCTCCGAGTACCGGTCCGCCCGCGCGGTCCAGATCCCCTCGATGATCTGCCGCAACTCGTCGTCCGATGCGCCACCACGCACCGGGCCCTTGAGGTCGGTGCCCGTGCCTGCGAACAAGCAGGTGTAGAGCTGCCCCTCGGCACTCAGGCGAAGGCGGGTGCAGTTCCCGCAGAACGGTTGCGTCACCGACCCGATGACACCTATCTCACCCGCCCCGTCCCGGTATCGGAACCGGGTCGCGACCTCTCCCGGATACGACGGCGGGACGGCCTCGAGCGGCCAGCGGGCGTGGATGCGGTCGACGATCTCGGCGGCGCTCACGACGTCGTCGAGCCTCCATCCGTTCGACATGCCGACGTCCATGTACTCGATGAACCGCACCGTGTGCCCCGTGCCACGGAAGTGCCCCGCGAGGTCGACGACGGTGTGGTCGTTCACACCACCCTGCACCACCGCGTTCACCTTGATGGGCCCAAGGCCTGCCGCGGCAGCGGCGTCGATCCCCTCGAGCACCCGGCTCACGGGGAAGTCGACGTCGTTCATGGCCCTGAACACCTCGTCGTCGATGGAGTCGAGCGATACGGTCACCCGTCCCAGCCCGGCCTCGCGGAGGGCTTCGACCCGACGCGAGAGCACCGAGGCGTTGGTCGTCATCGCGAGGTCGTCGATGCCCTCGATCTGCGAGAGCATCCCCACCAGGACGTGGACGTCCTTGCGGAGGAGCGGCTCGCCCCCGGTGAGGCGCACCTTCTCGACGCCGAGGTCGGCCGCGACTCTCGTGATGCGGGCGATCTCCTCGAAGGTGAGCATCTCGGCGTGCTGGAGATAGACCCACTCCTTGTCGAACACCTCACGCGGCATGCAATACCGACACCGGAAATTGCACCGGTCGGTGACCGAGATGCGAAGGTCCCGGACGGGACGACCATGGGCATCGAACGTGGACATCAGAAGCCGCAGGCTAGGGAGGGAGGTCGAGGTGTGACGCCCGACGAGCGCCTCACCTAGGCGAGGTTCAGGAACATCTGCTCGATTTCCTCGGGGGTGACGGACTCGACGCCCTCCTCACCCTCGTGGATGACGCAGTGGCGCATCTGGGCAGCAAGGAGCCGAACCCCCGCCCGCTCGAGCGCCTTGCTCGCAGCGCTCACCTGCTGCATCACCTGCTTGCAGTCGCGTCCCTCTTCGAGCATGCGGATGACACCGCCCACCTGACCCTCGACGCGACGGAGTCGCGTGATGGCGTCTTCGCTGATCTTCTCTTCAAAACGCATGGTGCTCCGCTGGTACGGGTACCCCGTAGGGTACTAGTCAGCGAGCCACCGTACACTCCCCGCCCATGGCAGTGGTTGAACAGGTCAAGGCAGCGAACTGGGATACGTGGATCGAGGAGCGCGGCGGCGTCCTCATCGACGTCCGTGAGCCGATGGAATGGATGATGGGCACACTCCCCGGGGCGGAGAGGATCAGGCTCATGGAGTTGCCGGGGCGAGTCGACGAGCTCGACAAGGACACCCCGTACCTCATCGTCTGCAGGTCGGGCAATCGCAGCCAGCAGGCCGCAACCTTCCTCACGAACCTCGGCTACCACGCCGCCAATCTCAGCGGCGGCATGGCCGCCCTCGGCAAGGCCTAGATCCCCTCAGGAACCAAGGACTGAGAACGAAGGACCCCCGGGCGTCGCC
>CAZRJG010000088.1:0-6819 GCA_964600365.1 uncultured Acidimicrobiia bacterium
AGTGACTTCTACTGGGACATGCGAGCGTCGCTTGCTTTCGACACCATTCATGTAGACCAGACCTGGACCAGCTGGCGAGTCCACGATGGCCAGGCAACGCGGCCAGTCCAAGCCGGTGGAGAGAACCATCTGAAAGCACGCAGCATGGGAGCCCGGAGAGAAGGGCGGTTGCCATTCCCGAAGGCTCAGGTCTCGAAGGATCCCTATCCTCGGCCTCCACGCCCGACACCCTGGAGACACCCGTATGTACGACGTGATCGTCATCGGCGGAGGCCCCGCCGGATACGCATCCGCCCTCTACGCCCACAACTTCGGCTTGAAGGTCGCCCTCGTCGAGAAGGAACGGGTCGGTGGCACGTGCCTCATCCGTGGCTGCATCCCCGCCAAGGCGTGGCTCCAGGCCGCCGAGGTGTATCACACAGTCACCACCGCCTCCTCGTTCGGGGTGAACGTGTCGGGCGATGTCTCCTTCGACTGGGGTGCGGGCCTCGAGCGCAAGAACAAGATCGTCGAAGGCCTCGTGCGTGGCCTCTCGGGCCTCCTCAAGCAGCGCGACGTCGACATCATCGACGGGTTCGGTCGCGTCACCGGGCCCAACCAGGTGACCGTGGCGGGTGAGGGCTACGAGGGCGACACGGTGGTGGAGGCCAAGCACATCATCCTCGCCACCGGCTCGGTGCCCCGCTCCATCCCCGGCTTCGAGTTCGACGGCGTGAAGGTCGTCTCCTCCGACCACGCCCTCGACTGGACCTCCCAGCCTGCCCGGGTTGGGATCATCGGCGCAGGCGCCATCGGGTGTGAGTTCGCTTCCTTGCTCGCCGATCTCGGTTCGGAGGTGCACGTCTTCGAGCTCATGGATCAGATCGTCCCGGGTGCCGACGCCGACGCCGCCGCCGAACTCCAGAAGCAGCTGAAGCGCCGCAAGGTCAAGTTCAACGTCGGGGTGCAGGTGAACCCCCCGCAGGTCACCGACTCCGGAGTGGCGCTCTCGTGGGAAGGCGGATCCGTCGAGGTGGACGTGGTCCTCGTCGCCGTCGGGCGGGCGCCGGCCACCGCCGGGATCGGCCTCGAGGCGGTCGGTATCGCCGCCGACCGCGGCTACGTCCACGCCGACCGTGCCACGCAGCAGACGAACGTCTCCAACATCTACGCCGTCGGTGACATCGTCGCCGGCACCCCCCAGCTCGCCCACGCAGGGTTCGCCGAGGCGATCGCTGCGGTGACGCACATCGCCACGGGCCAGCCCGCCGCTGTCGACTACCGGGCGATTCCGCTCGTCGTGTACACCCATCCCGAGATGGCCGAGGTCGGGTACTCGGAGGCGAAGGCGAAGGAGATGGGCCTCGACGTCGAGACCCATGACCACTCCTTCCTCGGCGTCGGCCGGGCCCAGATCCAGAACGCCAACCAGGGCAAGGTGAAGGTCGTCGTCGAGAAGGGCGGCCCGATCGTCGGTGCCTCGGTGGTCGGCCCGTCGGCGGGTGAGCTCATCCACGAGCTCATGTACATCGTCGGGTGGGAGGCCCTCCCTGAGGAGGCCGCCGCCTTCATCCACGCCCACCCCACCCTCAGCGAGGCAGTGGGGGAGACCCTGCTGGCGGCCACGGGCCGGGGCCTGCACTGAGCCCGCTCCGAATCGCTCATCCCGAGGTCGTCGCGTGCCGATGACCACCGCGTGACCAGGGCACTTCGACTCCTGCTCGTCCTCGCACTCGGGGCAGCGCCGCTCACCAACAGCGCGTCGCCCGACGTCCCGGCGCCCGCGCGCTTCAGCGAGGGGTACGTGTCGAGCGCCCCGTCGGCGGTGCCGATCGCACAGTCCGCCGGATTCGCAGGGGGCACCAATGAGGTCGATGTGCTGTTCGTCTTCTCCGGCGACGCCTACGTAGCCTTCGGTTCGGGGGCCGGGGTGCGTGCCTACCTCGAGGGGGAACTCGCCGATGTGAACCAGGTGTCGGCCAACAGCGGGGTCTCGTCGACGTACCGGCTGGTCGCCACCGTCGGCGTCGACGTTCCCGAACCCACCGACTCGGCCTCGGCGCTCTGGGCACTCACGCTCGTCGACGGGTTCGCCGACGAGGTGTTCTCGCTCCGCGAGCAGTACTCCGCCGACGTCGTCGTGCTCCTCATGGGCGACCTCACCGACTTCGATGGCGTGGCGTGGATCGGCCCCGACCCCTCCACGGCGTTCGCCGTGGTGGACCTCGACTGCCCTGCGGTGTGCATCGCCCACGAGCTCGGCCACCTCCACGGCAGTGCCCACGACCCCGACAATGCCTTGGCTGTGGGCAGGGCCTCCTACTCCTACGGCTACCGGGTCCCGGGCACCCTGCGCACCGTGATGGCCTACCCGTGTGAGTTCCAGGGCCTCGCTGCCTGCCAGACCATCCCCTACTTCTCCTCCCCGGGCCTCACCTGGAACGGGCAGGCGCTCGGCACCGCCTCGGCCGACAACGTCCGTTCCATCAACGAGGTGTCCTCGCAGATGGCGTCCGCCGCCCCCGGTCAGCCAGCCTTCTCCTCCGGTGCGGCGCTGTCGGTGGACGACCACGGTGATGGGACGGTCTCGTTGTCGTGGCCCCAGGCGTCGGCCACCACCACGGCCTACGGGCTCCGGGTCTTCGACATCGACTCCGGCGCGTGGTTGGAGGACGTCCTCGCCTCCACCTCGGTGCGGGTCGGGGTCCTCTCGGTGGGCCACCGAGTCTCGTTCCAAGTGATCGCATGGGACGCCGCGGGGCGGGCCTCCTTGTGGGGGCCATCCGCATTGATCGTCGTGGGAGCGGCCAGCCCGGCGACGACCTCCACGAGCACGAGCTCCACCACGACCACCACGACGGTCCCGGCCTCTGTCGGGACGTTCAGCGACGACGACGGTTCCCCGTTCGTCGAGGAGATCGAGTGGCTTGCCTCCTCCGGCATCACCCAGGGGTGTGGTGGCGGCCGGTTCTGCCCCAACGACGTCGTGACGAGGGGCCAGATGGCGGCGTTCCTCACGCGTGCGCTCGGCCTGTCCGTGCCCGCGACCGATTCGTTCACCGACGACGACGGCTCGCCCTTCGAGGCCGACATCGAGGCGATCGCTGCAGCCGGCATCACGGTGGGGTGCGACGAGGGTCGGTTCTGCCCGGGTGCCTCGGTGACCCGCGAGCAGATGGCCGCCTTCCTCGTTCGGGCGCTCTCGCTCCCGGCGTCGGGGGTCGACGCGTTCACCGACGACGACGGCCGATTCCTCGAACCCGAGATCCAGGCGCTCGCCGCCTCGGGTGTCACCCAGGGGTGTGGTGGGACGAGCTTCTGCCCCGCCGCACCGGTCACCCGCGAGCAGATGGCGGCGTTCTTGTTCCGGGCGCTCGGCTGATCGAATCCGTCGCAACGCGGGGTCGTCGGTATGCTCGGTCGTCCCGATCGAGCACCACAGCGGAGACCCCCCATGGCCCACACCGTCCAGATGCCCCAGTTGGGCGAGACCGTCACCGAAGGCACGATCCTCTCGTGGTCGAAGGGTGTCGGTGACACCGTCTCGGTCGATGAGGTCCTCGTGGAGATCTCCACCGACAAGGTCGATACCGAGGTCCCTTCGCCCGTTGCGGGGGTGATCCTCGAGATCATTGCCCAGGAGGGTGAGACCATCGAGGTCGGCGCCCCCATGTGCATCATCGGCGACGAAGGCGACGCCCCCGCCGCCGAACAAGAAGATCAGGTCTCCCCTCCAGGGGGGACGGGCCCCGCTGCAGAGCAGCGGGAGGGGGGCGAGGCACCTCAAGCCCCAGCACCAAAAGCCGCCCCAGCACCCGAACCCGCCCCAGCACCTGCTCCCGAGCCCGCCCCGGTGGCGTCCCAGTCGTTCGAACTGGTCGTCGAGCCCGCCGAGGAGGACACCTCCAAGTTCGTCTCCCCGATCGTGCGGCGCCTCGCCCGTGAGAACAACGTCGACCTCGCCGTGGTCACCGGCACCGGCGAGGGTGGCCGCGTGACCCGCCGCGACATTGAGGCCCACCTCGACAGCAAGGCTGTCGCTGAGCCAACTCCCGCCCCGGCCCCAGAGCCCACTCCCGCACCTGAGCCCGCCCCGGCTCCCGCTGCAACCTCCGCCCCCGTGCCCGCTCCTGCTTCGGCTCCGGAGCCGAAGGCGCCGGCAGCGAGCGCCGTGCCTCAGGTCCCGTCGGGGGAGGGCGACACCGTCAAGGAACTGTCCCGCCTCCGCACGATGATCGCCACGAACATGCGGAACTCGAAGGACACCGCAGCGCACGTGTTCACCAGCATCGAGGTGGACTTCGAGCGGGTCGAGCGGGTGCGATCCCGACACAAGGCTGCCTTCAAGGCCGAGAACGGCTTCAGCCTCACGTACCTCCCGTTCATCGTACGGGCGACGCTCGACGCCCTGCGGACCTACCCGCAGGTCAACTCGAGCTTCTTCCTCGACGAGCGCCGCCACGTCCTCCACGGCGACCTCAATGTCGGCATCGCAGTGGACCTCGACCAAGAGGGCCTCATCGTCCCGGTGCTCAAGCACGCCGACCAGTACCGGTTGGCGGGTATCGCCCGGAACATCGTGGATCTCGCCACCAGAGCCCGTGACAAGGCGCTCGGCCCCGACGACCTCTCGGGTGGCACGTTCTCGATCACGAACATGGGCCCATTCGGCACGATGATGACCGCCCCGATCATCAACGTTCCCCAGACGGCGATCCTCGCCACCGACGGGATCAAGAAGCGCCCGGTCGTCGTGGAGGGTGACAGCGGCGACCAGATCGCCATCCACCACGTCGGCTACCTCGGCCTCACCTGGGACCACCGAGCCTTCGACGGATCGACCGCAGGCATGTTCCTCGCAAGGATCAAGCAGAGCATCGAGACCTGGGACTGGGAACAAGAACTGGTCTAGGCAGCAGTGGACGCAGATCCCCCCGCAGGGGGGGATGCCCACCCCCGAGCAGATCCCCCCAGCGGGGTTTGCGAGCGAAGCGAGCCCAGCGGAGGCACACTCGGAGCGAAGCGACGACCAGCCACAGGCTGGCCGTGCGGGTGCACGGGTGGGGCGAGCACGATGGGCCCCACGGCCCGAAGGGTCGTGGGAGGGAGCGATGGCTCCTTCCTGGAGGTCCCCGAGTTGGCTACCCCTGAGCGGATCCCCCCTGCGGGGGGATGGGGCCCGCGGCCCAGTGGGCCGTGGGAGGGGGAAGAGAGATCGGATCCTGCACCCCCCGCCTACGGGGAGGGGGCCTCCACCTCGACCGGCGAACCCTCCTACCCTCCTCCCCATGCGCCTCGGACCCGCCGACACCCTCCGCACCCGCTGGCTGGGTCGCCTGCCCTACGCTGAGGCGTGGGACCTCCAGCGTGCCTTCCACGAGGGCCGTCGCCTCCGCACCGACGACGACTACCTGCTCCTCGTCGAGCACCCACCCGTGTACACGATCGGACGGAACGCCTCCGACGCCAACCTCCTTGTGAGCGAGAGCTTCCTCACCCAGAAGGGCGCCGAGCTGTTCCACATCGACCGGGGCGGTGACATCACCTTCCACGGTCCCGGCCAGCTCGTCGGCTACCCGATCCATCGCCTGTCGGACCCCAAGCGGGTGAAGGCCTACGTGGACGCCATGCAGGACGCCCTCATCGCCCTCCTCGCCACCTTCGACGTGGAGGCGTGGGCCGAGGAGGGGTTCACCGGGGTATGGACCACGAAGGGCAAGGTCGCCGCCATCGGCATCCGTGTGAGCAGGGGCGTCACGATGCACGGCTTCGGCCTCAACGTGAACACCGACCTCGACTGGTTCAACCACATGATTCCCTGTGGGATCGCTGGCCGCCCCGTGACCTCGATCAGTGAACTCGTGGGTCGCGAGGTCGTGATCGAGGAGGTCGTGGAACGCCTCGTGCCCATCTGGCAGGAGGCGTTCGGCTTCTCCGACGCCGAGACCCAACTCGCAGCCTTCACAAGAGGTCAGGGCAAACCCCGGGAGTTCACCGTCGACCAGCTCCTCGCCTCGGGCACGTTCAGTCCCCACCGCCACAACGCGGAGCCGGTCCTGTTCCGTGGCCTCCTCACCGACGAGCCGCCTCGGCCCAAGTGGATGAAGGTGAAGGCGAAGCTCGACCGCGAGTACCTCGACATGCGCAAGATGCTCGACGGCAACGACCTCCACACCGTCTGCCAGGAGGCCCGCTGTCCCAACATCTACGAGTGCTGGGACTCGGGCACAGCGACACTCATGATCCTCGGCGACACCTGCACGAGGGCGTGTTCGTTCTGCAACGTCACCACCGGCAAGCCATCCGGCCTCGACCTCGATGAGCCGAGGCGCTCGGCTGAGGCCATCAGGGCCATGGACCTTCAGCACGCGGTGATCACGAGCGTGGACCGCGACGACCTCGAAGACGGGGGAGCGGCGATTTGGGCCAACACCGTCCGTGAGACCCTGGCCCTCAACCCCGACACCGCGGTCGAGACGCTCATCGGCGACTTCAAGGGGGACCCCCATGACCTCAAGACCGTCATGGATGCCGGACCCGACGTGCTCAACCACAACACCGAGACGGTCCTCCGCCTCCAGCGAGACGTGCGTACGGCAGCGAACTACGGCCGCAGCCTCACCCTCCTGTGGCGGGCGAAGCAGCTACGCCCCGAGGCGCAGATCAAGTCGGGCCTCATCGTCGGCCTCGGGGAGACCAAGGAAGAGGTGCTCGGCTGCCTCGCTGACCTCAACGCCATTGGCGTGGAGATCGTGACCATCGGCCAGTACCTCCGACCCACGGCCCGCCACCAGCGCGTGCACCGCTACGTGCACCCCGACGAGTTCGAGGAGTACCGGG
>CAZRJG010000089.1:0-4811 GCA_964600365.1 uncultured Acidimicrobiia bacterium
TGAACGGGAACTGGTGGGAGACGTGCACCGTGTACCGGCCCTGCTCGTACTCGGCCACCACGCCACGAGGCTCGAGGTAGGCCTGGTACTGGCGGTCGGCGCGGAACTCGTCCTCCACGACGCGGTGGGCGCCGGCGAAGGCCTCATCGACTCCGGGGGGGTCCGAGACGAGCTCCGCGGCGACGTTCCCACCACGTGGGATCTCGACCTCAGAGGTGAACGCCTCCCATCCGGGGTGCACGAGTGGTGACTCGGTCGAGGTGGCGGCGTCGAGGTCGAGCACCGGGGGCGCCTCGTCGAACGCGACATCGATGGCGGCGAGGGCCCTCCGTACGAGTTCGGGGGTCTCGGCCGCGACGGCTGCGATGGCCTCGCCGACGTGCGAGACGTACCCGGAGGCGAAGATGGGTTGGTCGTCGATGACGAGGCCGGTGCGGTGGGTGGGGACGTCGGCGGACGTGATCACCGCACGCACGCCGGGGATCGCTCGTGCCGGCGACACGTCGAGCCGGGTGATCCGCCCGGAGGCGACGGGGGATCGGAGGATCCCGGCGTGGAGCATCCCCGGGAGTGAGACGTCGACTCCGTAGCGGGCGGTGCCGCGCACCTTCGCGGTGCCGTCCGAACGGGGGGCGCTCGCGCCCACCACGCTCACGACGTGCCCCCGGGGAGTTCGAGGACCGCGGCGACGATCTGCTCGTACCCGGTGCACCGGCAGAGGTTGCCGGCGAGCGCCGATCGGACCTCCTGCTCGGTCGGAGAGGGCGTCTCGGCGAGGAGGGCCGTGAGCGTGACGACGAAGCCGGGCGTGCAGAAGCCGCACTGGATCCCGCCCGCCGCCACGAGCGCGTCCTGGAGGGGCGTCGTGGGGGAGTCGGGCCCGGAGATCCCCTCGATCGTGGTCACCGCCCGACCCTCGACGGCGAGCGCCGGGAGAATGCAGGAGTCGATCGGGCGGCCATCGAGAAGGACGGTGCACGCCCCGCACTCACCCTCGACGCACGCCTCCTTCGTGCCGGTGAGGCCGAGCCGCGTCCTCACGACCGTGAGGAGCGTCTCGGCGGGCTCCACGTCGACCGAGGCCGGGAGGTCGTTCAGGGTGAAGTCAAGCCTCATGGTCGCACGGCCTCCGCCGCGCGACGCGCGGCCTCATCGAGGGCACGGGGGAGGAGTGAGCCGAGCACCCGCCGACGGTAGGAGGCCGAGGAGCGGGCATCGTCGATCGGCGCGGCACGGGCGACGAGGCGTCGCGAGGCCTCGTCGATGGTGGCGTCGTCGAGGCGGCTCCCGGTGAGGAGTTCCTCCGCGTCCCGCGCCAGGAACGGGACCGGTGCCACCGCCCCGGCTGCGATCCTGACGTCCTCGACGGTGACCCCGTCCCCGGCGAGCGTGACCCGGACCGCCAGGCCCACCACGGCGACCTCCATGGCCGAGCGGGGACCGACCTTCAGGTAGGTCTCGCCGCTGCGTGGCGGCGGGACGGGCAGGGTGAGGTGTGTGACGAGCTCGTCGGGGCGACGATCGACACGCCGCCGATCGAGGATGAAGGCGTCGACGGGGACGGCACGGGTCCCCGCCCGCGATGCGAGGTGCACCACGGCCTCGGCGAGGAGGAGGGGCGGCAGTGTGTCGGCGGCCGGGGAGGCGTTGCAGACGTTGCCGCCGATCGTCCCGACCTCCTGGGTCTGCCACCCGCCCACCGTTGCCGATGCCTCGGCGAGGGCGGGGAACACGGCGCGGATCTCCGCGTTCGTCGCGATGGCCCGATGGGTGGTGATGGCACCGATCCGCATCGGATCGCCTGCGTGGATCCCGCCGAGCTCCCCGAGGCGGCCGAGGTGGAGGAGCGTCTCGGGGCGGACTTCTCCTCGCATCTGCTGGATCATCACGTCGGTGCCGCCGGCGAGGAGGGTGGCGCGCTCGCCGAGGACGGAGAGGTCGGCGAGCGCCTCATCGAGGGTGGTGGGGGACCGGAACGAGGTCGGGGCGGCGTGGTATCTCGTTCCGGGGGGCATGGTGTCCGATCTTATAATCTCGGAGTGCCGGGTGCACATCCCCTCACCGTTCCCGGCGTCGCTCCATGGCCGCGGCGAGGTCGTCCGGTCCCATGAGCACCTCGTCGTTGGAGCCCCCGGCGACGACCATCGGCCACACGTGTTCATCGGGGTCGGTCACGACCTCGACCACGACGGGTCGACCCGTGGCGGAGAGGGCCTCATCCAGCGCGGGGCCGACCTCCTCGGGAGTCGTCGCCCGGAGGCCGAGGCAGCCCATGGACTCGGCGAGGGCCACGTAGTCGGGTGCCTCGTCCCCGAGCTGCACGGCCGAGAGACGCCCCCCGTAGAAGAGCTCCTGCCATTGCTTCACCATGCCGAGGTGCCGGTTGTTGAGGACGACCACCACCACGGGGATGCGTTCGACGGAGGCCGTGATGAGCTCTTGGACGGTCATCTGGAAGCAGCCGTCCCCATCGACCGCGACGACTCGCCTCCCGGGGTTGCCGACCTTGGCCCCGATCGCCGCCGGGATGGCGAAGCCCATCGTCCCGAGACCCCCCGAGTTCACCCACGCGGCCGGCTGGGAGAACTTCCAGTGGTTCGAGAGCCACATCTGGTGCTGGCCCACCCCGGAGGCAAGGATCGTGTCGTCGTCGACCCTCCTCCGGAGCTCCTCGATCACGAACGGTGCCTTCACCCGGCCGCCGGGCTCCTGGTGGTAGGCGAGGGGCCTTTCGTCCTGCCAGCGTCCGATCTGCCCAAGCCACTCCTGGCGGCTCGGGCGATCCCGGTCGCCCCATGCCCGCAGGAGTGCGGTGAGCACGGCGGCGGCGTCGCCGACGATCCCGACCTCGGGCGTTCGGATCTTCCCGAGCTCGCGGGGATCGACATCGGCGTGGACGACCTTGGCGACGGGGGCGAAGTGTGCGGGGTCCCCGGTGACGCGGTCGTCGAACCGGACGCCGACAGCGAGGAGGAGGTCGGCCCGTTGGAGGGCCGTCGTGGCCGTGTACACGCCGTGCATCCCCGGCATGCCGAGGGTGAGGGGGTGGTCGTCGGGGATCGCCCCCCGTCCCATGAGGGTGGTGACGACCGGGACGTTAGCGGCCTCTGCGAGGTCGCGGAGTTGGGATGCGGCCCCGGATCGGATGATCCCACCGCCCACGTAGAGGACGGGGCGCTCTGCCGCGAGGAGGAAGCCGAGCGCCTCGGAGACGGCGTCGGGCGACGGAGGGGCGTGGGGTTCCGGGGCCGGGGGCCCGACCCGGTCGGTCCACGCGACCGGCGCGGCGAATACGTCCTTGGGGACGTCGACGAGCACGGGGCCGGGGCGACCGCTCGTCGCCACCACGAACGCCTCGCGGAGGGTCCCGATGAGGGAGGCGGGGTCGGTGACGAGCCAGTTCCGCTTCGTGGCGGCCCGGGTGATCTCGGTCGTGGGCGCTTCCTGGAACGCATTCGTGCCGATCACCCCGGTGGCGACCTGCCCGGTGATTGCCACGATCGGCGTCGAGTCCATGAGGGCGTTCATGAGGGGCGTCACGAGGTTCGTTGCTCCGGGGCCCGACGTCGCGATCACGACGCCCGGGCGCCCGGTGGTCATCGCGTATCCCTCGGCCATGTGGCCGGCCCCCTGCTCGTGGCGGGCGAGGATGTGCCTGATTGGGCTCGTGCCAAGGGGGTCGTAGGCGGGGAGGACGGCCCCGCCGGGGACGCCGAACACGACGTCGACCCCCTCCTCGGCGAGCACCCGTACCATCGCCTCCGCTCCGGTGATCATGGTCATGTTCGTCTCCGTCCGTCGGTGGCCCGACTCGGTGTGGCATGAAGAAACCCCCCGGCCCAGGGCAGCGGGGGGTTGCGCACACCGGGTTCGTGGTGTGCGCCTACTCGATGATGATGCTCGTCGAGAGGGCGTGGTTCATTGCATGGCAGTATCGGCGCTCGGCTCATCTGGGTCAAACTCAGAAGCGGGGGAGGCGAAGGCCTCCGTCGATGGGGATCGTGACGCCGGTCACCATGTCGAAGACCGGCGAGCAGAGCAGGACGGCGAGCTCTGCGACCTCCCGGCGGGTGGTGAGCCTCCCGAGGGGGGTGCGCGCCGTGACGGCATCGGCCCACGTCGGGTCGAGCCCCATCATGTCCTCGAGGCTCTCCTTGATCTGGCCGGGCCCGACGGCGTTCACGGTGATCTCGGGTCCGAGCTCAACGGCCAGCTCCTCGGTGAGCACCTCGATGGCCGCCTTCGAGAGGCCGTAGATGGAGCGGTTGCGCACGTGGGCTGAGACGGCCGAGAGATTGATGATCCGGCCCCACCCAGCGCGTCGCATGCCCGGGACCACGAGTTGAGTCGCGAGGTAGGTGGCCTTCACGTTCGCGTTCCAGATGCGGTCGAACTCCTCTTCGGGCAACTTCTCGAACGGCGTCTTGGAGTAGGGGCCGGAGTTGTTCACGAGGACATCGACGTTGCCGAGGTGCTCGAGGGCGGATCCGACGAGCGCCCGGACCCCGTCGCTCGTGGTCGTGTCACCGTGCACGGCCACGTGGTCGCCGGGGGTCGTTCGGTGCAGGTCGGCGACGAGCTCCTCGGCCGCCTCCCCCGATGAGAAGTAGTTCACGGCGACGGAAGCCCCCTGGGCGGCGAGTTCCCTCGCGATCGAAGCCCCGAGGGCCCCGGAGCCAGAGGTGACGAGCGCGCGTTTTCCGGTCAGGTACATGGGTTCTCCTCGTGATGGAACGGGTGTGGTCTTGAATGGCGACGACGAGAGGAGCAGGGATGCTGGTGGAGATCAGGCGGTACCAGATCAAGCCCGG
>CAZRJG010000089.1:4911-6728 GCA_964600365.1 uncultured Acidimicrobiia bacterium
CGACGAGAGGAGCAGGGATGCTGGTGGAGATCAGGCGGTACCAGATCAAGCCCGGGCTGCGCGACACCTTCGTGGAGTGGTTCGAGGCGGAGGTGGTCCCCGAGATGCAGGCGAGTGGGATGCGGATCCTCGGGGTGTTCACCACTGTCGAAGACCCCGATGGGTTCGTGTACCTGCGGGCGTTCACGGATGCCGACGAGCGCCTTGCCCAGTGCGAGTCGTTCTACGGGGGCCCTGCGTGGGAGTCGCTGAAGGAGCCTGCCCTCGCCATGGAGGAGTCCTACGACGTGGTGCTCGTGGAGTCCACGATGTCCTCGCTGATCTGATGGTCGGGTGTCCCGGGACCTCATGACCGCACCGCGGCGACGAGGTCGAGCGCCACTGGCGCGTTGGCCCTCATCTCGTGCTGGTAGGGCGCGAGCCGTGCGTTGGCTCCCCCGAGCCGGGCAGAACGCCTCGTGGAGGAGCTCAGCCCGTCCTCCCCGACACGGGTGCCGATCGCTCCCGAGAGGCAGAGGAGACCTCCTGCGACGACACCGGGCACACATGCCGCGAGCGGGACCGGGGCGAGTGCGATGCCGAGATCGGCGAGGTGGGAGTCGATCACACCACTCGGGTAGCCCACGTGCCACCTCCTCGATACGCATCGAGGTTCGCCCTGAAGACGTCCATCAGCCGGGGTGTGAGATGAGGCGTCTGCCAGGCGGCATGAGGCGTGATCAAGAGGTTCTCCACCTCCCAGAGCGGTGCGTCCGCAGGCAGTGGCTCGACCGCCGTTACGTCGACGGCAGCTCCCCTCAGGCCCCCGTGGGTGAGGGCGTGGGCGAGTGCCGCCTCATCGACCGTGCTGCCGCGCCCGATGTTGACGAACCACCCCTCCCCGAGGGCCTCGAAGGCGGCGTCGTCCACCACGAGGTTGGTCCGCGGACCTCCGGGGAGGCAGGAGATGACGGCGTCGGCGGCGGCGAATACGGCGAGGATGTCGTCGGGTGGGAGCACGAGCGAGGCCACGCCCGCATACCCGGTTGGGTCGGCCTTCGTACCGATCACGCGGGCACCGAGGGCCGCGAGGCGCGTTGCGACAGCCTCACCGATCGATCCGAGCCCGAGGATGCCGACTGTCATCATGCCTACCTCGTCGGTGGGTACCGACCGCCACTCGCGTGCCTCTGCCCCGGCCGCGGCCGTCCCGATGCCCCGGGTGAGGGTGAGCAGGAGCGCCAGGGCGTGCTCGGCCACTGCTGGGGCGTGCGCGCCCCGAGAAGAAGTGAGGATGATCCCTGCGGACCTGAGGTCGTCCTCGGGGAAGTGGTCGACGCCGGCGGAGATGGCGTGCACCCAGCGCAGGCCCGGGGCGATGAACGAGTCGTCCCATCGGTACGTGACGAGCACCTCGTCGCCTCCGGCGATGGCTGTTGCGACGCCGGCGTCGTCGTCGGGGGTGGTCAGGGAGAGGCCAGGCACGGCCAGCAGGGCAGCGTCGAGTCCGGGTCCGTGGAGGGGGTGGAGGACGACGGGTATCGCTGCGTGGTCACTCGGCACGGCAAAGATTATAAGATCCCTGGAATCTGCAGCGATGATCGGAGGAGACGAGGTGGCGTTGCGTGAGGTGATGGAGGTGATGGACCTCCTCGACGGCCCGGCGACCGGGCACGGTGTCGCCGAGCTCCTGGGAGGCGCAGGGCTCGACGTCGAGGTGACCCGTGTCGAGGGGGATCGGGGCTCGACCGACTTCGTGGTGACGACGATCCCCGGGTTGGACCGTGGCGCGCCCGTGCTGGGTGTGGTGGGTCGCCTCGGGGGGATCGGGGCGCGCC
>CAZRJG010000090.1:0-6683 GCA_964600365.1 uncultured Acidimicrobiia bacterium
GGCGGTCGCCGGAAGGAGTCAACTGAAGATGGCGTGGTTCCGACGCAAGGATCCCGTGAGCGTGACGCGCGTACGGGGTGCCGACGGTGTCGAGGAGCGAACGATCAAGAAGGCCGGCGGCTCGACTGTCAAGGTCCGAAAGGTCGTCCAAAAAGCGGCTCCCCAGAAGAAGCAGCAGCAGGGTGGTCAGCGATCGCCCCAACAGCGGTCAGGCCAGCGGTCCGGTCAGCGGTCTGGCCGGGGTCAGGGATCCCGGCAGGGTTCCGGCAGCCGTAGCCCCGATGCGAATCGCAATGGGAACAGGTCCCGGCGCACCGAGCTGCCGCCCCTTCCGCCACCCGACGACTCCATCAAGAAGCAGATGCTCGTCCGGGTCCGTCCCAGCCAGACCCAGGTCGTGGTGTTGGAGGGACCGAGCCTCGTTGAGCACTACGTGGCAGCCGAGGAGACCACCTCGCTCGCCGGGAACATCTACCTCGCGGTCGTCCGCAACGTGCTCCCGGGCATGGAGGCGGCGTTCATCGACTTCGGTGAATCCAAGAACGGTGTCCTCTACGCCAGTGACGTGAAGTCCGATCTCGCCGTCCACGGCAGGAACCCTCGGATCGAAGACGTCATCAAGAACGGCGACAAGGTGCTCGTGCAGGTCGTCAAGGACGCCATGGGCACCAAGGGTGCCCGCCTCACCGCCCAGGTCTCGATGGCGGGCCGATACCTCGTGCTCGTCCCGGACTCCGACATGATGGGTATCAGTCGGCGACTCCCCGACGAGGAACGCCGCAGGCTCCGTGACATCGTGAAGGAAGCCCGACCCAAGGGGTTCGGCGTGATCGTGCGCACCGCAGCCATGGGAGCCTCCGAGGACGAGCTCACCGCCGACATCTCACGCCTCGAGGCACAGTGGGCGCAGGTGCAATCCGAGGGGTCGAGTGGCCCGGCGCCGCGCATCATCCACCAGGAGCCCGAGCTGTTGCTTCGGGTCATCCGAGAGCACTTCACGTCGGACTTCCGACGCTTGCTGATCGACGACGAGCAGGCAGCCGATCAGGTGCGCGGCTACTTGCGAGAGACCGCTCCAGACCTCATCCAGAAGGTGAAGGTCTACGAGGACGACATGACGCTCTTCGAGCGGTTCCATGTCGAGGACCAACTCCGAAAGGCGCTCGATCGACGCGTGTACCTCAAGTCGGGTGGCCACCTCGTCATCGACCGGACCGAGGCGCTCACCGTCATCGATGTGAACACCGGCAAGTTCGTGGGCAAGTCGAGCCTCGAGGAGACCGTGCTCCACAACAACCTGGAGGCGGCCGACGAGATCGGCCGCCAACTCCGGCTGCGGGACATCGGCGGGATCATCGTCATCGACTTCATCGACATGGAGTCCGAGAAGAACCAGCGGATCCTCCTCCAGAAGTTCCGCGAAACGCTCGCCAAGGACAAGACCCGCACCCAGGTCTACGACGTCTCGTCGCTCGGCCTCGTCGAGATGACGCGCAAGAATGTCTCCAAGAGCCTCCTCGAGAACTTCTCCGAAGCGTGCCCCCACTGCCAGGGCAGAGGGATCATCCTCGATGAGGAAGCGGCCCTTCGCGGGGCCCGCTTCGAATCCGAGTCACTCGACGATGTCGATTGACCGGTTGGCACAAGACCCGTCCAACACGTAGCATTCCTGCGCTCCCCAGAGGTTTGAACGAACATGTACGCGATCATTGATATCGGTGGCAAGCAAGCGAAGGTCGCCAAGGGCGACGTCGTGAGCGTCGAACGTATCCCCGACGCCGGGGAGACCGTCACCTTCACCCCCCTCCTCATCGTCGATGCCGATGGCACGGCCGTGACCGACAAGGACCGACTCGCCTCCAGCACCGTGACCGCCTCGGTCAAGGGCGAGGAGAAGGGCAAGAAGATCGACATCTTCACCTACAAGAACAAGACCGGGAACCGCCGTCGGCGCGGTCACCGCCAGACCTACACCACCGTCGAAGTCACCGACATCGACCTCGGCTGAACGGAGAAGGATCCATGTCCAAGACGAAAGCCGGCGGCTCAACAAAGAACGGCCGCGATTCGGAGTCCAAGCGACTGGGACCCAAGGTCTTCGACGGCCAGGAGGTCTCGGCAGGCGCCATCATCGTGCGCCAGCGCGGCACGCGCATCCACCCGGGTGACAACGTCGGCCGCGGTCGCGACGACACGCTCTTCGCCCTTGCCGAGGGTCGTGTGAAGTACGGCGAGAAGAACGGCCGCCGCCAGGTGTCCGTGCTCGTCGACTGAACCAGCGATCAGCTGTCAACTCTCAGCAACGGCCGCAGGGGGAACCCCTGCGGCCGTTTGCATTGCTGCGACACTGCCTCTGACTACTGACCGCTGACTGCTGGCCCCTCCCCATGACTTCCTTCGTCGACACAGTGACCCTCCATGTCCGCGCCGGTGACGGCGGGGCAGGGGTCGCGTCGTTCCGGCGTCAGAAGGGGAAGCCCCGAGGTCGCCCGGAGGGGGGTTCGGGAGGCCCCGGAGGCGATGTGTGGCTCGCCGTCGACGACTCGATGCCCACCTTGCTCCGATATCGGCACAACCCCCACCATCGGGCGGGCAACGGCAGCCACGGCGAGGGGGACCTCAGGAACGGCAAGCGTGGCGATGACCTCGTCCTCCCGGTCCCACCCGGGACCGTCGTGCGCGACGAGGACGGGGTGATGATGGCTGATCTGGTCGCGCCCGGTGAACGCGTTCGACTCGTCCAGGGTGGGCGCGGTGGCCTCGGGAACGCCGCACTCGTGTCGAAGCGAATGCGTGCCCCCGGAATCGCCGAGCAGGGGGAGTTCGGCGAGAGCCGCCGGTTCTCGCTCGAGTTGAAGCTGCTGGCCGACGCCGCCCTCATCGGCTTCCCGAACGCCGGCAAGAGCACGCTCATCGCGTCGGTCTCCGCGGCGAAGCCGAAGATCGCCGACTACCCGTTCACGACCCTCCAGCCCAACCTCGGCGTGGTGAAGGTCGACGAGTCCGAGTTCGTGCTCGCCGACATCCCGGGCCTCATCGAAGGGGCTGCGGAGGGGAAGGGCCTCGGGCACGAGTTCCTGCGCCACGTGGAGCGCGCGATGGTGCTCGTCGTCCTCCTCGATCCCTCGCCCTTGCAGGAGCGGTCGGTCGAGGAGCAGTACGACGTGCTCATCGCCGAGCTCGAGGGCCACTCCCCGGAGCTGAGTGAACGTCCTCGGATCGTCGCAGTGACGAAGGCCGATCTCATCCCTGATCCGGACCTCGGTCGTGTGGTCGACGAGGTTGGGACGATCCACCACATCTCTTCGGCGACCCGTGCCGGGATTGACCAGCTCATGTACGCGATCGCCTCCGTTGTGGACCGGACTGCGCGTGAGCTCCCGGAGCGAGAGGGTTACATCCTCCACCGTCCCGTCCCACCGCCCTTCCGCCTCACGCGGTCCGGGGACGGGTGGGAACTCTCCGGCAAGGCTGTGACCCGAGCGGTGAACCTCGCCGATCTCACGAATCCCGAAGCAGCGGACCTCGCCGCAGAACGCCTCCAGCGGGTAGGCGTCCACGAGGCCCTTCGCGAGGCCGGGGCCGTCCCTGGCGACGTGGTGCGGATCGGGGCGCTCGAATTCGAGTACCTCCCCGAGGCGCCGTGGGAGGATGAGGACGACTGGGTCGACGAGGAGGAGTGATGGAAAGGGTGCCGGTGCCCTCAGGGCGTCCCATCGTTGCCAAGATCGGTTCCAGCAGCCTCGTTGGCGCGTTCGGCGGTATCGATGAGGCGCGTTTGGTGTCGTTCGTCTCGCAGGTCGAGGCCCTTCGCCACGGCGGGCATCCGGTCATCGTCGTGACGTCCGCAGCGATTGCCGCAGGGCTGCCCGTGCTCGGCCTCAGTGAGCGGCCGAAGGACGTGGCATCGCTGCAGGTGGCCGCAGCAGTGGGTCAGGGAGCCCTCATGGCGAGGTACTCCGCTGCGTTCGCCGAGCACGGCACGGTGGTCGGGCAGGTCCTCCTCACGAAGGACGTCCTCGCCAATCGCGGACAGTACGTGCACTCGCGCAATGCGCTCGACCAGATGCTCGCTCTCGGCGTCGTCCCGATCGTGAACGAGAACGACACGGTTGTCGTCGATGAGCTGAGGTGGGGCGACAACGACCGACTCGCCGCCATCGTCTCGCACCTCGCCGGGGCAGGCATGCTCGTGCTGCTCACCGACACGCCGGGCCTGTACACCGGGGACCCCACGGGGGACGTCGATGTCGAACTCCTCTCCGCAGTGCGCCACACCGACGCCGTCCTCGACGAGGTGGCGCGGGGCGGTGCGGGGCGGTTCGGATCGGGCGGCGTGGGCACCAAGGTTGCGGCAGCTCGGATGGCCGCGTGGTCCGGGATCCCGACCGTCATCGGCTCGTCGGCTGAACCCGACCTCCTCCGACGGGCGGTCGGGGGAGAGGACGTGGGGACGTGGATCGAGCCCCATCCATCGGGGCTCTCCGCCCGGAAGTTGTGGATTGCCTTCGGGCTTCCTGCCAAGGGCACGCTCACGGTCGACGCCGGGGCCGAACGGGCCATCGTCGAGGGCGGGAAGTCGCTCTTGGCGGTCGGGGTGACCGCGGCGTCCGGCGCGTTCGACGCCGGGGACGCCGTGGAGGTGGTCACCCAGGATGGCCGTTCGATCGCGAAGGGAGTCGTTCGGACCGGGTCGGCGGACCTCGACCTCGTCGACGGTCCCCTGATCCACCGTGACGACCTGGTGGTGCTGACCGCCTGAGACGGGCCCACATGCCCGTAGGCGACCGTTCCCTTGGTCGGTGCTGGCTCCTAGGCTCTCCTCCCGATGAGCTTCTCCACTCCCTCAGAGGTGTCCGCTGCATTGCGGGAGGTGCGATACCTCGCCGACGATCGGATCGCGCAGGTCGTATTCCTCGCCGAACGGCTCGGCAAGCCGGTGCTCGTCGAGGGCCCTGCCGGCGTGGGGAAGACCGAGTTGGCGAAGGCCTTGGCGGCGATCCACGGGCGTCGACTCATCCGGCTCCAGTGCTACGAGGGCCTCGACGAGTCGAAGGCCATCTACGAGTGGAACTACAAGAAGCAGCTCCTCCGCATCCAGGCCGAGGAGGATGCCGACTGGTCCGAGCTCGAGGGGGACATCTTCTCCTCCGACTTCCTGCTCTCCCGACCCCTGCTCGAGGCGATCCGTTCGCCGGAGCCGGTCGTGCTCCTCATCGACGAGGTGGACAGAGTCGAGATCGAGACCGAGGCGCTGCTCCTCGAGGTCCTGTCCGACTTCCAGGTCTCCATCCCCGAACTGGGCACCATGGAGGCGGCATCCATGCCGCTGGTCCTGCTCACGTCCAACAACACACGTGAGCTCTCCGAGGCGTTGAAGCGTCGTTGCCTCTTCCTCCATCTGGGGTACCCGACGATCGATCGCGAGCGGGAGATCATCCTCGCCCGCGTGGAGGGCCTTGACGCGGTCCTCGCCGAGCAGGTGGCCCGGGTCGTGGCATCGATCCGTGGCCTCGACCTGAAGAAGCCTCCGAGCGTCTCTGAGACAATCGACTGGGCGCGCACCCTCCTCACCCTCGGTGTCGAGGAAGTCGATTCGGGCGTCCTCGGTGAGACGCTCCACGTGCTCCTCAAGTACCAGGCAGACATCGAGAAGGCCGAGAAGGACCTCGTCCAGCCCTGATGCTCGACGTCATCACCTCTTTCGTCCAGGAACTCCGTGAAGCGGGGATCCCGGTCTCGATGGTGGAGACCATCGACGCCACCGAGGCGCTCCGATACGTCGACCTCATGGATCGTTCCGGGTTGAAGGCGGCCCTCGGCTCGACCCTCGTCAAGAACGAACGGCACTATCGGGCCTTCGACACGGCGTTCGAGGTGTTCTTCGCCCTGCACCGCGACCTCGGCGGGGATGATGCCCCAGACGCAGTCGATGCAGCGACGAAGGACCCTGTAACGGGTCGCCAGCAGCGGGGCGGGGGAGCGGGGCAGGGTCAGGGCGGAGGATCCGGGATGGACCTCGAGGAGTTGCGGGCCGCCCTCATGGACGCCTTGCGGCAGCAGGACGCCGCTCGCATGGCGGATCTTGCGGCAATGGCGGTGGACCAACTCGCCGGGATCGAACCGGGCCGACCCGTTGGCGGCACCTACTACTTGTACCGGACCATGCGCCAGCTCGACCTCGACGCGATCCGTGAGGGACTGCTGGAAGAAAGCGGGGGCGAGGACGACGAGTTGGAGTCGCGGCTTGCCCGCGAGGAGGTCCAGGCGCGTCTCGACGACCTCCGTGCTGAGATCGAGTCCGAGATCCGTCGGCGGCTCGTCGCCGATCGAGGGCGGGAAGCGGTGGCCCGCACGCTCCGGCGCCCGCTTGTCGAGGACCTGGACCTCATGCACGCGACGCGGGCCGACATGGACGCCATCGAAGACGTCATCCGACCACTCACGAGGAAGCTCGCCACCCGTTTGGCGCAGCGCCGGAAGCGGCGTCGGGACGGCCGACTCGATTACCGCAAGACCATGCGGCACTCGTTGGCCGCAGGCGGCGTGCCGATCGAGCCGGTCTTCAAGTCACCGAAGGTGGCCAAGCCTGAGCTCTTTCTCCTCTGTGACATCAGCGGCTCCATGGCGACCTTCGCCCGGTTCACGCTTCAGTTCGTCTACGCGATGAACAGCCACTTCTC
>CAZRJG010000091.1:0-6433 GCA_964600365.1 uncultured Acidimicrobiia bacterium
TCCTCCCAGACGTCTACGTGCCCTGTGACGACTGCGGCGGGCGGCGGTACAACCGCGAGACGCTCGAGATCCTCTGGAAGGGCAAGTCCATCGCCGATGTGCTCGACATGCCCGTCGAAGAGGCTCTCTCCTTCTTCGAGAACCAGCCGTCGATCGCCCGGGTGATCCAGACCCTCTACGACGTGGGCCTCGGCTACGTGCGCCTCGGACAGCCAGCACCCACGTTGTCGGGTGGAGAGGCACAACGGGTGAAGCTCGCCGAGCAGTTGGGCCGCCGGTCGACCGGCAGGACGTTCTACATCCTCGACGAGCCCACGACCGGACTGCACTTCGAGGACGTGCGGAAGCTCCTCGCCGTTCTGCACCGCCTCGCCGACGCGGGGAACACGGTGGTGGTGATCGAGCACAACCTCGACGTCATCAAGTCGGTGGACTGGGTGATCGACCTGGGGCCCGAGGGCGGTGACGGCGGGGGCCGGATCATCGCCGAGGGAACGCCCGAGGATGTCGCTGCGGTCGCCGAGTCGCACACGGGGCAGTTCCTCTCCAAGGTCCTCTGATGGAGTGGTCGGATCTCGCCGCGTGGTGGGTCGAGGAGGCCCGCGACCCGGCGTACGGGAGCGAGGTGCTCCCGTTGCTCCGTACTGTTCTTCCCGAGGTCGACGGGTCCACCGTGCTCGAGGTGGGTTGTGGGGAGGGGCAGGTCCTCCGGCTCCTGCGCGACGCCGGGGCGGTGGCATTCGGCATGGACCTCGACCTCGGCTTGGCCGGCCTCGCAGGAGGGTCCTTTCGGGGCATCCTCCCGTCGTTGGCGGCCGTGCGCACCGGGTCGGTGGACGCCGTTGTGTGCTCGCTGGTTCTCGAACACCTGCCTTCGCTCGATGGCGTGTTCGAGGAGTGGCATCGCGTGACCGCCCCTGGAGGGTGGTGTGCCCTCGTGGTGAACCACCCGTTGCAGACGGCGCCGGATGGCGGGCCGATCACCGACCCGTTCGACGGTGAGGTGTACCTGCGGGTGGGCGAGTACTTCGGCGATGGGTGGACTGACGAGCCGGCCGGGTCGGGGACGGTGCGCTTCCACCACCGCTCGCTCGGCGCCGTGCTCGGGCCCGCCGCCGCAGCCGGCTGGGCGCTGGAGCGATTCGAGGAACGTCCGATCTCGGATGAGCTGCTGGCATCGGACCCTTCCTGGGCGGGGCATGAGCACCTGCCGCGACTCCTCGGGGTGCGGTGGCGGCGCTGATGGAACGCCCCCGTCCCTCCGAGATCCCCGACGAGCCGGGGTCCTACCAGTTCCGCGACGGGGACGGCCGGATCATCTACGTGGGGAAGGCGAGGTCGCTCCGCAAGCGCGTTGGCAGCTACTTCACGAGGCAGTCGGTCGGCCGGACGCGGGAGATGGTGGAGACGGCTGCGTCGGTTGAGTGGATCGTCACCGAGACCGAGGTGGAGGCGTTCCTCCTCGAGTACACCCTCATCCAGCGCCACCAACCGCGATTCAACATCCGGCTCCGAGACGACAAGTCGTATCCCTTCCTCGCCATCACGCGATCCGAGGACTGGCCGGCTGCGAAGGTCGTGCGTGGACGGCGCAAGAAGGGCGACCAGTACTTCGGTCCCTATGCGCACGCATACGCAATCCGCAACACCCTCGACCTTCTCCTCAAGACCTTCCCGGTACGGACGTGCACGAACGGCAAGTTCAAAGAGCACGTCCAGCGGGGACGGCCCTGCCTCCTAGCCGACATCGAAAAGTGCTCGGCGCCGTGCGTCGGGGCGATCGGACCCGGGGAGTACTCGGCACATCTCGACGGGTTGGCACGGTTCTTGGAGGGTGACGGCGGCGAGGTCATCGACCGCCTCACCGGGGAGATGCTCGAGGCGTCCGAGGCGCTGGAGTTCGAACGGGCTGCTCGACTGCGGGATCGCCTCCAGGACGTCGAGAAGGCACTCGCCCGCCAGGAGGTCGTCTCGGCGAGCGGCGAGGACTTCGACCTCATCGCCGTCCACGACGCCGAGCTGGAAGCCGCCGTGGAGATCCTCATCGTTCGGAAGGGACGGGTGATCGGCCGGTACGGGTCCGTTGTCGAGAAGGTGGAGGACCTGGCCCCCCCTGCGCTCGTCGCCCGGGTCATCGCCCAGCGGTATGCGACGGATCCTCCGCCCCCCGCGGTCCTCACCTCCATCGAGCCCGAGGACGTTGGCACGGTCGGCGACTGGTTGGAGGAGCGCCGGGGCACGAAGGTCTCGCTGCGAGTTCCCCAGCGGGGCCCGAAGCGTCGCCTCATGGAGACGACTGCCCGCAACGCCGCCGAGGCGCATGCCCGTCACAAGCTGCGGCACACCTCCGATCCCAACCAGCGGGCACAGGCGC
Organism: uncultured Acidimicrobiia bacterium; assembly: GCA_964600365.1. Taxonomy (GTDB): domain Bacteria; phylum Actinomycetota; class Acidimicrobiia; order Spongiisociales; family JAENVV01. The sequence continues at coordinate 2,375 of CAZRJG010000091.1, forward strand.
TGCGATCGCTGCAGGCCGAACTCGATCTCATGGATCCTCCGCTGCGCATCGAGTGCTACGACATCTCGACCATCCAGGGTCGCCACACGGTCGGGTCCATGGTCGTGCTCGAGGACGGCCTGCCCCGGAGGTCCGAGTACCGCCGGTTCAAGATCCACTCGGTCGACGGTCAGGACGACTTCGCAGCGATGGAAGAGATGCTTCGGCGTCGGTTCGCCAACTACCTCGAGCAGCGGGAACAGGGGCCTGCTGAGGACTCGAAGTTCGCCTACCCCCCGTCGCTCGTGGTGATCGATGGGGGAGCGGGCCAACTCGGCAGGGCGGTGAAGGTGCTCGACCAGTACGGACTGGACATCCCCGTCATCGGGCTCGCGAAGCGGATGGAGGAGGTGTACCGGCCCGACGAGGACGACACCTTGCTCATCCCTCGTGATGCCCCGGCGCTCCACCTCCTCCAGCGGGCTCGAGACGAGGCCCATCGGTTCGCCATCACCTATCACCGCCAACTCCGGGGCAAGCGGATGGTGGACTCCATCCTCGACGAGGTGCCGGGAGTCGGCCCCGGCCGCAAGAAGCAACTCATCCGGGCCTTCGGCTCGGTGAAGCGGATGCGGAACGCGACGGAGGCCGAACTCGCCGAGGTCGTACCCTCGGGGGTCGCGGCGACCCTGTACGCTGCGCTTCACGACCCCGAGTGACGAGACTTCCATGACTCCGCCGCACCCCGCCAGCCAGGGACCCGAGGTCCTCCTCGTCACCGGCATGTCCGGTGCCGGTCGTTCCACCGTCGGCAAGGTGCTCGAGGACATCGGCTACGTGGTGGTCGACAACCTCCCGCTCTCGCTCCTCGACGAGGTCGTCCGACTCCACGACATCGCCGAAGGGGACCGTCGACTGGCCGCCACGGTCGACGTGCGAACGGGGGTCGACAACGATGCATTGCATGCCGCCCTGAGAACGCTTCGGCGCCAGGGCATCGCTCCGATGGTCGTGTTCCTCGATGCCGCCGACGACACTCTGGCGACCCGCTACGACGAGGTGCGAAGGCCACATCCGGTCGAGGGGGCGACGGTCCTCGAGTCGATCGCCGCAGAGCGCGACGCGCTCGCGGAGATCAGGGAATCCTCCGATGTGGTCATCGACACCACCTCCTACAACGTGCACGACCTCCGGAGGCGCATCGAGGCCGAGTTCGCAAAGGTGCCAGGTCCGCGCCGTCTTCGCGTCTCGGTGCGCTCGTTCGGCTTCAAGCACGGGCACCCCCACGACGTGGACATGCTCTTCGACGTTCGCTTCCTGCCCAATCCGCACTGGCAGCCCGAACTACGGCCCCAGACAGGGCTCGACGAGGCCGTCCGCGAGTTCGTGCTGGGCAACCCGGCGACACAGGAGTTCCTCGACCACGCCGAGGGCATGCTGGAGTTCCTTCTGCCGAGGTTCATCTCCGAGGGGAAGACATACCTCTCGCTCGGCGTCGGGTGCACCGGTGGGCGACATCGTTCGGTGGCGATCGCCGAGGAGTTGGGGCGCCGCCTCGGCGAGAGAGAGGTGGCCGTCTCGGTGCAGCACCGGGACCTCGAACGATGACGCTGCCGCAGGTGGAGCAGCAGCTCCTCGGATTGGCCGGCGATGGCCCGTCCGTGGTCGCCATCGGTGGTGGTCACGGCCTCGCGCAGCTCTTGCACGCCATCCGTGTGTACGCAGGCAAGATCACCGCGATCGTGAACGTCGCCGACGACGGCGGCTCCAGTGGGCGGCTCATCCAGGACCTCCCGATGCCGCCTCCCGGCGACGTGCGGCGGGCACTCCTCGCCCTCACCCCAGGGCCGAGCATCGTCGGGGAGCTCTTCGCCTACCGGTTCGACGAGTCGGATGTGGCCGGCCACTCGCTCGGGAACCTGCTCCTCGCGGCGCTCGCCGAGATCACTGACGACTTCCCGCAGGCGCTCGATGTCGCCGCCGACCTGCTCCGGTGCGTCGGTCGGGTGTTGCCCGCCTCGGCGCAGCGGCTTCACCTCGAAGCGATCGTGGACGGCGAGCGGGTGCGGGGCCAAGTGTCGGTCGCGACGACTCCCGGCACGATCGAGCGCCTGGACCTCTTGCCGGCAGACGCACCCGCCGTACCCGCTGCCGCAGCGGCCATCCGGGAGGCAGACCAGGTGGTGCTCGCGCCGGGGAGCCTCTACACATCGCTGTTCGCAGCGCTGCGTGCGCCCGGGATCGCAGACGCCGTCGATGCGTCCACGGGGGATCTCGTGTGGGTCATGAACCTCGTGACCCAGGAGCACGAGACCGCTGGCATGACCGGCCTCGACCACGTCGCTGCGCTCGCGGATGTGAGCGGCATCCGGAGGACCGGTACGATTCTCATCAACGACGGGCCGTTCGAGGTGCCGGACGTGGTGGATCCGATCACGATCGACGTGATTGCAGCCATGGAGTGGGGGTGGTCCCTGTGCTCGGCGGACCTCGTCGACCGCGATGCTCCCTGGCCCCAACACGATCCGTTCCGCCTCGGCCGAGCCCTCTCTGACCTTGCGGAGGACGCATGAACCGACTCCCGACCATCGATGACGTCGACCTCGCCGGCCGGCGGGTGCTCGTGCGCGCCGACCTCAACGTCCCGCTCGACGACGGCGCGGTGAGCGACGACTTCCGCATTCGTTCGGCGTTGCCGACGATACGCCGCCTCCGCGACGAGGAAGCGATCGTCATCCTCTGCTCACACCTCGGTCGACCAAAGGGAGGAGAGGACCGCTTCCGGATGGACCCTGTCGCTGGCCGGCTGTCGGAGTTGGGCGGATTCCCCGTGACCAAACTCGACTCGGTGGTGGGACCCGACGTGAGCGCAGCCGTTGCCGGCGCCGTTGCCGGCGACGTCCTCCTGCTCGAGAACACGCGCTTCGAGGATGGTGAGACGGCCAACGACCCCGCACTGTCTGCGGAACTCGCAGCGCTGGCCGACGTGTTCGTGCTGGACGCCTTCGGGACCGCGCATCGTGCCCATGCCTCGACCGCGGGCGTCGCCGAGCACCTCCCGTCGGTCGCCGGGCCACTCCTCCTCGCAGAGGTGGACGCACTCAGCAGGCTCCTCGATGATCCCCCACGCCCATTCACGGTCATCCTTGGTGGAGCGAAGGTCTCCGACAAGCTCGCGGTCATCGAAGCGCTCTTGCCCCGTGTGGACCGGATGCTGATCGGCGGGGGCATGTGCTTCACGCTCCTCAAGGCCCAAGGCAAGGAGGTCGGGGGTTCGCTCGTCGAGGAGGAGATGCTCGACGTGGTCGAGGGCCTCCTCTCGTCGGAACACGGTCACAAGATCGTGCTCCCGACCGATGTCGTGGCCGCGGATGGATTCCGCGAGGACGCGGCGCATCGGGTCGTTGGCACCGACGGCATCGAAGGAGGCTGGATGGGACTCGACATCGGCCCGGAGACCACTGCGAACTTCGTGGCCGAGGTCGGCGCGAGCGCTGCCGTGTTCTGGAACGGGCCGATGGGCGTGTTCGAGTGGGAGGCGTTCCGTGCCGGCACCGCCGCCGTCGCCGAGGCCGTTGCCGACGCAGACGCATTCACCGTGGTCGGTGGTGGCGACTCGGTCGCTGCGATCCGCCTGCTCGGCCTCGAGGATGGGCCGAGCCACGTCTCAACCGGGGGAGGAGCCGGGCTCGAAATGTTGGAAGGCAAGACCCTGCCGGGGATCGCCGCACTCTTGGAGGACGAATGAACACCCCACTCATCATGGGCAACTGGAAGATGCACGCCACCCACCTGGAGGCCATCCAGATGGTCCAGAAGCTGCACTACCGCCTCGACTCGGCGGACTACGAGCGGGTCGACGTCGTCGTGGCGCCCCCGTTCACGTCGTTGCGCTCGATCCAGACGGTGATCGAGGCCGACCACATGAGGATCCGCCTCGGGGCACAGAACGTGCACGCCGAGCCGAAGGGTGCCTTCACCGGGGAGATCTCTGTGGGCATGCTCTCCTCGCTGCACGTCGGGTACGTGATCGTGGGCCACTCCGAGCGCCGGGCGCTGTTCTGCGAGGACGATGCGACC
>CAZRJG010000092.1:0-2101 GCA_964600365.1 uncultured Acidimicrobiia bacterium
TGCCGATGAGCGGTGATGCGCGCATGAAGGTCTCCTCACCCCGGACTCGGTTCGGTCGCAAAGGTACCCGTGTGCTCGCTCCTCCGCTCCTCGATTCCGACCCAGGCACGCGAGTTGGACGCCTACCCGGAGAGGAACGCCGAGGTGCGCTCCCCGATCGCCGTCGGGGAGTCGAGCCACGGCAGGTGCCCCGCGTCGGGCACCATCTCCAGCGAGGCGTTCGGCATGGCACCGACGGTCGCCCTCGCGACGTCCTCGCCGCCGAACCCGTCATCGGCTCCCCACAGGAAGAGCGTGGGGGCCACCACCGACGCCAGCACCGGCGCGACGGTGAACTCCGGCACGAATCCCCGAAACGTCACTCCCTTGGCGATCAACTCGCCTTCGTTCCGGTTGGTGTTCGTGTGGGTCATGAGCGCGACGTACCAGTCGTCGAACACCGGCGGGAAGCCGCCGCGGTCGAGGGTCTTGCCATGTCCGATCTGGCGGAGGATCATCTCCGAGGCCCGCTTGTTGAACGGGAGCATCCCGAGGAGGCGACGCACGGGTCCGATGCCGAGCGCCCGCATGAATCCCGGTGTCAGCCACCCGGGGGCCCCTGCCGGGCAGGCCATCTGGACCATGCGCCCGACTCGTTCGGGGGTGGCGGCAGCGGACCGCAGGGCGAGGTACCCGCCGAGCGAGCTGGCAACCACGTTGGCTCGCTCTACTCCGAGCGCATCGAGGACCGAGGACACGAACCGGTCGCCGTAGCCCTCCATGTCGGCGACACCGCCAATGGCGAGGTCGTCGCTCAGCCCGGTCCCGGGGCGGTCGACGAGGAGCGCCCTGGTGTCGTGCAGGAATGGGAGGATCGGCACCCAGGTCGACCCGCTGTTGGGTCCACCATGGATGAAGAGCGTCGGGACGCCCTCCCCCACCTCCTGGATCCGAATCGTCCCCTCCATCCCCGGGAAGGGGACCCTTCGTTCGGTCGGTGACAATCCGGCCGACTCCCAGAGCGCCCGTTCGGCCTCCCGGTACGCCGCCTCCCTCGTCGTGGTCGTTGCGTCCATGTCGTGTCCCTTCAGTCGAGCATCGCGACGGTGCCGTGCGCACCGTCGATGCGGATTCGGTCCCCTTCTGCGATCCGGGAGGTCGCATCGCTCACCGCCAACACGGCGGGCAGCCCGAACTCCCTGGCGAGTGTCCCCGGGTGCGAGAGCGGCCCGCCCACCTCGGTGACGAGGCCCCCGATGATCGGGAAGATCGGTGACCACGACGCCATCGTCGACGGGCAGACCACCACGTCACCCGGCTCGATCCGCTCGAAGTCGGCGTGGCTCCGGACGATCCGGGCCGTGCCCTCCGCCACCCCCGCCGACGCGGGGAGGCCGCGGAGCGACCCGTCGGGATCGGGGTCGTGCGGGGCCGTTCGGAAGAGGGTGTCGGTCGCCCACAGGAAGGCGGCCACGATGGGGCGCGTCGCCGCGGGGAAGAGCGCAGGATCGGGGGTGCCAAGTCCCTCGGGGCCGAGGCGGCGTGGCGCCGGGTTGGCGAGGGCCCACCGATGCTCGGCACGCCGTCGTGCGATCACCGCTTCGTCGATGGGCCCACCCCGGAGTGCGGCGAGCACCTCGTCGAACTCGAGGAACGCGATCTCGTCCCGCTCCCGGATCCGCCCGGTGGCCACGAATCGTTCGGCCGCCTCCATCGCCGCGTAGTGGACGAGGCCCATCGCCTCGCCGGGGTCTCGTTCCGTCTCGTCCCCGTAGGGGCGCGCCTGCTGGGCCCGTTGCACGGCTGCAGCGAGACGGTCCCGTGCCGCCGGGTCGTCGACCGAGGAGAGGAGCTGCTCGACGGCGTCGGCGGCTGCGGGACGGAGGTCGGGGATGGGTCGCCCACCACCCCGAAGGCGGCTGCGGATGAGGGCCACCAGGGGCGTGGGGTCCTCTGCCCACGTGGGGGTGGTGAGGACGGCATGGGAGCGATGCCCGTACTCCTCGAGGAAGGCCGTTACTGCCTCCGCCGCATCGCCACCAAGGGCGCGGAGGTCCCCCGTTCGGTCGAGGACCTCCTTGGCAGTGGGATCGGCGGCGATCACCTCGCACAGGTCGGCAAG
>CAZRJG010000092.1:2201-5899 GCA_964600365.1 uncultured Acidimicrobiia bacterium
CGGGGCCGGCGGGAGGCCCCTGTCGTCGGCGTCCCCACCGACGAGGGGGATGATCCTGTCGTACACCCGACCGAAGAAGCGCCCGTGGCCCACTCCTCGTGAGGGGATGCCCAACGTCGCCAAGGCAGCTCCCGTTGCGCGCGTGTGGAGCGGGAGCCACGCCGTGTAGGCGAGTGGGGTGATCGGTTCGGGGAAGAACGCATCGGCCCGCTCCCAGGCGGTCCGCTGGTCGGGCCGGGCCGCCGGCTCGACGGGGAGGGCCGTGATGGGTCGGGCCTGCAGGATCCAGATGCCGGAGTCGTCGATGGCCCACTCGACGTCCTGCGGCGCGCCCATCGCTGCCTCGATCCGTCGGCACAGGGCGGCGATCTCGGCGGCCTCCTCGGCGGCGAGGACGGGCTCCCCGGACCCGGGGCGGCGGACCGGGTCCGATGCGACGGCCCACGCCTCGGGGGTGACGGTTCCGTCCATCAGGGCGTCGCCGCGTCCGGTGGTCGCCTCGATGACGACGATGTCGTCCCCGGTGACCGGGTCGCGGCTGAACGCCACTCCCGAGGCCCGGGCGTCGACCTGTCGCTGGACCACCACTGCCATCGCCTCCCCCTGGAGCCGCGCCCTGTCCCGGTAGGCGCCGGCGCTCTCGGCACGGGCCGATGCCCGCACCGCCGCGACGGCCTCCGTGCCGGCTGCGACCCCGACGACGCCGAGGACGGTCTCGTACTGGCCTGCGAAGGAGGCGTCGGCCAGGTCCTCCGCGGCCGCCGAGGAGCGGTAGGCGTGGGGAACGCCGGCGGGCACCAGTGCCTCCAGCACGGCACCGACCTCGTACTCGGGGATGGCGGCGGGGATGACGAAGCCGTCGGGCACCCGGAACCCGGCGACGATGAGCCGGCCCAACCCGGCGGCCTTCCCACCGACGACGTCCGGGGCGGCGTCGGCCGCGCCCACGAGGGGAATGGGGTGGATCATGAGAGGTCCCCCTCCTCACGCGAGGCAGCCTCGAGCAGGGCATCGATCGCCCACGCCGACGCGGCACCGGCGTCGTCGTCGTCGAGGCCGATCTCGTCGCCGGTCATCCGGGCCCACGCCATCGCGCCCGCCACGACGCGCAGGAGACCGAGGACCTGGCGGCGTCCGAGCTCGTTGAGCCCGGGCGCCGCCTCCTCGACCTTCTCGCGCAGGTACTCGGTACGGGCAGCTCTCCCCGGTGCCTCGAGCATGCCGGCCTCGATCATGAGCGTGCCCACCAGCATGGGGGTGCGGAATCGGCCGAACACCCGGTAGTTGTGACGGAGGAGGCCGCTGCCGTCCATGAACCGGTCGGATCCGGGGGCATGGGCCTGCTCGGTGATCTCGGCGTACAGGCCCTCGACGATGGCGTCGCGGTCGTCGAAGTAGCGGTACAGCGTCCGATGGGAGATGCCGACCCGATCGGCGATCTCCTGCATGGTGAAGTTGTTGAACCCCTGCTCGAGGGAGAGCTCGGCGTACGCCTCGATGATGGCCTGCCGCGTCGCCGCCCGGTTCCGCTCCCGCAGCGTGGGTGCCTCGGGGTCCCGTCCCGTGATGTCGTCGGTCGCCACTGCGCCTCCACCGTGAATGTCATGATCTATGTCGTACTGTCTTAATCTATGTCACTCTTCACGAGGACGCAAGCAGTCGCCGCACCCAGGCGGGCCTCCCCGCGAGTACGCCCCCCACCGGCTACTCTCTGACCCGTCAACCTTTCAGGAGTGGTCCCCGTGACGAACCCCATCCTCGACGTCGTCCAGCTCGGCTTCCCGTGGGACGGCCTCGACCCGTTCATCTTCACCGTCCACCACGTGGACGACTACCCCGGCGGGAACGCCAACCAGGGCATCGACCCGTCGGCCCTGGCGGGACGGAACATCGGCTCGGACTTCTCGTACCGGGACGGCTGGAGCATGTACCACGGATCCGAGGTCCCCGGCTTCCCCCAGCACCCCCATCGTGGCTTCGAGACGGTGACCGTGGTGCGACGGGGGTATGTGGACCACTCCGATTCGCTGGGGGCCACCGCCCGGTACGGGGGCGGTGACGTGCAGTGGCTCACCACGGGGTCGGGCATCCAGCACTCGGAGATGTTCCCGCTCATCGCCGAGGACGACGGCAACCCCCTCGAGCTGTTCCAGATCTGGCTGAACCTCCCACCGGAGTCGAAGATGGTCCCCGCCCACTTCGGGATGCTGTGGTCGGAGGACATCCCCACGATCACCCCGTCGCCGGGGGTGTCGGTGGATGTGATCGCCGGGCCGATCGGGGACGCCACTCCCCCGTCGCCTCCCCCGGACTCGTGGGGATCGCACCCCGACGGGGAACTCGCCATCTGGCTCATCCGCCTGGCGGACGGCGCCGAGTGGACCCTCCCCACCGCCCCGGCGGACGTGAACCGCATGCTCCACTGCCACCTCGGTGGGGAGGCGACGGTCGCCGGCACCCGGGTCGGCAAGGACGTCGGGACCCGCCTCCGCCCCGACGTGCCGGTCACGGTCCGGGCCACCGAGGGGCCCGTCGAGTTCCTCATGCTCCAGGGGCGACCCATCGGCGCCCCCGTGTTCCAGATGGGCCCGTTCGTGATGAACACGCCCGAGGAGCTCCAACAGGCGTTCGCCGACTACCGCACCACGGGGTTCGGAGGGTGGCCGTGGGGCCGCCCCGACCCGGTGCACGAGCGTCGGGAGGGCCGCTTCGCCCTCCACGCCGACGGCACCGTCGAGCACCGGGAGATGCAGCCGAGCTCGCCGTGAGCAGGCGGATCATCCCCGACGGGTGCGACCCCCTGACGACGTTCGAGGGGTCCGGCTACCGACTCGAGCCCCTCGGCCCCGCCCACAACGAGCGGGACCATGCGGCGTGGATGGGGAGCATCGACCACATCCGGGCGACCCGGGGATTCCCGATGGCCGACGGGTGGCCGTACCCGATGTCGGCGGAGGCGAACCTCGCCGACCTCGAGGCGCACCTCGGGGAGTTCGTGCGGGGCGAGGCGTTCGCCTTCAGCGTCCTCGACGGCGACGCCGTGGTGGGCTGCGTGTACCTCACCTCCGACCCGGGCACACCCAACGGCGTGCGCCTGCGTTCGTGGGTGACCGCCGACCACGCCCACCTCGACGACACCCTCCGCACCGAGACCGCCGACTGGGTGGCGACCACGTGGCCGTTCGCCTCGGTGGCCGTGGTGGGCGGGTAGCCCCCGCCACACCACCCAACCATCGTCACGCGCCCCGGGAGAGGTCCACCCTGCGGAGGAGTTGGGCGTTGGCGGCGACGATCACGGTGGAGGCGCTCATCAACGCCGCGGCCGCGGCCGGTGCGAGGACGAACCCCGCCCAGGCGAAGGCGCCGGCCGCCAGCGGGATGGCGACCACGTTGTAGCCGGCGGCCCAGCCGAGGTTCTGGAGCATCTTGCGGTACCCGGCCCGGGAGAGCAGGCGTATCCCCACCACGCCCCTCGGGTCGTCGGAGGCCAGCACGATCCCCGCCGACTCGATGGCGACGTCGGTGCCGGCGCCGATGGCGATCCCCACGTCGGCCTGCGCCAGGGCGGGCGCATCGTTGACGCCGTCGCCGACCATGGCGACCCGGGCGCCTCGCCGTTGGAGCTCCTCGACCTTCGAGTGCTTGTCCTCGGGGAGCACCTCGGCCATGACCTCGTCGATGCCCAGGTCGGCCCCGAC
>CAZRJG010000093.1:0-5810 GCA_964600365.1 uncultured Acidimicrobiia bacterium
AGCGTGATCACGTCGAACGTGGCGTCCACGCTGTCTCCTTTCGGGTTGCCGACTCTCTTACCGAGTCTACGTGTCGCGGTCGGTCGCCGCGCGTCGTAGCCTCGATCCATATCCTTCACCAGCCTCGCCGCCGCCGAACTCACCCCCGGCGACGCCTACAGGCTCCTCACCGGCCTCGTCGTGCCGCGCCCGATTGCCTGGGCGGGCACGCTCTGTGGGGACGGCTTGCCGAACCTCGCTCCGTTCTCGTTCTTCAACGTCATGACTGCCCGGCCCCCGACGGTGGTGATGGGTCCCGGGCAGCGAAAGGACACCCTTGCCAACATCCGGGCGACGGGGGAGTGGACGATCTCGATCGTGGATCGGACGCTCGCCGAGGCGATGAACGCCACGTCGGCGTCGTTCGCGTCCGACGTGGACGAGTTCACCGAAGTGGGTGTCACTGCGATACCAGGGACCAACGTCTCGGCGCCTTGGGTGGGTGAGGCGCCGGCCGCGATGGAGTGCCGCCTGCACTCCGTGGTCGAATTCGAGGGGACAGGCGTCGTGTTCGGCACCGTCCTGCGGTTCCACGTGCGTGACGAGGTCCTCGACGGAACCCGCATCGACCAGGTGGCCCTCGACGCGATCGGGCGCACCGTAGGCCCGGGGTACGTCACGACGAGGGACCGTTTTGAGATGGAGCGGCCCGCATGACGGAGGCGTACTGGCGGTCCGACCCCGGGTTGCGGATGGGCGTCGTTAGCGTTGACGCCATGGACTCCCGGATTGCAGTATTCCTCGACTACGAGAACCTCGCCATCTCCGCTCGCCAGGATCTCGGGGTCACCTTCGACTACGGGCCGGTGGCCGACGCCATTGCTGCTCGCGGCCGGGTGGTGGTGCGCCGGGGCTACGCCGATTGGAACCTCTTCGACGAGGACCGCAAGCGCCTCACCCGCCACCACGTCGAGCTCATCGAGATCCCGCAGCGGATGGGCAAGCGCAAGAACGCCGCCGACATCAAGCTCGCGGTCGATGCGATCGAACTCGCGTTGGAGCGCGACTACATCGACACCTTCGTGCTCGGGACCGGTGACTCGGACTTCTCCCCGCTCGTCCACAAGCTCCGCGAGCTGGACAAGCGGGTGATCGGGTTCGGGGTGCGCAAGACGACCTCCAACCTCCTCCCCCCCGCCTGCGACGAGTTCCTGTTCTATGAGCGCCTCGTGGACCTCGATGGCCAACGGTCGGAGCCGGAGGAGCCTCGCAGCGGGGAACCGGAGCAGAAGGAGCGGACCGTTCCCGAGCTCGAGAAGCTCGTCATGGGAACCCTCGCCGGCCTCCACACGACCGGTGACACGGCCGTGCTCGCGTCCCAACTCAAGCGCACGCTCCTGCGCAAGGACTCGACGTTCAGCGAGAGTGAATACGGATTCAGGAGCTTCGGCGAGCTCGTCCACCATCTCGAGGGCCGCGGCATCCTCACCACCGCACCCGGTCCCGCCGCGGGCGACCCGGAGATCGCCGTGGCCGAGGGCGGGGGCGAGAAGGCCGCGTTCGACCTCCTCGTGAAGGTCGTGACCGCAGAGGCGAAGCGTGGCCGCGTGCAGCTCTCCGGGCTCAAGAACAAGCTGCGCAATGAGGTTGACGACTTCAGTGAGAAGACCTACGGGTTCAGCGGCTTCCTCCAGTTCGTCAAGGCCGCCCAGACGCGCGGTCTCGTGACGCTCACCTGGGACGACGACCTCGAGGACTACCTGCTCACCGTCTGAGGGAGTCGGGCCACGCCCGAGAACACTCGGGCGTCTCCACCGCTGATCGCGACCAGCGTCACGCCGTGCTCGGCTGACATGCGCACCGCAAGGCTCGTGGGGGTGCCGTGGCTGATGAGCACCGGTGCGCCGAGTCCAACCACCTTCTCCACGATCTCGAATGACGCCCGGCTGGTCGTCGCGACCATCGCCGACCCAAGGGGACGACCCGAACGGAGGGCCCCGCCAAGCGCCTTGTCGAGCGCGAAGTGGCCGTTCACGTCCTCGCGGATGAGTGTGTCGCCGGCGGTGGCGTCGATGACCGCCGCAGTGTGGGTACTCCCTGTCGAGGAGCCGAGGGCCTGCCCAGCGAGAGCGGCACGCGCCATCTCCACCGCCGTTGGCGTCACCTGCGGCAGCGTGGGATCGAGCCCCTTCGTGTGCGCCGTCGCCGAGCCGATGGCCGTCGTGCCACAGACGCCGCAGGCCGCCGAGGTGATGCCGAACCGGTCGGCGGGACGGGGTTCGAGCAGGCGGTCGGGGGTGAGCGTCGCGAGCACGATGTTGTGGGTGTTCCGGCCGATACCGGCCTCGCGCAGCTCCACGAGGTGGTCCGCTGATTCGATGATGCGTTCGGAGAGCAAGAACCCGGCCACGAGGTCGAGGTCGTCCCCTGGCGTGCGCATGAGCACGGCAAGCGTGGACGGGGGATCGCCCGGATAGCGGAGCTGGAGTTCGAGGGGTTCCTCCACCGGTGTCGCCGTCTCGGTCTCGGCGCCGTCGAAGCCGTACTGCTTCACGGGGAAGGTGCGGAGGAAGTCGGGGATCATGCGCGTCGGAGGGAGAGGGCGATGCAGGCTGCTGCGGCGGGGAACACGACGCCGGGATTCGTGGAGAGCAATGCCGCCGCCACCACAGCGACCACGGTGAGCAGCCTCGCGACGAACTGGTCGGAGGCCTCCGGAGGCTCGTCACCGGAATCGGTCGGGACCTCGGGAGTGGCCCTCCCGGCAATGCCGACGCCCATGACGGCACCGATGGCGACGGCGATCGGCTCGGCGGTCTCGATGGGGGGGACGGCGAAGCCATCGGTGAGCGCCTGGATGGTGGTTGCGCCGCCCGCGAGGGCCATACCACCCCACCAGCGGATGCCGGCGGGGGCGTAGTCCTTCGTCGCGATGCGGGCCAGACCGACCGCCATGACGAGCGCAATCGCCCAGCCGCTGATCGTCTGGGAGAGGAAGAGGCCGAGGAGCACGACGAGCCCTCCCTCGACGCTCGAGAGGCCCCGTCCGGTGGAGTTCAGGGTGATGCGGGCCGTGATCAGGATGCCGACCACCATGAGGATGCCGGCTTCTCCGAGCAGACCCGCGCCGAACGGGGCGAGGATCGCCGCAGCCCCCGCAGGCCGCGGGTCGTCGTGGTGCAACTCCCGTCCGGTGACCCACGCCGTGAACGAGCCGATCCCCCAGAAGGCGCCGGTGATGACGGCGGTGCCGAGGAGGCCCGTTCCAGACCACCCGAAGATGGCGCCGGCGACGCCCGAGAGCACCGCGACGTTGATGGCGAAGCGGTTCGACGGGTACGCGAGGTCGAGGCCGCGGCCGATCGTGCCGATGTCGGGCGAGACCTTCATGGCAGGTGCATGAGGAGTTGGCTTTGCAGGACGTGGCCGAAGGTGCCCTGCGCATCGAAACCGGTGGCGTGCACCAACCCGACCCCATGGGTCTGCGGGTCAGCGGCCGCCTCCATCCCCATCCACTCGCCGACGGGGGGACGGGAGAAGGCGACGGTGAGGTCGGGATTCACCCACACCCACGACTTGGTGTCGAGCACCGAGGAGAGGCCGTTCGCCGTGTCGGCGATCGCAACGAACTCCGACGTCGGTTCGTGGGGCTCTCCCTCGACCAGGTCGTGGAGCATCCGGAACCACGCCTGGCCCGGGCCCATGCGCTCCCAGCCGCCGTGAACCGAGCGCTTCTCAAGGGCGTCGAGGTGGAATCGGGGGACCGAACTGTTGGCCCACTTCGCGGCGTCGATCGCAATCGGGTGGTCCTCGGGTGACCCGGGCACGCTGAAGGAGGGCCGGGGGAGGTCGTCGAGCGGCACGTCCTCGATGCGAATCATCTGCGCCTGGGCGGTCGCCACCGGGTCCTCGGAACCGACCGGTACGAGATCGGCCTCCACGACGGCAACCCGACGGCCGGCGCGGACCACCCTCGGCACCGCGTCGAGGGTCGCAATGGGAACCGGATGCATGAGCGAGACCGTGATGCGACTCATGTGCATGGGTACGGGGAGGTCCACGTGCTGGATCACGTGTGCGAGCAGCGCCGACGGAGGGCCCCCGTGCTGGTCGTGGTCGTTCCAACCCGTGCGGGTGAGTCCGGACGACTCGAAACGGAGTTCACCGACGCGTCGGTACAACCAACTCATTTGAAGGCGCGTTCGCGGAACCAGCGGAGTTCGTCGATCGACTCACGGATGTCGGCGAGCGCACGATGGGCTCCGCCCTTCTCCGGGGCTTCGCCCATCAGGTCCGGGTACCAGCGTCGGGCCAACTCCTTCACCGTGGAGACGTCGACGATCCGGTAGTGGAGGTGGTCGGTGATCGCAGGCATGTAGCGGGTAAGGAAGATCCGATCGGTGTGGATCGAGTTCCCCGCCAACAACCCCGTCCGGGGCTCGGGGACGTGCGTGCGCAGGAAGCGCATCACCTCGGCCTCTGCCTCGGCCACGGTGACGGTCGAAGCGCGGACCTCCGCAGTGAGACCCGACTTCTCGTGCATCTTCGTCACGAAGGCGTCCATGCGCCCCAACTCCTCATCGGTGGCGTGGATGATGAGGTCGGGCCCCTCGACGATGGTGTCGAGCGTGCCGTCGGTGACGATCACGGCGATCTCCACGATGACGTGCTCGTCCGGGTCGAGTCCGGTCATCTCGAGGTCGACCCAGACGAGTGGGTCCTTCGGAACAGCCATTGCCTGGCTCAGCCCTCCCGGGCCATGCGCAGGAGCACCGTGTGGAGGATCCCGCCGTTGCGGTAGTACTGCACCTCGACAGGGGTGTCGAGGCGGCACGTCGTGGTGAATCGCACCTCGGTCCCGTCGGCCTTCGTCGCCACCACGGGGATCGCCTGGCGGGGCGTCACCGAGTCGTCGACCTCGATCGAGAAGGTCTCCGTGCCGTCGATGCCGAGCGCATCAGCGTCCTCGCCCTCGGCGAAGGTGAGTGGGAGGACGCCCATGCCGATGAGGTTCGAGCGGTGGATCCGCTCGAAGCTCTTCGCGATGACGGCCTTCACGCCCAGCAGGAACGTTCCCTTGGCTGCCCAGTCACGAGACGATCCCATTCCGTAGTCGATGCCCGCGAGCACGACGAGCGGGATCTGCCGCGCCTTGTAGTTGAGGCTCGCTTCGAAGATCGAGGTGACCTTCCCGGTGGTGAAGTCGGTGGTCCAGCCACCCTCGGTCCCCGGTGCGAGTTCGTTGCGTACCCGGATGTTGGCGAAGGTGCCGCGGGTCATCACTCGGTCGTTGCCCCGTCGGGATCCGTACGAGTTGAAGTCCTTCTTCTCGACGCCTCGCTCCAGGAGGTACCTCCCGGCCGGTGCATCGGCGGCGATGTTCCCGGCAGGGGAGATGTGGTCGGTGGTGACGGAGTCGCCGACCTTGACGAGTACCCGCGCCCCCGTGACGGGAGCGATGGGGGCGACGTCCTGCGTGAGCTCGTCGAAGAACGGGGGCTCTTGCACGTAGGTGCTCGCCGGGTTCCACTCATAGAGGTCGCCCTCGGAGGTGGCGATCGCCTTCCACTCGTCCGAACCCTCGAACACGTTGCCGTACTCGGTGGTGAACTGAATCGTCTCGACCGACGAGCCGACGACCTCGGCGATCTCGGTTGCGGACGGCCAGATGTCCGAGAGCATCACCGGGTTGCCGTCCTCGTCGACGCCGAGGGGATCGGTGCCGAAGTCGATGTCGACGGTCCCGGCGAGCGCGTAGGCCACCACGAGGGGCGGCGAGGCGAGGTAGTTCACCTTCACGTGAGGGGAGATGCGCCCCTCGAAGTTGCGGT
>CAZRJG010000094.1:0-5610 GCA_964600365.1 uncultured Acidimicrobiia bacterium
GGTCGCAGGTGAGCCCGAGGTTGTGCTCGAGTGCGATCTCGGCGGCGTTCTCGACGTGGGCGGGGGACCCCCCGAGCGACGCAGTGAGCCCCGCAGCGGCCATGGCACAGGCGGCTCCCACCTCCGCCTGGCACCCCAACTCGGCTCCGGAGATCCCTGCGCCCTGCTTGATGAGCGCCCCGATGCCCGAGGCGGTGAGCAGGAACACTCGCTCGGGGTCCGGCACGACCGTCGTGCAGAAGTCACGGAGGAAGCGGAGCACTGCGGGCACGATGCCCGCCGCGCCGTTGGTGGGTGCGGTGACGATGCGGGAACCGGAGGCGTTCTCCTCGCTCACCGCCGTTGCGAACACCCCGGCCCAGTCGGCCGGCCCGGTGGGCGGGAGGGAGTGCCCCGGGTCCGGTTCGACCAGGTCGAGGCCGAGTTCCTTGGCCCGCCGGTTGACGTCGAGCCCGCCGGGAAGGATGCCCACCGACGCCATGCCCCGGTCGATGGAGCTGAGCATCGCTTCCACCACGAGGTCCACGTGCGCCCTCACCGCCGCCTCCCCGTGGAGGTGGACCTCATTCGCCCACACGAGTTCGGCCACGGAGCATCCGCGGTCGCTACACCCGTGCAGCACGTCCGCGGCGGAGGTGAACGGGTGCGGGACGCTCGGCGGGGGAGCCGGCTCGGGGAGCTCGTCGTTGACGAGTTCGGTGATGAAACCGCCGCCGATCGATGCGTAGGAGACGCTGAGCCCACCGGCGGCGAACCTGATCACGTTGGCGTGGGCTGGGTGGATCTCGAGGATGCGGACGATGTCCCGCTCCCGGTTGAAAGGGACGGCTCCCTGGGGGAGGCGGAGCGACCCTGATGCAGCGCTCTCGACGATCACCGACTCCACGAGGTCGAGCGGCACGTCGTCGGGTCGATGGCCCATGAGCCCGAGGAGCACGGCGCTGTCGGTGCCGTGCCCAACGCCGGTGAAGGCGAGTGAACCGTGGAGCTCCACTTCGATGCGGTCGGGCACCGACGGGAGTCGTGCGACGAAGTCAGCGGCGGCGAGCATCGGGCCGACCGTGTGGGAGCTCGATGGGCCGATCCCCACCTTGAACAGGTCGAGGATGCTGGTGTAGCTCAATGGAGGTCACCGCCGCGCATGGGCCGTAGTGTTGTCGACATGGTCGTTCCACGCATCACCGAAGTCATGGTCGATTGTCGTGACCGTGAGGCGATGACCGCCTTCTGGACCCAGTTGCTCGGCATCGAGGTCCGCGCGGTCGTCGGCCCGTTCACGTTCCTCTCGGCTCAGCAGGAGGGCGGTTGGGGCCTTGCGCTCCAGGAGGTCCCCGACCCCACGCCGGGGAAGAACAAGCTCCACCTCGACGGCGCCTGCGACGACCTCGAAGCGCTCGAGGAGCGCGTGGTCGACCTCGGAGGACACGTCGTTGAGCGCCACGCCATCGAGGGGTTCGAGTGGTGGGTGTTCGCGGATGTCGAGGAGAACGTGTTCTGCTTCGGACGCGCCACTGGCGCCGGCTAACCCATCCTGCGGGGAATTGCCTGCTCCCATGTGTCCATGGCGGCATCGAGAGGGACCGACGCCGACTCGGGCCCCCCGTTTTCGAACCTGATCTCATCCCCGCCGAAGGTGCCGAGTCGGGTCGCGGGCACATCGTGGTGCTCGGCGAGTGCCCTGAGCTCGTCGGCCTTCTCCGGTGGGACGGCCGCGATGAACCGATGGGGGTTCTCGGCGAAGAGGCCCACCCAGTCGGTGAAACCCACTTCGGCACCGACGCCCGACGCTATGCACATCTCGGCGAGTGCCACGGCGAAGCCGCCATCGCTGATGTCGTGCACGGCAGGAGCCAACCCGCGACGGGCGTTCTCGATGGCGACCTCGATCACTCCCTGCGCCATGAAGGCGTCCGGGGCATCGGGGCGCCCACCGACGTGCCCGGCGATGACCTGCTCGTACGCCGAACCCGCGAGGTTCCGCGCGCCGGTCGGTCCGAGCAGCCACACCTCCATCCCTGCCTCGGCCCGGTCGAGACGGGGAGGCGAGTCGGGCATCGGATCGGCGAGGCCGAGGAGGCCGACGACCGGGGTGGGGTAGATGTCGTTGCCGTCGGTCTCGTTGTAGAACGAGACATTGCCGCCGACGACCGGCGCCGAGAGCATCTCGCACGCCTCGCTGATCCCCTCGATCGTCTCCCGGAACTGCCACATCACCTCTGGCTTCTCAGGGTTCCCGAAGTTCAGGTTGTCAACGACGGCGATCGGCTCTGCGCCTGTGAGCGCGACGTTGAGTGCGGCCTCGTAGACGAGTCGTGCGCCGCCGCGTCGGGGATCGAGGTAGCACTGGCGGCCGTTGCCATCGGTGGAGACGGCAAGCCCCTTGGACGTGCCCTTCACGCGTAGGAGTGAGCCGTCGTGGCCGGGGCCCACGACCGTGTTGAGGAAGAGCATGTGGTCGTACTGCTCGTACGCCCATGCCGGATCGCCGATGGAGGGGTCGTCGAGCAGGCGGAGAAGCGCCTCGTCCACGGCTGGCGGCTTCATGAGTTGCATCGTGTTGTCCCACACGTTCTCGAGCCAGTGGGGCTCCCCGAGAGGACGGTCGTACACGGGGGCGTCCTCGGAGAGAGACGCTGCGGGCATCTCGGCGACGACCTTGCCGTCGTGGCGGATGGTGAGCGTGCCGCCCGAGCGGACGGTGCCCACGACGGCTGCATCGATCTCCCACTTCCTCGCCACGGCGAGCACCTCGTCGAGTTGCTCGGGGGCCACGAAGGCCATCATCCGCTCCTGGGATTCGCTCATGAGGAGCTCGGGAGCGGTCATGTCGGGCTCGCGTGTGTGCACGGCGGCGAGGTCTACGTCCATGCCCATGTCCGCCCGCGCTGCGGGCTCGGAGACGGCACAGGAGAGGCCCGCGGCACCGAGGTCCTGCACCCCCACCACGAGCCCCTTTTCGTACAGCTCGAGGCACGCCTCGATGAGCTTCTTCTCCTCGAACGGGTCCCCGACCTGCACGCTCGGGCGCTTGGACCCCGATTCCTCGTCGAACGACGCGGAGGCGAGCACCGATGCGCCGCCGATGCCGTCCCTCCCGGTGGCGTTGCCGAGGAGCACCGCGATGGAACCCTCGTCACCTGCGGTGCCGAGCACGAGTTGGTCGCGTTGGAGGATCCCGAGGCACATCACGTTCACGAGTGGGTTGCCGGCGTACACGGGGTCGAACGCGATCTCGCCACCGAGGGTCGGGACGCCGACAGCGTTGCCGTACCCCGCGATGCCCGAGACGACGCCCGAGAACAGGTACCGGTTGTGTGGATGGTCGAGGCTCCCGAACCGGATCTGGTTCCAGAGGCCGATGGGGCGTGCGCCCATGGTGAACACGTCGCGGAGGATGCCACCCACCCCGGTGGCGGCACCCTGGTACGGCTCGACGAATGAGGGGTGGTTGTGGCTCTCGATGCGCAGGGCGGCGAGCCATCCGTCGCCGATGTCCACGACACCGGCGTTCTCCCCGGGCCCGACGACAACCCACGGAGCCTGGGACGGGAAGCGTCCGAGGTGGGGACGCGAGGACTTGTAGGAGCAATGCTCCGACCACATCACCGAGTACATGGCCAACTCGGCATCGGAGGGTGCCCGGTCGAGGATCCCCTCGATCGACTGGTACTCACCGTCGGTGAGGCCCAGGAGGCGGTGGACGGGCTCGTCGGTGGTCACATCGTCAGACATGTGCGGGCTCCATGCTCTCCACGAAGGACCGAACCAACACCAGGCCGTCGCTGGAGCCGAGGACGTCCTCGACGGCCCGCTCGGGATGCGGCATGATCCCGGCGACGTTCCCCGCGCTGTTGGCGATTGCCGCGATGTTCCCGACCGAGCCGTTCGGATTCGTGGCGCCCGACACGGTCCCGTCGGGCCCGCTGTACCGGGCAACCACCTTCGCCTCCATGGCGTCGGGCTCGGCCACGGTGAAGTTGCCCTCGTAGGAGTTGAGCGGGATCTGGAGGACCTGGCCCGGCTCTGCGGCCCGGGTGAGGACCGAGTCGGTGGACTCCACCCGCACGTGGATCGGGCGGCAGATGAAGTTGAGGTCTCGATTCTCGTGGAGGGCCCCGGGGAGCAGGTGTGCCTCGCACAGCACCTGGAAGCCGTTGCAGATGCCGAGCACGGGCTTCCCTTCGCGGGCGAAGCGTCGGACCTCGTCCATCACGGGCGAGAAGCGGGCGATCGCACCGGTGCGGAGGTAGTCGCCGTGGGCGAACCCGCCCGGCAGGACGATTCCGTCGAACTCGGAGAGGTCGGTCTCCCGGTGCCAGACGAGTTCGGACTCGGCACCTGCCACTCCCAACGCCCAGACGACGTCGTGCTCGCAGTTCGTGCCGGGGAAGACGACGACGGCGGCCTTCATGCCTCGACCCGAACCTCGTAGTCGTCCATGACGGGGTTGGCGAGGAGCTTCTCGCACATCTCCGTCACGCGGGCCTCGACTTCGGCGGCGTCAGTTCCCTCCACCTCGAGGCGGATCTCCTTGTCCACGCGCACCTTCGTCACTTCTGCATAGCCGAGGTCGCGAAGCGCCCTCGCCACCGTCGTGCCCTGTGGATCGGAGATCTCGGGGCGCCGACGGACCGTCACGGTCACCTTCATGCCTGCTCCAGGTAGTCGTCGAAAGAACTGTTGGTGATGCGCTCGTAGGCCTCCACGTACCGCCCCCGGGTCCCTTCCACGACCTCCTCGGGGAGGCGGGGGGCGGGGGGCGTGTGGTCCCAGCCGGTGCTGTCGAGCCAGTCGCGCACGAATTGCTTGTCGAAGGAGGGAACCGGGCTGCCGGGAAGCCACTCGTCGGCCGGCCAGTATCGGGACGAGTCGGGGGTGAGGACCTCATCGATGAGGATCACGTCCCCGTCGACGAGACCGAACTCGAACTTGGTGTCGGCGAGGATGACGCCCCGCGCTGCGGCGTGCGCTGCGGCGGCCTCGTAGAGGGCGACTGACCGGTCGCGGAGGAGTTCGTAGCGGTCGTTGCCGAGGATCTCCCGGGCACTCGCCTCGTCGAGGTTCTCGTCGTGGCCCGACGCCGCCTTCGTGGCCGGCGTGAAGATCGGTTCGGGGAGCCGGTCCGCCATCCGGAGGCCGGTCGGCAGGTGCTCGGTCGTCGGGCCGCCGCCGTCCCGGTACTCCCGCCACGACGAGCCGTAGAGGTGGCCTCGGACGACGCACTCGACGGGGATCACCTCGGCGCGTCGCACGATCATCGAGCGACCTCGGTACTCCTCGTACTCGTCGTCGCCGAGTCCGGTGAGGTCGTCGAGGTCGGTGGAGAGGAAGTGGTTCGGGGTGTCGAGCAGGTCGAACCAATGGAGGGAGAGCCCGGTGAGCACGCGACCCTTGTCGGGGATCGGGTCGCCGAGGATCACGTCGTAGGCCGAGATGCGGTCGGTGGCGATGAGCAGCAGACGGTCGCCGTCGACTGCGTAGATCTCCCGGACCTTCCCGGAGGCGATGTGGGGGAGCTTCGCCACGGGTGGCGATGGTAGTCGTGGCCCGTGCCGGTCCCTCGCCTTGATGTGTTGCTCCGAATCGGGTCCCCCCTCGGGGGAAACGGGA
>CAZRJG010000095.1:0-210 GCA_964600365.1 uncultured Acidimicrobiia bacterium
GATGAGGGAGAACATCTCGATGAGGAGGGTGACGAAGAAGAGGGACGTGAGGGAGTCGACGAGGACGAGCCCGAGCACGAGCACCCCGCGGGCGAAGTCGGCCCCGTACATGACCTTCCGGTTGTCGAATCGATCGGCGACGACGCCCGACACGGCACCGAACAGGACGGCGGGGAGGAAACGGCCGAGGAGGGGGACGGCGACACCGGA
>CAZRJG010000095.1:220-5505 GCA_964600365.1 uncultured Acidimicrobiia bacterium
GCGTCGCGAAGAGGCTCACCCAGTCGCCGAGCGACGACACGAGGCCGGCGGCCCACAGCCGTGCGAACTGACCCCTTCGGATGAGCTGGAGCGTCGTGCGAGGCGTCTCCGTCGAATCCATGCGAGTGCGAGGGTACCGCCGTCGGGGCGGCTCCCACCGGTGCCGGGACGCCCCGTCCCCGGTCGAGGTCGTGGAGCCCACCACCTTGACAAGTTCCCGCCGTCCGTAATATCCCTGCCCCCGTGCCCAAACCCCTCATCATCGTCGAGTCCCCGGCGAAGGCCCGCACCATCGCCGGATTCCTCGGCGATGAGTACGAGGTTGCCTCCTCGGTTGGACACATCCGGGACCTCCCATCGACCGCAGCAGAGATCCCAAAGCGGTTCAAGGAAGAGCCATGGGCACGCCTCGGGGTCAACGTGGACTCCGACTTCGAGCCCATCTACATCAACACCCGCGGCAAGTCGAAGGTCATCCAGGAGCTCAAGGCGAAGCTCAAGAACGCTCCCGAGCTCTACCTCGCAACCGATGAGGACCGCGAGGGGGAGTCAATCGCATGGCACCTCCGTGAGGTCCTGAAGCCGAAGGTTCCGGTGAAGCGGATGGTGTTCCACGAGATCACCAAGTCGGCGATCGAAGAGGCCCTCGCCCACCCCCGCGAGATCGATGAGCACCTCGTCGATGCCCAGGA
This sequence comes from uncultured Acidimicrobiia bacterium, assembly GCA_964600365.1. GTDB lineage: Bacteria > Actinomycetota > Acidimicrobiia > Spongiisociales > JAENVV01. Next base: position 913 of record CAZRJG010000095.1, read on the forward strand.
GACCCGACGCATCCTCGACCGACTCTATGGCTACGAGGTGTCGCCAGTCCTGTGGAAGAAGGTGAAGCCTCGCCTGTCGGCCGGACGGGTGCAGAGCGTTGCGGTGCGGGTCATCGTCGAGCGGGAGCGGGAACGCCTCGCCTTCGTGAAGGCCGGGTACTGGGACCTCACCGCCACCGTCGCCGAGGGCGGGTGCGACGACCTCTCGTTCGAGGCCGGGCTACGCTCCGTCGACGGCGCCCGGGTCGCATCCGGCTCGGACTTCGCAAACGATGGCTCCCTCAAGAAGGACGTGCTCGTCCTCGACCAGGAGGCCGCCACCGGCCTCGCCGACGCCCTCGCAGATGCACCGTTCAAGGTCGTGTCAGTGGAGACGAAGCCGTACACGCGCCGCCCCTACCCACCGTTCCGAACCTCGACACTCCAACAGGAGGCGGGGCGCAAGCTCGGCTTCACCGCCTCACGGACGATGCGGGCGGCACAGCGCCTCTACGAGAACGGCTACATCACCTACATGCGGACCGACTCGACGAACCTGTCGGGGACTGCGATCACGGCCGCCCGGAGCTTGGCCGCGAAGCGTTTTGGGAGCGAGTTCGTCCCAGAGAAGCCCCGGTTCTACGGCAAACAGGTGAAGGGCGCCCAGGAGGCACACGAGGCGATTCGGCCCGCCGGCGACGAGTTCCGCGACCCTGGCGTCGTCGCCCGACAAGTCGACTCCGACGAGGGCCGGTTGTACGAGCTCATCTGGAAGCGCACGCTCGCCTGCCAGATGGCCGACGCCAAGGGCGAGACGCTGCGCATCGTCATGGAGGCAGCCACCAGCGACGGACGGACCGCCGAGTTCACGAGTTCCGGTAGGACGATCACCTTCCCCGGGTTCCTCGCCGCGTATGTGCGAGCCGACCAGGGATCGGGCAAGGACGACGACGAGCGCCACCTCCCACGGGTCGAGGAGGGTGCTGCCCTCACCGGCTGCGCCATCGAGCCCGTCGGGCACGAGACGAAGCCACCGAGCCGCTACACGGAGGCGTCCCTCGTCGCCGAGCTCGAGGAGCTGGGCGTCGGCCGCCCCTCCACCTACGCATCGATCATCTCCACCATCCAGAATCGGGGCTACGTCTGGAAGAAGGGATCGGCGCTCATCCCCTCCTTCACCGCCTTTGCGACGACGTACCTCCTCGAGAGCCACTTCGCCGAGCTCGTCGACTACCAGTTCACCGCCGAGATGGAGTCAGACCTCGATCGCATCGCGGAGGGGACGGAGGAGCGATCGGCGTGGCTCCGGGCCTTCTACTTCGGCGCGGACGACGACCCCGGCCTCAAGCCCCAGATCGAGGGCAGACTCGATGAGATCGACCCGCGGGTCATCAACGCCATCGCGATCAGGGGGACGGACATCGTCGCCCGCGTCGGCCGGTACGGGCCCTACCTGGAGCGCGACGGCGTCCGGGCCTCGCTCCCCGACGACCTCCCACCCGACGAGCTGACGGCCGACAAGTGCGAAGAACTCCTCAAGGCTGCTGCTGCGGGACCGACGGAGCTCGGCACCGATCCTGCAACGGGACTCGGGGTCTACGTCTTCAACGGCCGTTACGGCCCGTACGTGCAGCTCGGCGAGCAGGAGCCCGGCTCCAAGAAGAAGCCAAAGCGGGCATCGTTGCAGGAGGGCATGGCCGAGGCCTCCGTCACACTTCACCAGGCACTCGAGCTCCTCGAGTGGCCGAAGCTGCTCGGCGCCCACCCGGAGACGGGCAAGGATGTCGTCGTGTCACCCGGACGCTTCGGCCCCTACGTGAACACCGAGAAGGAGTACCGGACGCTTGCCGACCCGGATCGCCTCCACGACACGAGCCTCGAGCGAGCGGTGCTCATGCTCCGCCTCCCGAAGGGGTTCGTGCTCCTCGGCAACTCGAAGGCCGACGGCAAGGAGCCGATCGGGTTGGATGACGAGGGCACCGAGATCTGGCTGCTCCGCCAGCGGAAGAAGCACTTCGTGTGGGACGGCGAGGTGATGGCCTCGCTCGCCGACACCGACGATCCCGAGGATCTCTCGCTCATGCAGGCACTCGAACTGCTCGAGCAGCGCCGGGCTGCGTTGGGGGACGCCGACGAGGGTTGACGCCCGGTCGGCTCCCGACCGTGGGGGCCGCGAGCCGCCCTACAGCATCCGGGCCGCGGCCTCCGCGAGGGGGCTCCGAAGGCTTCGTTCGAGCGTCACGTGCCCGAAGAGGTTCGTGCCCTTGAACTTCTCGATGAGCGCCGCCATGCCGCCGTACGGCGAGATGTACGGGTTGTCGACCTGCGAGAGGTCGCCACACAACACCACCTTCGAGTCCTTGCTCATGCGGGTGAGGATCACCTTGAGCGTCGAGAGCTCGAGGTTCTGCGCCTCGTCGATGATCACGAACTCGCCGGTGATGGAGCGACCGCGGAGGTACGTGACCGAGGACATCTCGATCTCGCCGCGTTCCACGAGGTCTTCCACGAGGTGTCGTGCCTCATCGGGCGGGAGGTCGCTGAACAGGGCGTGCAGATTGTCGTGCACCGCCGCCATCCACGGGGTGAGCTTCTCGTCGAGGTCGCCCGGGAGGTAGCCCACCTCCTGGCGTCCGACGGCCACCAGCGGTCGGTAGACCGCGACCCGCCGGTACCGCTGCTGCTCGAGTACCTGCTCGAGCCCGGCTGCGAGCGCAAGGAAGGTCTTGCCGGCCCCGGCCATCCCCATGATCGAGACGGCTGGCACATCGGGGTCCATGAGGAGGTCGGTGGCGAAGACCTGCCGGAGGTTCTTGGGCTCGATGCCGAAGATCTGGCGGGAGCTCCCGGTGCGACTCACGACGACCTCCGGCTCGACCTGGATGACCCTGCCGAGCGCCGACTGGGAGGGCCCGTTCCTGAGGATCACGAACTGGTTGAGGAGGGCATCGGAGTGCTCGAGGATGAGCTTCTCGTCGACGAAGAAGCGATCGATCGCCGCCTTCCCGACCTCCACCTCGACGACGCCCGAGTAGAGCTCGTCCACCTCGGCGGTGTCCGCCCGATAGTCCTCGACGGGGAGGGCGAGTTGGGCCCCCTTGATGCGGAGCGCCGTGTCCTTCGTCACGAGGACGGCGTGGTCCCCGGCATCGGCGAGGTTGAGGCAGGTGGAGAGGATCCGATTGTCGGGCTTTGTGCCGTCGAACACGGTCGGTAGCCGGTCCGAGGAGATGCCGTTCACCTCGATCCGGAGGTCACCGCCACCGGGGAGCGGTGCGGGACGGGAGAGGCCACCGAGCTCGGACGCGCCGAGTTCCTCGAGGAGTCGCAGGGCGGACCGGGCATTGGCACCGATCTCGTCCATACGGGTCTTCATCTTGTCGAGCTCCTCCACCACCATCAGGGGGAGCACAACGTGGTGTTCTTCGAATCGGAGCGGAGCGTGAGGGTCGGCGAGGAGTACGCAGGTGTCGAGGATGAATGTCTTTCTCACTCCGGTCCCTATCAGTTGTCCGCTTGACGCACGGCACAGGGAACCACTCTGCGCGCGCGGTTACAAGGATTTCGGGAAGGGGACCAGATGTGGCCGCCGGCGCCGGGGCGCCGACCGTGGAGCAGCGATCAACTGGTTGCCATCCGGTCGATGAATCCCTGCATGCGCTCCCTGGAGATGAACTGGATACGCGGTTCGGTGCGCTCGCGCTCGTAGATCGCATACGGGGCGTACTTGGCGGTCACGAGCATGCCGCGATCGGCGCCCGACTGGACGAAGTCGGCGACGAATGCCCGGATGGCTCCCTCGTCCAGCTCGGGATGGTCATCGCCGGCGTGGGGGACGTCGCGTACGAGCGTCGTGACCCCAGCCTTGCGGGCGAGGTACGTATGGTCGTCCTTCTCCTCGAGCGAGTAGCGGTGGAGCGTGACGAGCCCCCGCACGAGCTCTGGCGCATCGGCGGCCCACACGTCGATACCAAGGGTGCGCAGGCCCGCTTCCACTGCGGAGGGGACCCGGACCTCCGCCCCGAGCGGGGGGAGTCGGTCCTCGGAGGGAGTGCCGGCGTCGGCGGTGTCCACCGAGGAGCTGAGCGAATGGGCGAGCGGGTCGTCCCCGGCGTCGAGGTGGAGCGAGACCGGTGGTTCCATCTCGGGGGGCAGCACACCGGCCGACGGCAACTCGACCACCCGCACCTGCGTGCCGCCCGCGAGGGCCATCACCTTGGTGACCTGGTCGATCGGCAGGGACCGGGCCTTCTCCCTCACCACCTCGATCGCCTCGTACTCGAGGAAGTCGGCGAGCACGTCGTCGGCTCCCCCATCGGGGACCGGGACCGCGAAGTCGACCTTGGCGGTCTCGCCATCCACATGGAAGGAACCGACAGTCGGACGGATCCGGACGTCGAGGTCGGATGCCGCGTCATCGGAGGTCTCGGGAGAGGCGGTGTCAGAACGACGTCGCGACGCGATCACGCCGTAGGCGATGGCGGCCACTCCTATGACCACGAGGACGTACCCGATGATTTCCATGTCGCTGCTCCTGGGAGTCCGGTTGGCGCAAGGCTACCGGGGCCCGCCAATAGGGCGTGGGAGTCCTCGGCGAGGTTCGAGGTGTCTAGC
>CAZRJG010000096.1:0-5173 GCA_964600365.1 uncultured Acidimicrobiia bacterium
AGACGATGATCGCCAAGGCCGTCGCCTCCTCGCTCGCCCGCAAGGTCGCCGAGCGCACGGGCCAGGAGAGCGCCACGGCCTACTTCCTCAACATCAAGGGTCCCGAGCTGCTCAACAAGTACGTCGGCGAGACCGAGCGGCACATCCGGCTGATCTTCCACCGCGCCCGGGAGAAGTCGAGCGACGGCACCCCGGTCGTCGTCTTCTTCGACGAGATGGACAGCCTCTTCCGGACCCGTGGAACTGGGATTTCCTCCGACGTGGAGTCGACGATCGTCCCCCAGCTGCTCTCCGAGCTCGATGGCGTCGAGGCGCTGAAGAACGTCATCGTGATAGGCGCCTCCAACCGCGAGTACCTCATCGACCCGGCGATCCTGCGCCCAGGGCGCCTCGACGTGAAGATCAAGGTCCATCGTCCCGACGAGGAAGCCGCCCGGCAGATCTTCTCCATCTACCTCCCCCCGACGCTTCCCCTCGACGATGAAGCCTTCGGGGCCGAGGGCGAGCACCTCGAGGACCGCATCTCGGATGTCGTTGCGGCCATGTACGCCGAATCGCCCCAGAACGAGTTCATCGAGGTCACCTACCAAGGCGGGGATCGGGAACTTCTCTACTTCAAGGACTTCGCGTCCGGTGCGATGATCGAGAACATCGTGCGTCGGGCGAAGAAGACGGCGATCAAGCGGTCGATCGACGGTGGGCCGGGAGGCATCACCGTCGATGACCTCATCGGCTCGGTCCGACAGGAGTTCGCCGAGCACGAGGACCTCCCCAACACGACGAACCCCGACGACTGGGCCCGGATCTCCGGCAAGAAGGGTGAGCGGATCGTCTACGTCAGGACGGTCGTGGGCAAGCAGGGCGAAGAGCAACGAACGGTGGAGACGGTTCCGACCGGCCACTACCTCTGATGGTCGTCCCGAAGGTCCTCGGCACGGAGACCGAGTTCGGGATCCTCATCAGGGGCGCCGAAGCCTTCAACCCATCGCTGGCATCGGCGCTCGTCGTCCACTCGGTCGGCGACGGCGGGGACCGCTTCAGCTGGTCATATGACTCGGAGCAGCCCATGTCTGATGCGCGCGCTGCGACGCACATCGAGGCCTTTCACCCTGATTACGAGGCCGCCGCGGTCAACACAGTGCTCTCGAATGGCGCTCGCTTCTATGTGGACCACGCCCATCCCGAGTACTCGTCGCCCGAGACCATCGACCCCCGGCAGGCGGCCCTGTACGACGTCGCGGGGGAGGAGGTGTGCCGAATCGCCATGGCCGGCGCCCAGCGGGCCCTCGCCGGGGGAGAGGTGCTCGCGCTCTACAAGAACAACTCCGACGGCAAGGGCAACTCCTACGGCTGCCACGAGAACGTGCTCCTGAGTCGGGATCTGCCCTTCATGCGGGTCGTGGAGGCGCTGCCAGCCTTCCTCGTGTCACGGCAACTGCTCTCGGGGAGTGGGAAGGTCGGGAGCGAGGCCGGCCAGCCCGACGTCGACTTCCAACTCACCCAGCGGGCCGACTTCTTCGAGGAGGTCGTCGGCCTCGAGACGACGCTGAAGCGCCCGATCGTGAACACACGCGACGAGCCGCACGCCGACCACCGCTACCGCCGACTCCATGTCATCCATGGCGACGCGACCCGGTCGGAGGTCCAGACATGGGTGAAGCTCGGGGCGCTCTCGCTCTTCCTCGGTGCGCTCGAGGACGACGGGATACCGGACGACCTCACGCTCCTCGACCCCGTGCTCGCAGGGCGCGTCGTGAGCAGGGACCTCTCGTTCGCAGAGCCGATCCGGCTCGCCGACGGGCGGAGGATGACCGCCCTCGAGTTGCAGTGGCAGTACCACGAGTGGTGTGCGACGTGGGCGCGCTCGGCGGACCTCGAATGGTCCGTCGCCCTCCTCGCAGAATGGGCGGACCTCTTGGGGGCGATCGAACGCGGACCGGGCCACGCGGCCGATCGGCTCGACTGGGCGGCCAAGTTCAGGCTCCTCGACCGGGCCGTGGCGAAGGGCGCGACCTGGGACGATTCCCGGATCCGCACCATGGATCTCCAATACCACGACCTCCGACCGGACCGTGGGATATATCACCGCCTCGTCGCTCGGGGGGCTATGCGTCGACTGTTCGACGACGAGGAGGTACGGAGGGCCGCCCACGAGCCACCCGACGACACGCGCGCCTACTTCCGGGGCCGGTGCGTGGAGCGTTTCGGACGGAACCTGATCGCAGCGAACTGGGACTCACTCGTGTTCGAGGACGCCAAGGGCGACTACAAGCGAGTGCCTATGCTTGATCCCCTGCGAGGCACCCGGGCCCACGTGGGCGACCTCCTCGACGACGTCGAGGACGTGACAGGCCTCCTGGACGCACTGCAAGGTGGTGGGGAATGACCGATCGCGAACGAATTCGCCGTACTGGCGACGAGGTGCCCGAGGACACAGCCGAGGAGGCGACCTCGGTCTCGTCGGAGACCGGTGAGGTGGACGACCTCCTCGACGAGATCGACTCCGTCCTCGAGGAGAACGCCGAGGAATTCGTCCGGAACTACGTGCAGAAGGGCGGGGAATGATCGACGACCTGCGTTCGCTGGCAGGTCCCGCCACGGGGGGCTTCACGGAGCTCCTGGCCGAGATGGGACACGCCCCTGCGCTCCCAACCGGAGATGGCCTCAGCGGACTCGTGACGGCTCCGGAGGCAACGACCGTGCTTGCGCTGCGGCACTCGTCGGGCGTCGTGATGATCGGCGACCGTCAGGCCACCGAGGGTTACTCGGTGGCGAACAGGCGCATGCGCAAGGTGTTCCCCGCCGACGAGCATGCGGCGGTGGCGATCTCGGGAACGGCGGGGCTCGCCATCGACATGGTCCGCCTGTTCCAGACCGAGTTGGAGCACTACGAGAAGATCGAGGGGAGTCGGCTCAGCCTCGAGGGGAAAGCGAACTACCTTTCGCGGATGGTGCGGGGAGCGCTCCCCATGGCCATGCAGGGCCTCGTCGTAGTGCCGTTGTTCGCCGGCTACGACCTCGCAGCCGACACGGGGCGCCTCTATACGTTCGACGTGGTCGGTGGCCGGTACGAGGAGATCGCCTTCGGCGCCACGGGGTCGGGGAGCCGGGAGGCCAGGTCCTACCTCCGCGCCTCGTACGAGGCAGACGTCGACGCCAGCGGGGCGGTCTCCCTCGGGCTCAGGGCGCTCATCGCGGCTGCAGAGCAGGATGTTGCGACCTCCGGCCCCGACTTCGACCGAGGGATCATGCCAGTCGTCGTGTCCATCGACGTCGACGGCTACCGCGAGGTGCCCGACGCGGAGGTGGCCGAGGTGGCTCGGATCGCCCACGGGGAGGTCGTCCGATGAACGCCCAGTTCTACGTCCCGCCGGAACAGCTGGTCAAGGACCGCGCAGAGTTCGCGCGAAAGGGCATCGCCCGTGGTCGCGCCATCGCGGCCGTCCAGTACGACGAGGGCATCCTCCTCCTCGCCGAGAACCCGTCCACGACGCTCCACAAGATCGCCGAGATCTACGACAGGATCGCGTTCGCTGGCGTCGGCCGGTACAACGAGTTCGAGTCGCTGCGAGTGGCCGGCGTGCGCCACGCCGACCTGAAGGGGTACCTCTACGGCCGCACCGACGTCCAGGCGAAGGCGCTCGCCAATGCCTTCGCACAGACGCTCGGCAACATCTTCACGCACGAGGTGAAGCCCTGGGAGGTCGAGGTACTCGTCGCCGAGCTCGGCTCGGGTCCCGACGAGGATCGGCTTTATCGGATCGCCTACGACGGGACACTTGCCGAAGAGCGAGATGTCGCTGCCATCGGAGGGCCCGCCGAGGAACTGGTGGGGGCGCTCAGGGATGGATTCGAGCCCGGCCGGACCCTCGACGCCTCGGTGGCGGCCGTCACGGCTGCGTTCGGCGCCGTCACCGAGCGCGAAGTCGACTCGTGGGAGGCTGCTGTCCTGGAGCGTGGTGCTGAGCGCCGCACGTTCAAGCGCCTCTCCCTCTGACGTGTCCTCCGGCTGGATCCTCCTCACGAACGACGACGGCGTGGGGAGTCCCGCGCTCGGCCCATTCGCTGCGTCGCTCTCCGAGCACCATGTGGTCCGGACGGTCGTGCCCGACCGAGAGCGGAGCTGGTCGGGAAAGGCGCTCTCTCGGTTCGGTGCGATCGGCGTGGAGGACCTCGCGGCCCCGCTGGAGGGGTGGGCCCACACCGGCCTGCCCGCCGACGGTGTGCAACTGGGTGTAGGGCACCTCGCCGACGACGAGCCCGACCTCGTCGTGAGTGGGATCAACATCGGCCACAACCACGGGGCTGCGTACGTGTGGTCGTCGGGGACCGTCGGGGCGGTGATCGAGGGGTGGGCGCTGGGAGTCCCCGGCGTCGCCTTCTCGACCGGAACGATGACGGACTGGCCGGCGTGGCGGGAGGCGGCCATGTCTCCTGCGTCCGCCGACATGTGGAACCGGCTCGCTTCGGTGTGCAGCGACATCCTCTCCGACCTGTTGGCCGATGGCACCGTCGACGGCGCGGACGTTGTGAACGTCAACCTTCCGCATGGTGCAGACGCGAGTACCGAGCGACGGCGAACGACACTGGCTGCGACGGGATACGGAGGCCTGTTCCGGCCCGAAGGTGGTGGACGGTTCGTCCACGACTTCGACGGGACCCTGTTGGCCCGGCGTGACCTCTCCGGCACCGACGTCGAGGCCGCACGCGATGGGGTGATCTCCATCACTGCGCTCAACCTCGCCCCGAACCCTGTCGGCTGACGCGAGGCCCGGAGGGAGCCCGGGGTACGCTCCCTCCATGCGTCGTCGTGTCTTTGGCCTCGAGAGTGAGTTCGGGGTCACCTGCACGTTCCAGGGCCAACGACGCCTCAGCCCTGACGAAGTGGCCCGCTATCTCTTTCGACGAGTGGTCACATGGGGGCGCTCGTCGAACGTCTTCCTCGAGAACGGATCGCGCCTGTATCTCGACGTGGGCTCCCACCCCGAGTACGCCACGGCCGAATGCGACGACCTGCTCGACCTCGTCGCTCACGACAAGGCGGGGGAGTGGATCCTCCGCGACCTCGTCCAGGCGGCCGAGCAGCGACTCCTCGAAGAAGGGATCCGCGGGGAGATCTACCTCTTCAAGAACCACCCCGATTCGGCGGGCACCTCCTACGGCTGCCACGAGA
>CAZRJG010000097.1:0-4857 GCA_964600365.1 uncultured Acidimicrobiia bacterium
TGACACCCACCGCGGTGAGCGGCGAGGGATCCCCCGAGCCGCCCGCCTCCAGGGGTAGCCCCGTGACCCAACGGGTGCTCTCGCTGACGACCCGCATGTCCTCGACGGTCGTTCCGACGTCCTCGGCCGTGATGTACGCGCCACCGAGCCGGTCGACTGTCCGCCCGTAGGCGTGGAGGAGGTCGGGTCCCTTGAGGAGTGCCGGGTCGCCGACGATGACTGCCTTGCCGCCGCCGAGCTCGAGCCCGGCGGCCGCCGACTTCAGGCTCATCCCCGCGGAGAGGCGGAGGACGTCGTTCAGTGCGTGGTGCTCGGAGCCGTACGGGTAGAAGCGCGTTCCGCCCAGTGCGGGGCCGAGTGTCGTGGAGTGAATGGCGATGATCGTCCGCAGTCCAGTCTGCTCGTCATGCCCGAAGAGGATGCTCTCATGCCCCGCCGCGTCGACCTCGGAGAAGACGGGCCACTGTTCGGGTGCGAGCCGACTGCTGGAACTCATCGGGCGATCTTATAACATCATGGGAGGCCGATGTGCAGAATGCACCCGACCAGGGATCGCGACACGGAGAGTGCGGGATGAGCAGGGATGGATCACGGGACATGAGTGCTCATGGACGCTGTGCCATACGCCTGATACGCTCGCCTGGGGGCCCTCCGTTGGTGGGAAGCGCCGAGGGAGACGACACTTGGAGGTCGAATCCATGAGTGCGGTCGAGCGCGTCTACCGGGACATCCGGGCGTCCATCATCTCGGGCGAGTACGAGCCCGGCTCCCCCCTCCGGCTCCAAGACCTCACCGACGCGCACGGGGTGAGCCTCATCCCCATCCGGGAGGCGCTGCGCAGGTTGGAGGCCGAGCGTCTCGTGGATGCCACCCCCAACAAGGGTGCCCGTGTGGCCGACATCTCGGTGGCGGACGTCGAGGACGCGTACGCCACCCGCATCATCCTCGAAGAGGAGGCGATCAGGCGAGGCTGGTCGTCGCTCCTCCAGATGGATCTCTCGGGGCTCTGGGAGGTGCGGGAGGAGATGCTCAACGCCTATGCGCGGCAGGAGTACGCGCGGGCGTCGGCCGCACACCGGCAGTTGCATGTTTCCCTCTACGCGGCGGCCCGGTCGGAGTGGCTCGGCCACCTCATCGAGTTGCTGTGGAGCCACACCGAGCGCTGCCGGAGGGTCGCCCTCAGCCTCAGGCCGTCGCTCGATCCTCAGACCGACCTGCACGGCGAGCTCCTTGACGCCGTCTCGAGGGGTGACCTCGACGACGCCCTCGATTCCCTCCGCCGCGACCTCTCGAGGACCGCCGAACTCGTCTGCACGCGGTATCGAGCAGGTCGTCCGGCCCCACGGGACGGGCAGGAGCTGACGTCCCTGCCGGGGACTGGCTGATGGGGGAGGCGCCATCCGACGCGCTTGTGGAGGAGTTGGCGGGCCTGTACCGAGCGTGGTTCGCCACGATCTCCCAGGAAGGCACGGGGGAACTCGACGCGATCCTCGCCGAGGCATGGGTGTATTCGAACTACGACGGCGTGGTCCGGGGGAAGCGGGACTACCTCCTCCACGTCGGCTCGGTCGTGGAGGACGTCCGCCTCGTCGGACCCACCGAGATGGAGGCGCGCAGGTACGGCCCCGTTGTGCTCGTCGTCGGGGCCTACGGCGTCGAGCAGCCGGACGGGGCCACCGTGGCCCTTCGCTTCACCGGCGTGTGGGAGGACGCCGGGGGGCGGTGGCGGTGTGTCGCCCACCACAACTCCATCGTGGCCCAGCCCGGGTGAACCACGGGTGGCCGCGGTGCGCCGCCGGGTACCATCCCCGCTCCATGACTGAGGATGGCTGGTGACCTCACCCGAACCAGTGCGAATCGAGATCCCCCAGCCGAAGGTGCGTCCGGGCGATGTCCCGGACTTCTCGGATGTGGAGTTCTGCGCTCCTGGCGACGTGCCTCGGCCGGAGGTGGACGCCCCACCGGAAGAGTTGCGGGAGCTCGCGTATCGCACCATCAGGGTCCTCGACGACGACGGGACGGCGAAGGGTCCATGGGACCCCGGACTCGACCTCACCACCCTCGTGGCCGGCGTGGCCGACATGCTCCGCGTGCGGATCTTCGATCGCCGCATGGAGACCGCCCAGCGCCAGGGAAAGACGTCGTTCTACATGAAGGCCCTCGGTGAGGAGGCGATCGGGTGCGCGTTCCAGACCGTGCTGGAACCCGGGGACATGAACTTCCCCACGTACCGCCAGCAGGGACTCCTCATCTCCGCGGGCTACCCGCTCGTCGACATGATGTGCCAGGTGTTGTCCAACGAGGCCGACCCGCTCAAGGGCCGGCAGCTCCCGGTGATGTACTCCTCGCGGGACCACGGCTACTTCTCGATCTCGGGCAACCTCGCCACGCAGTTCCCCCAGCCGGTGGGATGGGCGATGGCGTCGGCGATCAAGGGCGAGTCGGCCATCGCCGCGGCCTGGATCGGTGATGGTTCCACGGCGGAGTCCGACTTCCACTCGGCGATGGTGTTCGCCTCCACCTACCACCCGCCCGTGGTGCTGAACATCGTGAACAACCAGTGGGCGATCTCCACCTTCCAGGGGGTTGCCCGTGGCCACTCCACGACCTTCGCCGCCCGTGGGCTCGGGTTCGGCATCCCGTCGATCCGGGTCGACGGCAACGACTACCTGGCCGTCCACGCCGCCGCCCGGTGGGCGGTGGAACGCGCCCGGAAGAGCCTCGGACCGACGGTGATCGAGTGGGTGACGTACCGGTCCGGTGCCCACTCGACGTCCGACGACCCGTCCGGGTATCGGCCCGATGACGAGGCGGCTTCATGGCCGTTGGGGGATCCGATTGAGCGACTCGTTGGCCATCTCGTGGGGACGGGTGCGTGGACGACCGAGGAGTTCGAGGCCTTGGAGGCATCGATCGAGGAGGAGGTCGCAGCGGCTCAGGCCGAAGCCGAGTCGCACGGGACGATGCGGGGTGGCCCGCCGGCACCTCGTGACTTCTTCGAGGGCGTCTTCGCCGAGATGCCCCCGCACCTCGTCGAGCAACGGCGGGAAGCGGGTCTGTAGGGATGCCGCCGATGACGATGGTGGAGGCCATCCGCGACGCCCACGTCGTGGCGATGGAGGCGGATCCCTTGGTGGTGGTCTTCGGCGAGGACGTCGGCTACTTCGGGGGTGTGTTCCGGTGCACCGAGGGGCTGCAGGCCCGTTTCGGTGCACTCAGGTGTTTCGACGCCCCGATCAGTGAGGCGGGAATCGTGGGCGCGGCCGTGGGGATGGCGGCGAACGGGCTGCGGCCGTGCGTGGAGATCCAGTTCGCGGACTACATGTACCCCGCCTACGACCAGATCGTCAGCGAGGCGGCGCGGCTGCGCCACCGCTCGGCGGGGGACTTCTCGGCGCCGCTCACGATCAGGATGCCGTTCGGGGGTGGGATCCACGGCGGGCAGACGCACTCCCAGAGCCCCGAGGCTCTGTTCACCCATGTCGCGGGGCTCAAGACGGTGGTGCCCTCCAACCCTCGGGACGCCAAGGGGTTGCTCATCGCCTCCATCGAGGACGACGACCCGGTGATCTTCCTCGAACCGAAGCGCCTCTACAACGGCCGGTTCGACGGCCATCCCGATGGCCCCGTCCAACCATGGAAGTCGCACCCGCTGGGTGAGGTGCCCGAGGGGTACTTCCGGGTGCCCATCGGCGAGGCGGCCGTGGTACGCGAGGGAGCCGAGGTCACGGTCCTCGCCTATGGCACGATGGTGCACGTCGCCGTGGCCGCCGCCGACGAGTCGGGTGTGGACGCGGAGGTGATCGATCTCCGGACGCTCGTCCCCCTGGACCTCGAGACGATCATCGACTCGGTGGAGCGGACCGGGAGGTGCGTGGTGGTCCACGAGGCGACGAGGACGTCGGGGTTCGGCGCAGAGCTCGCCGCGCTCGTCCAGGAGCGAGCCTTCTTCCACCTCGAGGCCCCGGTGGTGCGGGTGACCGGGTGGGACACCCCGTACCCCCATGCACAGGAGTGGGACTACTTCCCGGGCACGGAGCGCGTCGGGAGGGCGCTGCGCAACGTGCTGCTGGTCTGACCGCCGTCGTCTCGGTGCGTCGTGCGACGCCACGACACCCAAGATCTCGACATATGGAATACTCGGGGTCATGGTTTCCATTCCATCGACGGTCTCCAAGGCTCTGTCATTGCTCAACCTGGTTGCCGAGCAGCCGGGGAGCACCCTCACGGAACTTGCCGGCGAGAGCGGCATCCCACCGGCTACGGCCCATCGTCTCCTGGGCGCCCTCATTCAGTTCGGGCTCGTGCGGGTGACGAGCGACCGCCGCCACCACCTTGGCGCGCGCTGCCTCGCGTTGGGGTCCCGGTTCCTCGCCGAGCTGGACCTCAAGGGTGAGGCACGACCGACGCTCGAGTCGTTGGTGGAGGCGACCGGGGAGACCGTCCACCTCGGCGTGATGGATGGCACCTCGGTCGTCTACGTCGACAAGGTCGAGACCTCGCACCCCGTCCGGATGTACTCGCGGGTCGGGGCGGTCTCGCCGCTCCACTCGACGGGCATCGGGAAGGCCCTCCTCGCCTACGGTGACCCGTCGATCGTCGACCGGGTCCTGGCAGCGGGCCTCGAGCGGCGAACCCCGAACACGATCACGGACCCCGATGCCCTCCTGGTGGAGTTGCGTCGCATCAGGGAGCACCAGTTCGCGATCGACGACGTGGAGAACGAGGAGGGGATCCGCTGCGTGGCGGCCCCCGTCTTCGCGATCGATGGCCGCGCCGTCGCCGCCATCAGTATCTCCGGTCCGGAGAGCAGGGTGACGAGGGAACGGGTGCTCACGATGGCGGAGACCCTCATGG
>CAZRJG010000098.1:0-4706 GCA_964600365.1 uncultured Acidimicrobiia bacterium
CCGGAGCGCCGCCCCCGCCGCCCGATCCGGTGCCGGGCGCCTCGGCCTGCTCCGACTGCTCCTCCGGCGTTAAGCGGTGAGTCTTCGCACATTGGTAGTGCCCGAGAATTTTGGCGACAAGTGTCTGACGGTGAGCCGCACGGTTCCTCACCTCGGTTCGGATCCTGAGCTTCCGCGACGTGAACATCGAGGAGGTCGAGCAGTCCACAGGCCTCCGCCCCGAGCCGCCCACCTGAGCCTCGGCGACCTGGGAGAGGCCGTCGCCGCACGGGTCCTCGCCGATCGGGGACTGCACCTCCTGGCCACCAACCTCCACACCCCCGATGGGGAGATCGATCTCATCGTCGGAGACCGCCGCCGGCACTTGGTCGTCGAGGTCAAGTGCGGGACCACCGACGGGCCCCTCGACCGAATCGACGGCAAGAAGGAGGCGCGACTCTGGCGACTCGCACGGGCCGTTCGGGCCGAGGGGGTGCTCCTCGTCGAGGTGCGGTTCAGCGCCGACGGCGTCCTCGTCGGGATCTCACCAGGGTGAGATGTCCCTTCGGTGCGCTTCCCGCTCCCAGCAGCCGCGGTGCCAGTGGCGCCGAAGGTCGACGATCCCGTCCGGGAGCACCACGTAGTGGAAGGTGCCCGGCTCGATGAAGCCGTCGCAGGCAGGGCAGAGGTATCGCTTCCGAGCCGCGTGCGGCTGGATCACCCGGACCTCGTCGTTCATCCCCCCGCCAGGGCCCATACGACCACCGCAACGGTGAGGAGGAGGGCACCCACGACCATTGCGATGTCCATCGCCGTCGGGCGGTGCTCACGGAACGGGTTGAGGCCCATCGTCGCCTCAGAGTCCCTTCCATCGGTCGAAGGGCCACATGAGCACGAAGGCCCGGCCCACGACCTCGCCCTGGGAGATCGGACCGAAGACGCGGGAGTCCGAGGAACTGTTGCGGTTGTCGCCCATCATGAACAGCTCCCCGGGCGCAATGGTGACGGGGCCGAAGTCGGGCATCCGCACCCCCGGCGGCAGATAGGGCTCATCGATTGGCTCGCCGTCGATCAACACCTGGTTGTCGACGATCTCGATCGTCTCGCCGGGGACCGCGATCACCCGCTTGATGAAATCGTCAGGAGTGCCGCTCGTCCGGATACCGAGCGACTCGGCGATCGTCCGGGCCACGAGGTCGCGGAACGACTCGGCGTCCGCAGACCCGTCCCGATAGGGGGAGTCGAACACCACCACGTCGCCGCGCTCGGGCTCCTGCACCTGGTACTCGAGCTTGTTCACGAGCACCCGATCGTCGATCTCGAGCGTGGGCACCATCGATCCCGACGGGATCCAAAAGGCCTGGACGAGGAAGGTCTTGATGAGGACGGCGACGACGAGCGCGACGATGACGAGCAGGGGAAGCTCGATGAAGAACGGAAGGCCCGTGCCGCGATCGGACTTGCTCCCTGCCCCTGCGCTGTGCGCCGCGGACAGGTCGCCACTCATCGCGACGCTAGTCCCGCTTCTCTTTGATGCGGGCGGACCGCCCGACCCTGTCGCGGAGGTAGTACATCTTCGAGCGACGCACGTCGCCGCGGCGCACGAGCTCGATGTTCTGAATGATCGGGGCGTGCACCGGGAAGATGCGCTCCACGCCGACGCCGTAGCTCACCTTGCGGACCGTGAAGGAGGCCGAGGCGCCCGCACCGTTGCGAGCGATCACGACGCCCTCGAATGCCTGGACCCGCTCACGGCCACCCTCGACCACCCGAACGTTCACGCGCACGGTGTCACCGGACCGGAACTGGGGTACGTCATCGCGCAGCTGTCCAGCCGCAATCGTCTCGAGGTCGTTCATGGGGACTCCTTGGAAGCACGCGCGGGAACCCGCGGAGCGGGGAGTGTATCAGTGGGTCCGTCCTACGAGGACTCGTCGAGCAGGTCGGGCCGCCGTTCGGCGGTGCGCTCGAGGCGCTGGGAGGCCCGCCACTCCTCGATCGCCGCGTGGTTGCCCGACAGGAGCACCTCGGGAACAGCCCATCCACGGAACTCGGCCGGACGGGTGTACTGGGGCTCCTCGAGCAGTCCGTCGCGGAATGACTCGCGCTCGGCCGAGCTCGGGTTGCCGAGCACGCCAGGGAGGAGGCGGGCGACGCCTTCCACGACCGCGAGCGCGGCGACCTCACCACCTGCGAGGACGAAGTCACCGAGGCTCACCTCCTCGTCGATGAGGTGGTCGGCCACCCGCTGGTCGATGCCCTCGTACCGTCCGCAGAGCAGCACGAGGTGGTCCTCGGTCGCCCAGCGATCGAGGTGGCCCTGGGTGAGGGGCGCGCCCGCGGGCGTGAACATGACCCGGCGTCCCGCTCCAACCGACTCGAGGGCGTCTGCGAGGGGTTCGATCTTCATGACCATCCCCGCCCCTCCGCCGAACGGCGCATCATCGACCGTGCGATGCAGGTCGTCGGTGAAGGACCGGGGATCGACGAGGTCGACCGAAAGCGCCCCACGCTCGATCGCCCGGGACACGATGGAGATGCCGAGGGGTCCCGGAAAAAAGTCCGGAAAGATCGTAATGACCGAGACCTTCACTGCCGATGAAGCATAGGAGGCTCACCCAGGACAGGAGCAGGCACGCCATGGACAACACGATCGACACCGGTGATCCTTGGGATCTCCCGGACCAAGAGACCGCACCAGCGGCTGGTGGCATCAACGCCCTCGCCGAGGGAACGGGGCTCTTCGGCAGGAAGGCCCCGAGGGACCCCGAGCAGGACCCAGCAGACGAATCGCCCGACGAGGCGCTCCCCGACGCTGCCCTTCCCGATGGTCTCGACATCGAGCCCGAGTCCGTCGGGCCCACGGATGGATCGATCGAATCAGCGCTGCAGGAACTCGAGGCTGCGGAGCCCCCGAAGGCCCCCACACCGGCCGACGACGTCGAGGCAGTCCTCGAGGAGCTCGGCGCCATCGCCTCCGACGAGAGCGACGGATTCGAGTTGATCCCACCACCTCCGGCCGATGAGGTCTCCCCCCTGTACGAGACCTACACCCCCGACCTCGACGCACCCGCCGGGGAACCGGACGGCCCGGCCGCCTTCATCCCGCCCGGACCTCCTGAGACCGCCGAGGACCCGTTTGCCATGGAGGGCGCCCCAATCGAAGAGATCGACGACATCCCACCGGTTCCGGCCGACCCGCCGTCGTACGAGGCTGCCGACTACGAGCCGCCCGCACCCACGGGCGACCTCGCAGAGGAGCTGGTCGAAATCGAGTTCGGCGCCCCCAGGGTGCCGGAGGGGTCCGAGCAACCCACCGGCAAGGCAGCCCAAACGGTGTCCACCGAGACGATGAGCCGTCCGGCGCTGCTCACCACTGAGACCGTTGCGGGGGCGAACATCGCGCCCGTCGACATGGTGATCGCAGTAGCGTCCGTCGGGAGCCCCGACGAGGTCGCCAACGCAATGGAGCAAGTGCTCTCCGAACTTCGGGAACGGTGCTCCGAGGTCGGCGGGGACGTCGTGATCGGCCTCAAGACGGAGATCTCCTCCGCCGGCACGTCCATCATGGTGACCGCAGCGGGCACAGCCGTCAGCCTCCTCTGACCCTGCTCGTCCTGGGACTGCACGAGGGCCCCTTCGGGGGCCCTCGGCACGTTCAGGGCGTCTCGCCCCACCATCCCTCGGGGACGTCGACGACGACCCTCCCGGCCGCGGGGTCCAACTCGGGGACGAGCTCGTCGACGAAGGGGATCTCCACGACACCGTGGCTTCCCTCTACCACGAGGCGGTCCTGGGCAACTCCCTCGACCACGTCGACGACTTCGCCGAGGAGGGTGCCGTCACGGCCCACGACCGTGCACCCGACGAGATCGGACGCCCACCACTCGTCCCGCTCAAGGGACACGTCGGCGCGGGCGACCCGGAGTTCGATCCCCCGGAGTTCCTCGGCCTGGGTCCGGTCCTGCACCCCCTCGAAGTGCACGATCGCCGCGCCGTGGTGTCGTCGGATCCGATCCACCACGAGCGGCCCCCGCGGCGTGTCGAAGGAGGTCCCGGACGCGAAAAGGGAGAGGTCATCGCGCTCCGGATGGAGCACCACCTCTCCCCGCACCCCGTGGGGCTTGCCGAGCCGTCCGATGACGACCCGATCCGCGTGATCAGTCAAGGAACTCGACGTCGGTCTTCAGACCCTCTTCCTCGCCGGCGACGGCCACCACGGCGCGGATGGCGTTCGCCACACGGCCCTTCCGGCCGATGACCCGGCCCATGTCGGGCTTGGCGGTGCGGACCTCGGCAACGACTGAGTCGTTGCCCTGCTCCACGACCTCGACCTCGACCTCGTCCGGGTTGTCGACGAGCGACGTGACGAGATAGGACACAACCTGTTCGACGATCTTGCCGTCAGACATCATTCCTCCTCGGAGGATGCGTCGTCCACGTCGACGGCCGGAGCCGCTTCGGCAACCGCCTCGGCGACGGGGGCGGGGGCGGGGGCGGGGGCGGAGCCGCCGACCGTGTGGATCTCCCCGCGGGAGATCTTGAAGGTCGACCAGGCTCCAGAGACCTCGAGCAACTTCTGTACGCGCTCGGTGGGCTGGGCTCCCTGGGAGAGCCACTCGACCGCACGCTCGTTGTCGATCTCGATGAGTGAGGGCTCCTGACGGGGCTCATACCGGCCGATCGACTCGATGTAGCGACCGTTGCGTGCCTTCCGGGAGTCGCTC
>CAZRJG010000099.1:0-4702 GCA_964600365.1 uncultured Acidimicrobiia bacterium
CGGTCGAGCAGCACGAGGTCGTTGACCGGGATCGGCTTCTCGTAGTGGCGCTTCTCCTCGACGAACCGGCTCTCGCCTGGCCCGTGGGAGAACGCCTGGTCCTGGAGGGGGCACTCGCCGCCCTTGTCGCAGACCGGGCAGTCGAGCGGGTGGTTGATGAGGAGGAACTCGAGGATGCCCTCTTGTGCCTTCTTGGCCGTATCCGACTCGGTGTGGACGACCATGCCGTCGTTCACCGGCACCGTGCAGGAGGGAACGAGCATGACGCCGCGGGGGCCTTCGACCTCGACGAGGCACTGTCGGCACATGCCGACTTCCTTCATACGGGGGTGCCAGCAGAAACGGGGGATGTACGTGCCGGCCTGCTCGGCAGCGGCGATGAGGAGTTGCCCGCCATCCACCTCGTGCTCGACGCCGTCGAGCGTGATCGTGATCTTCTCGCTCATGCGCCGCTCCTGTCGATGGTGACGGGGACGAGCAGGGAGCGATCGATGTGGCCTTCGATCTCCTCGGGGAAGTACCGGAGGATCGACAGGATGGGGCTCACGGCTGAGGGGCCGAGCGGGCAGATCGTGGTCTGCTTCGGCGGCCAGCCCATCCCGACGGAGATGTTGTCGGAGACGTCGGCGAGGAGCCCGAGGTCCTCGGGTCGGCCGGCACCGTGCATGATCCGCTGGAGGATCATGTCGAGCCAGGTCGTGCCCTCGCGACAGGGGGTGCACTGGCCACAAGACTCCTCGGCGAAGAACCGCACGAGCCGCTCGGCGGCCGCCACGACATCGGTGGTCTCGTCCATGACGATCACTGCACCCGAACCGAGCATCGAGCCGTTCTTGCCGG
Organism: uncultured Acidimicrobiia bacterium; assembly: GCA_964600365.1. Taxonomy (GTDB): domain Bacteria; phylum Actinomycetota; class Acidimicrobiia; order Spongiisociales; family JAENVV01. The sequence goes on from CAZRJG010000099.1 coordinate 841, forward strand.
TCTCGTTCTTCGTGACGACGAGGTCGAGGTGCTCGTGGGGGACGAACCACGGGGCAGAGGCACCACCGGGCACCCACGCCTTGAGTTCGCGGTCCTCACGGATCCCACCGGCCACGTCGTAGATGAGTTCCCGCCAGGTGATGCCGTGGGGGAGCTCGTAGTTGCCCGGCTTCTTCACATGCCCCGAAATGGAGGTCATGAACGAGCCGGTGTCCTCGTCGTGGGCGAGGCTCTTGAACCACTCCACGCCCTTGGTGAGGATGTGCGGGAGGTTGCTGATCGTCTCGACGTTGTTGACGATCGTGGGGAGCATGTAGAGGCCCTTGGCGGCGGGGAAGTAGGGCGGCTTCAGGCGGGGCTCGCCGCGGCGACCCTCGAGGCTGTTGAGGAGGGCGGTCTCCTCCCCGCAGATGTAGGCGCCTGCGCCGAGGTGGATGGTGAGTTCGAGGTCGAAGTCGGACCCGAAGATCCCCTTCCCGAGGAAGCCCTTCTCGTAGGCGTCGGCAACCGCCCGCTGGAGGCGACGGGCAGGCTTGGGGTACTCGCCTCGGATGTAGACGAACGCGTGGTGCACCTCGTTCGCGATGCTCGCAATGATGATCCCGTCGATGAGTTGATGGGGGTCGCGCTCGAGGAGTTGGCGGTCCTTGAAGGTGCCGGGTTCCGACTCGTCGCCGTTCACCACGAGGTAGGACGGGCGGGCGGGCGCCATGAACGACCACTTCATCCCGGCCGAGAAGCCTGCGCCGCCGCGTCCGATGAGCCCGGACTCCTTCACGAGGTCGACGAGTTCGTCGCGGGTCCGGCCGATCGAGGCCCGGGCGCCCTCGTACCCGCCGGTGGCGAGGTAGCGCTCCATCGTGTGCGAGTCGCTCGGATGGGCGACCATCCGCTCGGTGAGGACGCGCAGCTCGTTCACGCCTGCCTCCCCGGCTCGAGGGCATCGGTGTTCTCGGCGGCGGTGCCGAAGACGGGGAAGGCGGGGTACGGCCCGACGGCGCCGTTCTCCTCCTTGATCGCCCAGTCGAAGGACGTGTCGCCCCCGAACAGCGTCTGGAGCTCGTCGGTGTTGATGACCTCGGGGAGCGCCTTGCGGAGCCACGCAACCATGTCGCGCCCCTTGTCGGGGGTGAGGCCCTCGACGAGCTCGTAGTTCACGAGGCAGGCCGGAGCGCCACCACATGCACCGATGCACTCGGCGTGCTCGACGGCGATCGTGCCATCGGTCTCACCGGCGGGGACCCCCGCAGCATCCTCGATCGCGTGGAGGACGTCGTCGGCACCCATGAGGTAACAGGAGATCGAGGTGCAGACGGAGACGAGGTACGTGCCCTTCTCCTCCGTCTTGTACATCACGTAGAAGGTGGCCACCGACTGGACCTGGGCGGCGGTGAGCCCGGTGAGCTCCCCAACGAACTCCATGCCCTCCTCGGTGAGGTAGCCGTCCTCCTTCATCGCGACGTAGAGCAGCGGCATGACCGCCGACCGCTTGTGCGGGTACCTCGCGAGGATCTGCTCGGCACGGGCCATCGACTCGGCTGACCAACTCATGTCTGTCCCCCATTCATGGGGGAAGGTCCCTGCGGCCGAGCGCAGCGAGGTCGGAGGTAGGGGGCGCCGAGGCCGCCTCGAGACAGTTCCCGGCCCCCTACTCCGCATGAGGTCGCCTGCGGCGACCATGCGGGGGCCCCTTCCCCCCTGCGGGGGGACAGACGGTGGCGGAGCGACGCCCTCATCGGTCGACGTCTCCCATCACCGGGTCGACGCTCGCGAGCGCCGCCACAGAGTCGGCGAGGAGGGAGTCGGAGAGCATCACGGGCACCGACTGGAGGTTGGCGAACGACGGGGCACGGGTGTGCATGCGGAGCGGGTTCGCCCCGCCGTCGGAGACGAGGTAGCACCCCAACTCCCCACGGGGTGACTCGATCGCCACGTACACCTCGCCCTCGGGGACCTTGAAGCCCTCCGTGTGGATCTTGAAGTGATGGATGAGTGCTTCCATGGACTCATCGATGCGCTTGCGGGGAGGCGGAGAGACCTTGCGGTCATCGGTCTTGAAGTCTCCGGCGGGCATCGCCTCGGCGACCTGGCGGACGATCTCGAGGCTCTGCCAGATCTCCTCCACCCGGATGCGATAGCGGTCGTACACGTCGCCGTTCGTGCCGGTGGGGACCTCGAAGTCGTACTGGTCGATGCCCGAGTAGGGGTGGGACTTGCGAAGGTCGTGGGCGATGCCCGTGGAGCGGAGGATCGGGCCGGTGATCCCCCAAGCGAGGGCCTCCTCGGCGGTGATGACGCCAACGCCCTGGGTCCTCCCCTTCCAGATCATGTTCTCCTTGAGGAGGTCGTCGTACTCCCGGAGTCGGGGCGGGAGGGTCTCGAGGATGGCAGCGACATCGTCCTGCCACCCGTCGGGGAGGTCGGCGGCGACGCCACCCGGACGGATGTAGTTGTGGTTCATCCGGAGTCCGGTCGTCTTCTCGAAGAACTCCAGGATCTGCTCGCGCTCGCGGAAGCCGTAGAGCATCATCGAGAGGGCCCCGATGTCCATGCCGTTCGTCGCGAGGGCGACGAGGTGCGACGACACCCGGTTGAGCTCGGTGATGAGAAGTCGAATCGCCTCCGCCCTGGGCGGGAGGTCGATGCCGAGCAGCTCCTCGACCGCGAGCGAGAAGCAGAGCTCGTTGTGGAACGGCGCGAGGTAGTCCATGCGGGTGACGTTCGTGCCGCCCACCATGAAGGGGAGGGTCTCGGCGGTCTTCTCCATGCCGGTGTGGAGGTAGCCGATGATCGGCTTCACCCGTCGGACGATCTCGCCCTCGAGCTCGATGTGGAGCCGGAGCACGCCATGCGTGGACGGATGCTGCGGGCCCATGTTCACGATCATGAGCTCGTCGTCGCCGATCGATTCCTCGAACATGAAGTCGTCACCGACGACGGTGCCGAGCTGCTCGGCGAGCCGCTCCTGGGTCTCCTCGAGGCGCATCTTCTGGGCGCCCTCGTCGGTGGCGTGGCGGAGCCACTCGGGCTCCTCGGTGCCCGCCATCCAGACGTCGCGGGTCTCGAGATCCTCGGTGGGTGTGTTCTCGTCGCTCATCAGGTGGCCTTGTGGGCGTCCTTGAACTGGATCGGCACGCTTCCGACCGCGAAGTCCTTACGAAGGGGGTGGCCCTCCCACTCGTCGGGCATGAGGATGCGGCTCAAGTCGGGGTGGCCCTCGAACTCGATGCCGAACATGTCGAAGACCTCGCGCTCGAAGAAGTTCGCCCCCGGCCACACCCCGGTGAGGGTCGGGACCATCGTCGGCTCGCCAGGGTCGAAGTCGACCGGGAGGAGCATGCGGAGCCGGAGCCCGTGCTCCACCGAGAGGAGGTTGGCGACCACCTCGAAGCGGATCTCCCGCCTGCCGAGGTAGTCGACGGCGGTCACGTCGACGCACATCTCGAATCCGGCCGCCTTTGCCGCCTCGGCGAACGCCACCCAGTCCTCGGCGGTGAGGTCCACGACATCCTGTCCGTGACTGAGGTGCCACTCGGCTCCGTCGAACGGCTCGACGATCGCCCGGAGGATGTCGTTCTCGGGGAGAGCGCGCGGCGCCTCCACGACGTCCTCGGGGGTGTCCTCCACCGGGGCCTCCTCGCTCATCGCGCCAACTCCCCGCTCATGACCTTGTCGTGGAGCGTGAGGATCCCATGCATGAGCGACTGGGGGCCCGGGGGGCACCCGGGCACGTAGACGTCGACCGGGACCACGTGGTCAACGCCCTGTACGAGGGCGTAGTTGTTGAACATCCCACCGGAACTGGCACAGGCGCCCATCGAGATCACCCACTTGGGATCGGGCATCTGGTCGTACACCTGGC
>CAZRJG010000100.1:0-4558 GCA_964600365.1 uncultured Acidimicrobiia bacterium
CGAGGAGTCGCGAGGATCGGCCAACGGCCGACCACAGCCAGTCCCTCCGGGTGTGTCGCCCCGAAACGTGGAACGACCCCCACTCAAGTGGGGGTCGTTCCGGGTCGAAACCCCCGTCCCCGTGGGGACCGGGGACGGAACTCGGCCTAGGCGGCCTGCTCCTCACTCGCCGGCTCTCCTCCGGGGACCCATCCGGTCTCCACGTACTTGGCCTGGAACCACGAGGCGAACCACAGGAGCACCCCGACGATCACGGCCAGGAGGATGGTCCCGCCGACGGCACCCAGCTTGGCCGCGTTTCCGACCACGATGCCGAACCAACCGAAGTCGGCGTCGCCGAACGTGGTGTTGGCGAATCCGAGGTCACCCATCACGAGCAGCAGGAACGCCGGGAGGAACGTGATGAGCACGCCGTTGACGAATCCGCCGAGGACCGCTCCACGGCGTCCACCGGTCGCGTTCCCGAAGACACCGGCCGTCCCACCCGTGAAGAAGTGGGGAACCATGCCCGGGAGGATGAGGGCAATCCCGAAGGCCGCACCGAGCCAGACCGAGATGAGGCCAAGGCTCAGGAGGCCACCGACCACACTGGCGAGGAAGCCGATGAGGACGGCGTTGGGGGCGTAGGGGAACGCCACGGGGCAGTCCAGTGCGGGGAGTGCCCCGGGGACGACCCGTTCTGCGATGCCTGCGAACGCCGGGATGATCTCACCGAGGATGGTCCGCACGCCATAGAGGATGACGGCCACGCCGACGCCGAAGTTGAGCGCGTACAGCAGGTTCGCCATGAGGTATGACGCCGCATCGGTTCCCTGTGCCAGGCCAAGACCGGCCACCGCATCGGCCACGCCCTGCTGGGCGAGGTAGATGATCGCGAACACGAAGTAGATGATGAACATCGCGAAGGCAGTCGCCACCATCGGCTCCCGCATGAAACGCAACCCCTGGGGGAGGTTGAGGTTCTCGGTGCTGTCGTCCTCGCCCTTCTTGCCGACGAGTTGGCCGGTGGCACCCGCAGCGATGTAGCCGAGGGAACCGAAGTGCCCCATTGCGAGCGCCTCGCCCCCCGTCACCTTCTTCATCCACGGATGCGTGAAGGCGGGCATGATCGCCATGATCGTCCCGAGGAGCACGGCACCCACGAGGACGGTCTGGAGCGTGCCCATCCCGACCACGTCCGTCTGCAACACCACGGCCAGCATCGTGGCCATGAAGAAGATGTGGTGACCGGTGAGGAACACATAGTGCAGCTTGGTCAGCCGGGCGATGATCAGGTTCATCACGAAACCCAAGGCCATCAACCACGCCACCGTGGTCCCGTACTGCTCGGCCGCGATCGCGGTGATCGCCTCGTTGGTGGGGACCACGCCCTGCGCGCCCGTCACCTCGAGGATGAGGGTCCCAAGGGGATTCAGGGCGTTCACGACGGCGGTGGCGCCCACGACGAGGATGAGGAACCCCATCGTCGCCTTGAACGTGCCGCCGATGATCTCCCCGACCGACTTCCGAAGGGCAATGAGTCCAACGGCGGTCATCAGGCCAACAAGGTAGAACGGCTGACTGAGCACGTCCTCCACGACGAATTCGATGATGTTTGCCACTACGTCCATGGCGTTAGAACCTCCATTCTCGCCTCTGTATTGACTCGCCCCCTCGTGGATCGGTTACCGGGGTGCCACCTCCCTCCGTGCCTACGCCGTGTCGAGTACGGCCTGCAACTTGCTGGTCATCTCGTCGAGGTCGATGAAGTTCTCGATCGTCACGATCGTCGCCGCCACCTCACCCAACTGCTCGGCGAGCTCGTTGGAGGTCACGATCAGATCGGCGTTCTTCGCCATCGCCCGGGCCGAGCCGATGTCCGCCACTTCGAGGTCGGCTTCCACGCCCAGCTTCTTCAACGCCTTCTCGGCCTGCATCCGAAGGATGAGGCCGCTTCCGAGTCCCATTCCACACACCGCGAGGATCCTCATGCTTCACCTGCCTGCTGGTCGTCTGCCTGCTGTTGGAACCCGACGATGATCGCCAGCACGTCACTCGGCTCCCTCGCCGAGACCAGTGCGGTCCGGCGGTCCGCATCGGAGAGGAGCTCCGCGAGTGTGGCGAGCGCCGTGACGTGCGACTCCTGGCTCGGGGCCGCCAGTCCGACGACGACGTCCACCGGATCGTTCTGGGGATGCCCGAACTCAACGGGATCGGTGAGCGTCACCCAGGACAACCCGGGGCGATGCACGGCCGGGGACGGGCGGGCGTGCGCGAGGGCGAGGCCCGGAGCGATGACGATGTAGGGCCCGAGCTCCTCGACGACGGCGATCATCTCGTCGATGTAGGCCTCGGTCGTGGCACCGCTGGCGGCGAGAGCCACCCCGGACAGTCGAACCGCGTCCTTCCAGTCCGACGCGCGCTGGTGGAGCCGTATGGCCTCCACCGGTAACAGGTCGGTGAGCGCGTGCTGTCCAGCGGTCATGCCCATCTCCCCCTCCCGGGGTTACCCATGTCACTACCATCGTACCCACATGGATGTGATCGCTGCCACGCCTGCTTCCCCGGGGGTTGCCGTGGCACCGCCCGTCATAGTGCGGGTCCCGGAGCCACCCCCGCGGGGAACGACGAGCGAACACGGCACCAGCGCGGAGGTCGAACGCCTCGAGGCGGCGTGCCTCACCGCCGCCGCCGAGCTGGAGGGGTTCGCGCGCTCGGTCGAGGAGGCGGGGAACCCCGACGAGGCGGCCATCTTCTCCGCACACGCCACCATGGCGAAGGACCCCGGCCTCGCCGCCGGAGCGAAGCGGGCCATCGAGGAGCACCTGTTGGACGCCTCGGCCGCCGTGCTGGTCGCCGCCGAGGAGATCGCAGAGCAGTTGCGTGCCGTCGACAGCGACCTCCTGGCAGAGCGGGCCGTCGACCTGCTCGACGTCGCCGAGCGCATCGCTCGCCGTGCTGCGGGGGTCCCCGACGCGGAGCTACCGGCCTTGGACGCCCCCGTGGTGGTACTCGCCGAGGACCTCCCACCGTCCGTCACGGCACGCCTCCCACGCGAGTTCGTGGCTGGCTTCGCCATGGAGCAGGGATCCGTCACGTCCCACGTCGCCATCCTCGCCCGCGCCTATGGGATCCCCGCAGTGGTGGGCGCCCGCGGCATGCTGGGGAGACTCGACCCCGACGTGGTGGGCACCGTCGCCGTGGACGGCACGGCGGGCGAGGTGTACGTCGAACCCGACGAGGACACCCTGACCCGGCTTCGTTCCCTCCTCCTCGAGTTCGAACGGGAAGTAGAGGTGGCCTACGAGGAGGCGTCCCTTCCCCCGGTGACCCAGGACGGCACCCGTGTGACGCTCCTCGCCAACATCGGGACGCCCGAGGAGGCGGACGACGCGGTCGCCCTCGGGGCCGAGGGCGTCGGCCTGTTCCGCACCGAGTTCCTGTTCGCCGAGCGGGCCAGCGCTCCCGGTGAGGACGAACAGGCGGACGCGTACCGGGCCGTCGTGGAGGCCTTCGCGCCGCATCCGGTCATCATCCGGCTCCTCGACGTCGGCGGTGACAAGCCGCTCCCCTACCTGCGACTCCCCGACGAGGCGAATCCCTTCCTCGGCGTGCGGGCCCTGCGCATTGCCCACGACCGTCCCGAGTTGTTCACGACGCAACTCCGTGCCGCCATGCGCGCCGCCACTGCGGGGACCGTCAAGGTGATGGCGCCGATGGTGGCGAACGCCGACGATGCGGCCCTCCTGGTGGAACTCGCCTCCCGCGCTCGCCAGGAGCTCGAACACGAGGAGGTCCCCCACGGGGAGATCCACCTCGGCGTCATGCTCGAGATCCCCGGCGCGATCCTCTCGGCGAGCAGTTTCTTCTCGTCCCTCGAGTTCGCCAGCCTCGGCACGAACGACCTCCTCCAATACACGATGGCCGCCGATCGCGGCAACCCGGCGCTGGAGCGGTACCAGGATCCCCTGCACCCGGGGCTGCTGCGCCTCATCGCCACCGCCGCCGATGCGGCCACCTCGGCGGGCATCGAGCTCTCCGTCTGCGGGGAGATGGCCGGCGATCCCCAGGCCGTCCTCATCCTCATGGGGCTGGGGATCCGGCGATTCAGCATGACCCCGCGTTCCCTCGCCGCAGTGCGACGGGCAGTCCGCGGGAGCGACCTCACCGACCTGCAACGGGCAGCAGCCATGGCCCTGCAGGCCGCCTCCGCCGAAGCAGTGCGCTCGCTGGAGCTGTGAGACCGCCCGCCGGGTGATCTCAGTCGGTCTGGGTCTCGCCGAGGCCGGCCTCGACGAGTTCGGTGAGCCTGGCGAGGGCCTCCTCGGCGTCGGGCCCCTCGGCCTCCAACCCGATGCGGTGCCCGGGCTGCACCCCGAGGGTGAGGACCATGAGCACCGACTTGGCATCCACGACGTGGCTGTCGGCGGTGAGGTTCCTCACGGTGATCTGCGAGGCGAACTCCCCGGCCGCCTCGGCGAACACGGCTGCCGGGCGTGCATGGAGACCGCTCGGGTTCCGGATCGTCAACTCGACATCCACCAGTGCTCCGATCTCTCGACTGCGGAGAGCATAGGGG
>CAZRJG010000101.1:0-4417 GCA_964600365.1 uncultured Acidimicrobiia bacterium
AAGATGATGTTCAAGTGGATCTACTGGAACATCCTCCTTCCCGGCAAGGACCTCCCGCTTCCGGCAGCGATGTCGATGGCAGGGAAGATCGAGGCGGACGCGTGACCACCGACGTACTCGACCGCACCGAGCGCCTCGAGGCGAAGCTCGATGCCCTCACCGAGCAGGTGGCGTTCATCGCCGAGGAGGTGATGGCCCAGCGCCGGCGACGTGAGTCGATGGAAGAGCTCACCAGCGACCTCATGCCCCTCGCCACGCGTGACCTGGCGGCGGTGAGTGCAGAGCTCGACGATGCTGACATCTCGCTTGACGACCTCAAGCGACTCGGGCTCCGGGTGGCGTCCTCCGCGGACCGGCTCGAAGGCCTGCTCGCCCAGCTGGAGTCGATCCAGGAGTTGCTCGACATCGCGTCGCCGTTCGCGACCGACGCAGTCGCGGCGCTCACCGCCCGGTTCGCCGACATGGATGCGAAGGGGTACTTCGCGTTCCTCCGGCAGGGAATAGGCCTCCTCGACGAGGTCGTCACGAACTACACCGAGGACGACGTCGCGGCCCTCGGTGACAACGTGGTCCTCATCCTCGACACGGTCAAGGAGATGACCCAGCCCGACATCATGGGCCTCCTGCGGAGCACCGCCACGGCGCTCCACGAGCAGGCGGAGGAAGCCGAGCACGGGACCGAGGAGGTCCCCTCGATGTTCGGCCTCCTGGCCCAGATGCGCGACCCCCAGGTCCGGGTCGGCCTCCAGCGCGCCATCGGCATGCTGCGGTCGATCTCCGGGCCCCGACCCACCGGCACCCCCCATGAGCAAGAGAGGTAACCCATGCCCGTGACCACGATCGCCCACACCGACATCCAGGTGGATGACGACGGCTTCATGACCGAGTACGACGAGTGGAACGAGGACCTCGCGGCAGAGCTCGCGAAGGCCATCGGTATCGAGCTCACCGACGCCCATTGGAAGGTCATCACCTTCCTGCGTGATGACTACAAGGAGCAGGGCGAGACCGCGACGCTCCGGCGGGTCACGACGGCCGGCGGTATCCCGACGAAGGAGCTGTTCCAGCTCTTCCCGAAGAAGCCCGCCCGCAAGATGGCGTACGTCTCCGGCCTGCCCAAGCCCGTCGGCTGCGTGTAGAGAGGAGACCGCGCATGAGCGAACCATTCGTTCCCGACTTCGGTGACGACGAAGACCGGTCCATTGCCTTCGTGTGCTCGAAGGGCTCACTCGACATGGCGTATCCCGGCCTCATCATGGCCAACGGCGCCCTCGAGTCGGGTATGGAGGCACACCTGTTCTTCACCTTCTGGGGCATGGACATGATCACGAAGAAGCGCCAGGACCACCTGCACTTCTCCCCGGTCGGCAACCCCGCCGCCCACATGCCAGCCGCGCTCGCGCCGCTGCCGGGCATGCAGACCATGGCCACGTCGATGATGAAGAAGCAGATCGGTGACCTCGGGATCCCGACGGTGCCCGAGTTCATCGACCACCTGTCCGACATGGGAGCCCACTTCTGGGCGTGCAAGCTCTCGGTCGACATGTTCGGCCTCGAGCGTGAGGACATGATCGATGCGCTCGACGGCATCCTCAACGTCTCGGAGTTCATCGAGATCACCAAGGACTCGGAGATCCTGTTCATCTGAGCATGCTGCGCTCGGGTGAGAGGGGGCGGCGCCTGGCGCCGCCCCCTCTCAATGCGTCGTGGGATCCGTAACATCCCGGATGGGATGACCGGCCTCCACGCGCGACTCACCATGATCTACGCCCTCACGGCGTTCGTCGTCGTGCTGGGGACGGTGGTGACGAGCAGCGTCCTTCTCGAAGGGGCGCTCTCGGATGCCGACGAGGACCGGCTCTCCCAGGCGACGTTCTTCATGGCGGCGGCGATCGAGATCGCCGTCGATGACGTCGAGAACGTCGCCGAGGGCACCGCGGGGCGCCCCGACGTGGTGGCGCTCGTCGAGGGCAGCGAGGAGCGCGGTCTTCGCCAGTTCATCGACCGCACCCTCTTCGACACCGGCCTCGACTACGCGGTCGTGCTCGACGCGTCGGGCTCCCTCCTCGCACGCGACGACTCCCATCGGAGCGCCCGCGACGTCGGCGGCCGCTATCCGGGGAGCAGCGCCTCCCTGCTCGGCCTCCGCCAGACCGGCCTCGCCCTCCGCGACGGCGACGACCTGGTCGCCTATGCCGCGCTCCCCGTCCTGGAGGTGACACCCCCCTTCACCCCCGTCGGGACCCTCATCCTCGGCCGGAGGCTCGTGGATCTGTTCGACGACGAATCGGTGGCCGGCCTCGGGATTAGGGCCAGGGTGGTGGGGGCCTCGGGTAGCACCGCTCCCTCAGAGGTCGTGTTCGGCGAGGAGGTGGCGCTCGCCTCCTGGATCGACCTCACCGAGTGGGGGGTGGATGAGGTCGTGGTGGAGGTCGGGGTCCCACTGGAGGCGAGCCACGGCCGCCGGGCCGCCCACGACCGGGTCCTGGCGCTCGCCGGTGGCCTCTCCCTCCTCGCTGGGTTCCTGCTCGCCTCCCTGCTCGCCCGCCGAACGGTGAAGCCCCTCACCCACCTCGAGGAGAGGATGGCTGCATTCGGTGTCGAGCGCGCAGTCCAGGACGCGCCGATCGAGTCCACCGTGAATGAGATCGCCTCCCTCGTGGAGGCGTTCGAGGGCATGGCGAGGAAGGTCGTCGACCAGGACACGGACCTGGCAACCCTGACCCGGAACCGTGATCGATTCGTCTCCTCCGTCGCGCACGAGATCCGCACCCCACTCGCCAGCGTCATGGGCTTCGCTGAGGTCCTCCTCACAGAGGAGGTCGATGTCGATGAACGGTCAGAGTTCCTGGAGGCGATCTTCCGGGAGTCCGACCACCTGCGGACGATCGTGGACGACCTGCTCGTGGTCGGGCGTCTCGACATCGGCGTGGAGGTGTACCCGGAGTTCACGAGCCTCACCGACCTTGCCCGTCGATGGACGGCGACCATCCCGGAGGACCTCGCCTCGGGCAAGCGGATCCGGATCGAGGGGGACGACGACGTCGTCGTGTGGGCCGACCCGCGTCGGACGACGCAGGTGCTGCGGAACCTCGTGACGAACGCCGTCCGGCACGGGGGAAGGGAGATCGTCGTGCGGGTCTTCGAGGAGGGTTCCCTCGGCAAGGTCGAGGTCCGGGACGACGGTGACGGGGTGCCCGAGGGGTTCGAAGGCGATGCCTTCCTTCCCTTCGAGTCAGGGGCGGCTCGTCGGGGACTCACCGATGCGATGGGCCTCGGCCTGTACGTCTCACGTCGGTTGGCTGCGCGGATGGGGGGCACGCTCACCTACCGCCGGGACGGAGGCGAGACGGTGTTCACGATGGGCCTTCCGCTCCATCGCGACGACCCTGCCGAGTACCTCGACCCGGGTCCGATCTGAGGGTCAGTCGCTCGCCAGGCAGACGTCGTGGAGGTTGATCCGCCCATCCATTGCGGGCTCCCAGCGCTCGACGAGTTGCGACGCAGCCTCGATGACCGGGGGGAGTACCAGGAACACCGCCGGTGCTTCCTCCCAAAGGATCTCCTGGGCCTCGAGGTAGAGGGCGAGTCGTTCACCAGGATCCGCCGTCATCTCGCCGAGCCTGATCAACTCGTCGACACGGGCGTCCGAGAACCCCGAGTAGTTCCCCCTTCCGTATGCGGTCCCCATCTCCCGCGTGTGCCACTTCGCCTCGAAGTGTCCCATCGGGTCGAACGCCGAATCCCCCCAGTCGGCGAGGAGGGCATCGCCGTCGCCCGACGCGAAGCGATCGGCGAGGACCAGCCGGTCCCCCGGCACCACCTCTACGCGCACCCCGAACTCGGCGAGGAGGCCGCGCACCAACTCGGCCACCTCGGTGAACTCGAAGAGGGTGTCGAGCGTGAAGGCGAGGGGCTGTCCGTCCTTGTCGAGCACCCCGTCGCCGTCGGAGTCCACCCACCCGGCAGCAGTGAAGAGGCCCTGGGCGTGGGCCGTGGAGACGTCCAGCGACGGCAGGCCCGGATGTGCGAAGGGGTTGTGGGGCGAGAGGGGCGCCGTGAGGGGCTCGGCCCAGCCGCCGAACACCACCTCAGAGACGAGCGTGCGGTCGACTGCGTGCGTGATGGCCTGTCGAAGCGCACGGTCGTCGAAGGGCGGCCGTGTCACGTTCAGGTCGATCCACATGGGGGAGGTGCTGGGGATGGCGTACACGTCGACGTACTCCACCTCCTCGAGGACGCCGGCATTGGCGACCGGGACCCCCTGGATGAGGTCGACCTCCCCGTCCACGAGGGCAGCGATCCGCTCATCCGGATCGGCGATGGACCGGAACACGACCCGGGACACACAGGCGTCACCCACCGGCTCCAGGTCGGGCGCCCCACCCCAGTAGTCGTCGAACCGCTCCATCACCAC
>CAZRJG010000102.1:0-4363 GCA_964600365.1 uncultured Acidimicrobiia bacterium
GTGGGACAACATCGACATCTTCGGGTGGATGGGCTACCCGATGCAGATCAAGATCGACTTCCTCTGCAAGGACTCGATCCTCGCCGCGCCCCTCGCCCTAGACCTTGCGCTCTTCCTCGACCTCGCCCATCGGGCCGGAAGGTCCGGGATTCAGGAGTGGCTCTCGTTCTACTTCAAGAGCCCGCAGGTCGCCCCCGGCCTGTACCCCGAGAACGACTTGTTCATCCAGCTGAAGAAGCTGAAGAACACGCTTCGAAACTGGATGGGCGAGGACCTCATCACCCACCTCGGCGACGAGTACTACGAGTAGATGGCAGGACCGATCGCCCTCGTCGGAAGCGGCGAGTTCCTCCCCCAGATGGAGGAGGTCGATCGGCTCCTGCTCGACGGCCAAGCCCGTCGGGTGGTGCACCTCGCCACGGCTGCGGGTCGGGAAGGACCGGGGAGCCTCGCCCGGTGGGCACGGATGGCCCGTACCCACTTCGGCGCGATGGGCGTCGACGTCATCTCTCTCGATGTGGTCGACGTCGTCTCGGCCAACGATCCCGACCACGCATCGGCGATCTCGGGCGCAGGCCTCGTGTACCTCTCCGGTGGCGATCCCCGGTACTGCGCCGACACGCTGCGGGACTCCCTCGTGTGGCGGGCCGTGGTCGATGCCTGGGAGGGCGGGACGGCCCTTGCGGGTTGCTCGGCCGGCGCCTGCACGCTGAGCGCCGTCGCCCTCAGTCCCCGAGGCGGCGGCCCCTCACCGGGCCTCGGGCCTGCGGACCACGTGGCCGTCATCCCCCACTACGACCGCGCGAGATTCCTCCATCCGGTGTTCCACAGGATGATGCGCGCCGCGATGCCCGAGTCGGCCGAACTCATTGGGATCGAGGAGGACACCGCCCTCGTCGGCCACCTCGATGGGACGTGGACCGCCATGGGACGCCAACAGGTCGTTCTCGTCGACCGGGGGAGGCAACGACTCGCCGCGGGAGAGGCGGTTACGTTCTGACGCCGCCGACCACCGCAGCGCTCATCGAGGCGGCCAGCGCTGCGTTCCCGGCACGGGAGGAGACGGTGCTCGGTGCGTGGCGACTTCGCAGCGATCCGGTGCTCCCCAACCGGCGGGTGAACTCGACCTGGGCCATCGGGGATCCCGGAGTGCCTATCCACATGGCCCTCGAACGGGTCCGGGACCACTACGAGCAGCGGGGCAGACGGCCGATCGTCCTCACGGAGCCCGGCTCCCCCTCCGACCTCGCCCTTGGCGGGTGGGACGTGCGAGCACCCACGTTGCTGATGGTCCGCCCGGCCGAGGACGTCGGGGAGGAGGTGCCAACGGAGCCGCTCGAGCAGTGGGCCGCTGCCTGGGCTTCGATCCGAGGGGCCTCCGACCACCACCGGACCGTCCTCGTGGCACGCCTGCGGGCGGCCGGGGCCACTACAGGAGTGGTGTTCCGACGCGATGACGAGCCCATCGCGGTGGGGCTCGGAGTGCGCACCGGGACGCTCGTGGGCATCTTCAACGTCGCCACGATCCCCGATGCGCGCCGGCAGGGCCTGGCGACGGCGATCACCAAGGGACTCGTCGGCTGGGCGTCCGCCCAAGGGGCCACCCACGCGTACCTCCAGGTCGAGGCGGACAACTCGGCTGCGCTCGCCCTCTACGACCAACTCGGTTTCGCCACCACCCTGCAGTACCTCTACCGCGTCGGGTGATCAGGCTCGCGACGGCGGCTTCGGGAAGAGCACCGGCGTCGAGGCCTTGTACGCCTGGTAGTCGGGGTCGTCGCCCCAGCGCTCATCAGCGCGTCGCTCCAGCATCGGAACGCCACTGATCCGGGTGATGAGCGCCCACACGAAGACCGGCGAGATGAGCGCCACCCATCGCCATCCCTCGAGGACCGGCACGGCGATCACGGCGATGCCGAGCCAGAGGGTGATCTCACCGAAGTAGTTGGGATGGCGTGACCATGCCCACAGCCCCGTCGTGATGAACTTCCCCTTGTTGGCGGGATCGGCCCGGAGTGCGACCTTCTGCCGATCGGCCACCACCTCGACCGCGAACCCGAACACCCAGACGGCGATGCCCAGCCACGCACCCCACCCGAGGTCGACCCGGGCCTCACTCGTGAGGACGGCAAGGGCTGCAGCTCCGGTGAACAGGACCCACAGGCCTTGGATGGTCCACGTCATGAAGAAGCGAAGGGGATCCAGCTTGATCGCGTCGAAGCGGCCGTCCCCTCCGTCGGCGCGGACCCGCCGGAAGAGGAACGTGCCGAGCCTCGCCGCCCACACCACGACCATCGCCGCGACGATCCAGGCGCGGAGGTCGGGCGTGCCCGAGAGGGCAAGTGCAACGATCGTCACCGAGAGGTAGGTGATCGAGCCGGTGAGGTCGTAGTAGCGCTCGGTTTTGGCTGCGTTCGCCGGGACGAAGGCGATCCAGTTCACCACGAAGGCCAGGGCCCCCACGATGCCGAACACAGGGAGGGACCCGATGGCGACGCTTCCGTCGCTGCCCGCCCATGTCACCAGGGCGCCGAGGAGGATGGCACTCAGGGTGCCGAGGAGTGGTCTGCGGGTGGAGTCGCCCATGGCTCCGACGTTAGGAGCACCGCAGGGACTGCATCGGCAGCGCCTCGCTCATCCGCGTGTTGCGATCACGTATCGGTCGCGCGCGGCCAGGTCCTGTTCCACACGGGCGGACAACCCCGCGTGGCCGCACATCTCGACGACCGCTACGTCCTGCCCCTCGCCGATCTCAAGGGCGAGGACCCCTCCCGGGGCGAGCCATCGACGCGCCCCGGCGACGATCGGCCGGAGCAGCGACAACCCGTCCGGACCGGCGCGTAGCGCGAGCGACGGCTCGTGCTCCCGCACCTCCATAGGGAGGAAGGCATCGTCCTCCACGTACGGTGGGTTCGACACGATGAGGTCGAAGCCGCCCATGAGGTCCTCGGGGAGCGCCTCGTAGAGGTCTCCCTCCCGGAACTCGACGATCGCGCCAAGCGCCTGGGCATTCTGTTGGGCGAGGCCGAGCGCCTCCCGGGAGACGTCCGTTGCCACCACGTGGGTTCCCGGGAACATGTGCTTCAAGGCCAGGGCGAGGCACCCTGATCCCGTGCAGAGGTCGAGGATGAACTCGGGTTCGTCGAGCAGTTCCACGCAGCGCTCCCACAGTCGCTCCGTCTCGGGACGTGGGATGAGCGCGCGCTTGTCGATGGCGAGCGTGAGTGGCCCGAACTGGACCGAACCCTCGAGGTACTGGAGAGGTTCGCCGGCCATCCGGCGAAGGCCGAGTTGGTGGTAACGACGTGCCTGGCGTTGGGTGAGCTCCATGCCGTCGTACACCTCGTGGAGCGGATGGCCCGTGACGACACTGAGGAGCCGTCGGCGCTCGTGGGTGGGGAGCACGTGGCGTGGATCGTCGTTCATCCGCTCACCCCGAGCACGAGCGCCCACCGGTTCACGGCAACGCTCACCCGGAGTCCGCCGACCTCCACTACCTGGGTCCTCGCCTCGTCGTAGAGCGCCTCGACGTCGTCGAGGGCGAGGAGCGCCTGGGCCTCCTCCACCCCGAGGGCGGCCAGGAAGCCGGGGATGAGCTCATCGACGTACACGGCGTCCTCGGCATCGGTCGCACGGTTCTCGACCGACAGTTGCGCGATGAGCACGTCGCCGTCCTGCTCGATGGCGTCGAGGGCGACGCGCAGCTCACTGTCGAACCGCTCCGTCGACCACGGTCCGTCGGGGCGCTGGGCCAACGCCGGGAAGGAGAGACGGATTCCGAGGTCATCCCACGCCGACCGGAAGTCGCCGAAGGCGACACCCGTCGGTGTCGCCGGGTCGGGGTAGACGATGAAGACTTCGGCACCGTCGACGTACGGGCCAGGCGCAGCCACCGCCGGGTCGAACGGCTCCGTGGTGGTGATCGCTTGCTCGCCGCCCGACGCGCATCCCGCGAGGAGGAACGCGAACGCGAGGACGGCAACGAACCCCCGGCTACGCATCCTCGGCGAGCCTCGCCGCCTGGTCCTCTGCGGTGAGCCGGGCGACGAACTCGTCCAACTCACCTTCGAGGATCGAGGGCAACTGCTTGATCGTGAGGCCGATGCGATGATCGGTGACCCGGTTCTCCTTGTAGTTGTAGGTCCGGATCTTCTCGGAACGGTCGCCAGATCCGATCTGCGAGAGACGGGCGGCCGACACCTCGGCCTGCTGCTTCTCCATCTCCACCGCATACAGGCGCGCCCGGAGGATGCGGAACGCCTTCTCCTTGTTCTGGAGCTGGGACTTCTCGTCCTGGCAGGCAACCGTGATCCCGGTCGGCTCGTGGGTGAGGCGCACAGCCGAGTCGGTGGTGTTCACCGAC
>CAZRJG010000103.1:0-4270 GCA_964600365.1 uncultured Acidimicrobiia bacterium
CCGGGTGGAGCCCCTCGCCCGGGAGATGGAGGCGCAGCCACTCGTCGACGAGATCTCTCGCCTGCGTGGCGCCGACGGGGGCCTCGCCGAGGCGAACTGAGCAGTCGCAGCCAGCCTGTGCGTGGGTGCGGCCTCACCCCAGGAGCGTGAGGGTGGTCCACGAGGACCACCCTCGACGCGACAAGGGTGTTCAGTCGAGGTGCTGCAGCACCTCCTGGTGGATGCGCTCGACCGAGGGGATCGTCGCATCCTCCAGCGGGGCCGAGGACGGGAGGGGGACGTGCGGGGTGGTGATCCGGCGCACCGGTGCGTCGAGGTCCCAGAACGCCTCGTCCACGATGATCGAGGCGATTTCTGCGCCCCAGCCGAGCACCCTTGGGTTCTCCTCGACGGTGAAGACCCGGCTCGTCTTCGCCACCGACTTGAGGATCGTTGCGGTGTCGAGCGGGATGAGCGACCGAAGGTCGATCACCTCGGCGGAGATGCCGTCCTCGGCGAGCCGCTCGGCCGCCTCGAGTGCCCGGGGCACCATCATCGCCAGGGCGATGATCGTGCAATCGGTTCCCTCGCGAAGGACGTTCGCCGTGCCGAGCGTGTCGACGATCTCACCGTCGGGGACCTCGCCCTTGGTCGAGTAGAGGGTCTTGTGCTCGAAGAAGAGCACAGGGTCGTCGTCGCGTACCGAGGCTGCCAGGAGGCCGACCACGTCCACGGGGGTGGAGGGGGCAACGACCTTGAGTCCCGGGACCGCCATGGCCCAGTTCTCGATGCTCTGTGAATGCTGGGCGCCAAAGCGGGCGCCGCCGCCGTTCGCTGAGCGGATCACGAGGGGGACGTCCACCTGGCCGTCGGTCATGTACCGCGCCTTGGCGATCTCGTTGACGACGATGTCCCAGCAGACGGCGAAGAAGTCCGAGAACATGATCTCGGCGATCGGCCGCAGGCCCGTCATCGCAGCGCCCATGGCTGCACCGAGGATCGCCTGCTCCGAGATGGGGGTGTCGACCACCCGCCCGGGCCCGAACTCGTCGAGGAGTCCGACCGTGGCCTTGAACACGCCACCGGCCCCGGCGATGTCCTCGCCCATGATGAACACCGTCTCGTCGCGGCGCATCTCCTGGGCGATGCCTCGGCTCACGGCATCGCGGTAGCTCAGTTCCGCCATTGCGCACCTCCATCGGCGAAGACGTTCGTGTGGGCCACGGCTATCTCGGGACGGGGAGCAGCCTTCGCATCCTCCACCGCCTCGGCCACCCGTTGGGCGACGTCGGTGGAGATGCCCGTGAGCGCGCCTTCCCCGACCCCGAGTCGGAGGAGTCGCTGGTGGTAGGTGGCGATCGGGTCGCGGTCCATCCAGGCGTCGAGCTCCTCCTGTGGGCGGTACTTCCCCGGATCGGCCCGGGAGTGGCCACCGTGTCGGTAGGTGAGGGACTCGATGAGTGCCGGGCCACCGCCTTCGCGGGCCCGATCGATCGCCTTACTCGCTGTGAGGTAGACGGCATCGGCGTCGTTCCCGTCGACGACGATGCGCTCGAGTCCGTAGGCGGCAGCGCGGTCGGCTGCAGGATTGGACACGGCGGTGATGTCGCCGATGGACGTGTACTCCATGTAGAGGTTGTTCTCGCAGACGAAGATGACGGGCAACTGGTACACGACGGCGAAGTTGAGTGCCTCGTGGAAGGCACCGATGTTCGTGGTGCCGTCCCCGAAGAACGCTACGGAGACCTGGTCGGTGCCCCGGTACTTGGCTGACCAGGCTGCCCCGTTCGCGATGCAGAGGTGTGCGCCGATGATCGCGTAGCTGCCGAGCATCCCGTGCTCGACCGACGTGAGGTGCATGGAGCCACCCTTTCCTCCGAGCACGCCCGTCGAACGCCCCAGCATCTCCCCGAACACGCCCTTCATGGGGACGCCCCGGGCGAGGGTGTGGCCGTGGCCCCGGTACGTGGCGAAGGTGTAGTCGTCCTGACGCAGCGCAGTGCCGAAGGCGCTGGCGGTGGCCTCCATGCCGAGGTAGAGGTGGCTCGTACCCTGTACGAGGCCTTCCAGGAACAGCCGGTGGAGTTCCTTCTCTACCTGGCGGATCTCCTGCTGGAGCTGGTAGAGGGCGAGGCGGGTCTCCATCGGGATGGGCGCCTCGTCCATCGCCGGGTCCACCGGTTGGGGGAGGATCGGGGTGTGTGCGCCGTACTCGTGGTCGACGGCTCGTACGCCCTTCGTCATGCCTTCTCCTTCGCCTTCAGCTCCCCGTCGGAGCCGGTTCGTGCTCGGTGCGCGAACCTACTCCGCGCACGCCTTGTATCGCAATCCTTTGCAGCCATCAATCGCGGCCCGGATCGGTGCTGCCGCGGACCACCAACTCGGGATCCAACTCGATCGAGACCGCCGACCGCTCCCCGTCGAGGATACGCATGGCGGCATCTGCAGCCTCGTGGCCCACCTCCCAGCCCGGATAGTGGACGGTTGTGAGTCCGGGGGTGAGGTGCTCCGTGAGGGGGGAGTTGTTGAAGCCCACGACGGCGATGTCGCCGGGAACGGCGAGACCGTGCCTCCGGGCGACGGAGAGCGCTCCTAGGGCCATGGCGTCGTTGTGGGCGAACACGGCGGTCGGCATGTCCCCGGCTGCCTGCTGGAGGAGGAGTTCCATCAGGCGCGCTCCGTCCTCGAATCGCGGGGAGGTCGCCTCGTCGTCGAGGACGGACTCCCGCAGGCCCCTGGACCTCGCCGTCGAGGAGAACCCCCGATCCCGGGCGGGGAAGTTGGCCACGTCCGAGGGTCCGCGGAGTTGGGAGACGAGCTCGTGACCCAGGTCGGCGAGGTGGGACGCGACGAGCCTGCCGCCCATCTCCCCATCCGCGGTCACCGAGCTGACGCCTGCCCCGGGGAGGGGCCGGGCTGCCACGACGGTCGGGACCTCACGGGCTGCCGATCGGATGAGCTCCTCGTCACCCGAGCGGGAGGCGAGGACGATGACGGCATCGACCCGACGGGAGATCATGTGGTCGAGGAGCTCGGAGAACACGGTGGAGTCGTCGTTCGTCTCGGCGACGATCGGGACGACCCCGTCCTGGTGCACGCGGCTCGCGATCCCATGGATGATCGGAGTGATCCACGGATTGCCGAGGTCGGCGGCGATGACGGCAACGGTGGCGGTCCGGCCGGTCATGAGGCTCCGGGCCGCCAGGTTGGGCCGGTATCCGACCTGTTCGGCGGCGGCGATCACCCGCTTTCGAGTGGCTTCGTTGACCATCTGGGCACGGCTCGGGTCGAGTGCCCTGGATACCGTCGAAGGGTGGAGGCCGACCTCCTCGGCAACGTCGGCGAGGGTGGCCACGGTACGCACCGAGACGCTCGTGTCATCGGGTGGTGCCAACGCCGTTGCCCCTTCCTCGGTCCGTGGTCCGCCTTGGGCGGCTTCATCTGCGGGTGCCCGGGCACCGTCGACGCATTGTAGGCAGAACGCCAAGCGCTTGCAGCAAGCGCTTGCAGGTTGGTGCGGGAGGGGATAGGTTGCCGATCCAAGGCGCCACGGAGCGCCGAGTGACGAGAAGAGCTCCCATGGACAGTTTCCCCGTGGCCACGACGCCGGCACCGGGCCTGATGGCGGTCGACTGGGAGAACCGCGTCGACTTCGAGCGGCTCCGCCAGTACCGGCTTGCCCGGGTCAAGGAGCAGATGGAGGCCTTCGGCCTCGGAGCGTTGCTGCTCTTCGAAACCTCGAACATCCGCTACACCACCGCCACACAGATCGGCTACTGGGCGTTCAACAAGGGTGAGCGGTGGGTGCTGGTCACCCGCGACGGCCGGCCGAAGATCTGGGACTTCGGCTCCGCCGCGAAGGCGCACCGCCTCCAACTCCCCCACATGTACGACGAGGAGAACTCGATCGGCGGGAACACGGGCCTCCAGGGAGCCATCGGCCCCGAGGTGGGACTCCACGAGCGTGCTGCCAAGGAGATCGCCGCAGAGTTGCGGGATCGGGGGATCGTCAACGAGCCCGTCGGGGTGGACATGGCCGAGACCTCGGTGTTCCTCGCCCTCGGCAAGGAGGGCATCCACATCGTCGATGGGCAGCAGCCGATGATGCGAGCCCGCGAGATCAAGAGCCCCGACGAGGTCATGCTCCTCACGCAGGCCTCGGCGATGGTCGATGGCCTGTACCACGAGATCTTCGAGATGCTCAAGCCCGGCATCCGCGAGTCGGACATCGTTGCCCACGCCCACGCCCGCCTCTTCGAGATGGGCTCGGAGTTCGTGGAGGCGATCAACT
>CAZRJG010000104.1:0-4257 GCA_964600365.1 uncultured Acidimicrobiia bacterium
CGACCTTCGCCCGGTTCACGCTTCAGTTCGTCTACGCGATGAACAGCCACTTCTCCAAGTTGCGCTCCTTCGCCTTCATCGACTCGCTCGATGAGGTCACCGACTACTTCGGCGTCGGCTCCGACTTCCCGTCCGCGCTCCAACGCGTCTCCACGGAGGCCGAGGTCGTCCATATGGACGGCCACTCGGACTACGGCAGGTCCCTCGAGCTGTTCTGGTCGCGTTACGGCGATGCGCTCACTCCCCGGTCCACGGTGATCGTCGCCGGCGATGCGCGGAACAACTACCGGACCCCCCACGCCGATGTGCTCGGAGCGGTGCAGTCGGTCTCCCGCGGGGTGTACTGGCTCAATCCGGAGCCACGCTCGTACTGGGACACCGGTGACTCGGTCATGGGGGCCTACGCGGAGTACTGCGATGCGGTGCGAGAGGTCCGGAACCTCAGGCAACTGGAGGAGTTCGTGGAGGAGATCGCCCTTCCTCGTCCGAGGGTGCGCAACTGAGGACACCCTCCGTGGTGGGCTTGGGTAGGCTCACGCCGTGGTGAAGAAGGTACTCGTCGTTGAAGACTCCCCGGGGATCCGGAGGTTGATAGAGGTGAGCCTGCGTCCGATCGACGTCGAGCTCATCGCACGGGCCGATGGCCCCACCGGCCTCGAAGCGGCCAGAGCGGACCAGCCGGACCTCCTCGTGCTCGACATCGGGCTCCCAGGGATGGACGGTTGGGAGGTACTCGAGCGGATCCGTGCCGAGGAGGCCACCGCATCCCTCCCCGTGGTGGTCCTCACTGCCCATGCAGAGGAGGAGTCGCGTCGGCGCGCCCATGACGGCGGTGCCAATGCCTTCATCACGAAACCGTTCCACCCCCAGGCGTTCCGCACGTCCGTGGCCGAGTTGCTCGGCATCGAGGTCTGACCGGCTCGCGGTCGAGCCACTGTTCGTTGCATGTCGCCTCGCGTACGGTGGCGGCGTGGTGGACGTCGGGTCGGAGCGTTCCATGCCTCGCGCGTTGCTGCTTTCGCTCATCCCGCTCCTCGTCTCGCCGATCCCCGTTGAGACGCCCTGTGTGCGGGTGCTGTCGACGCCCGTCGACGCCCCCATCTCGGAGCCCTACGACGGTGTGGGCCCCTATGCGGGACACTGGGGGATCGACTTCGCCGTTCCACGCGGCACGACAGTCGTGGCAACGGCGCCCGGTGAGGTCGTGTTCACGGGGGATGTCGTTGGC
This sequence comes from uncultured Acidimicrobiia bacterium, assembly GCA_964600365.1. Classification (GTDB taxonomy): domain Bacteria; phylum Actinomycetota; class Acidimicrobiia; order Spongiisociales; family JAENVV01. The sequence goes on from CAZRJG010000104.1 coordinate 1,229, forward strand.
GTGCGGGCGGTCACGGTTGCGCACGGCGACGGGGTGTCGACGACGGTGTCATGGCTCGGCACCATCGACATCGACCATGGTGATCGTGTGGCGGCGGGGCAGCGACTTGGCTCGTTCGGTGGAGGCCACGAAGGAGGCCTCCACTTCTCCGTGCGGGTCGATGGCCGGTACGTGGACCCCGCCGATGTGGTCGGATGCGTCGAGGTGCCCCTCAGCAGCGCACTCCGTCTCGTTCCGTGACACCGAGCAAGCGGTGTCGCTCCCTACCCTGCGCTCATGCGCGTGGCCATCCTGGGGGGCACGTTCGACCCGCCCCACATCGCCCACCTCGTCCTCGGCGAAGCCGCTCGTCGGCAGCTGCCGGTCGACGAGGTGTGGTTCGTGCCAGCGGGCGACCCGTGGCAGAAGGAGGGGTCGCGGGTGACCCCAGCCCGGATCCGCCTCGAACTCGTGCGCGCAGCGGTCGAGCCGGTGGCCTACTTCGCGGTCGACGACCGGGAGGTCAGGCGGCCCGGACCGTCCTACACAGCGGACACGGTGTCAGCACTCCGGGCAGACGGCATCGAACCGTGGCTCGTGCTCGGAGCCGACGCTGCATCGGGCATGGGGAGTTGGCATCGTGCCGAGGAGCTCTCAGGAGTGTCCGTCGCCGTCGCGGAACGACCTGGCACGGATCGGGCCGCCGTGGAGCAGGGCGCTGCTGGACCAGTGACGTGGCTCGACATGCCTTCCCTCGAGGTCTCCGGGACCGAGCTGCGCGCCCGGGCGGCACGAGGTGCGAGCCTCAGGTTCCTCGTGCCCGACGAGGTCTGGCGTCACATCTCGTCGGAGTCCCTCTATGTCGACTGAGCGACCGACCTCGGCCCGAGCGCTCCGTCGTGTAGCCGAGCAGCGGCGTCGTCGCCGAGCCCGGCGGCGCATTGCGTGGGCGTTTGCCGGGTCCCTCGGGATCGTCGCGGCATCGGTCGTCGGCTCCGTCCTCTGGTTCACGAGGGCGCCGGAGTCACCCCCCGCCGAGACCATCCCGGTGATCTCCGGGGATGGCGCCTCGGTACTCGTGATCGCCACCGACGGAGACCAGCCGGTTGCGTTCGCGCTGCTGGCCTCCCACCCCGACCTCGAGGACCGGGTCCTGCTCTTCCCACCGGGACTCCTGACCGTGCTCCCGGGGTTCGGCTCCTTCGAACTGGACCGGGCGGACGGGTTCGGGGGTCCCGGACTCTCGGCGATCTCGGTCACGAACCTCACCGGCGCCCGCATCGACGGGACCGTGCGGGTCCCGGTCGAGGCGATCGCGGCCCTCCTCGACGGCGTGGTCGTAGAACTCGACGAGCCGGTGCTGCGCCAGGAGGGAGACGAGCAGGTAGTGGTCGTTGCGGCGGGTTCCGAGACCCGGGATGCCTCACGACTCGCTGTGATCCTTGGAGAACAGGGCGTGGGTGACCAGCTCGCCTGGCTCGTTCGCCAGGGCACGGTGCTGGGGATCCTCCTCGACCACATCGCATCCACCGCTGGGGAGGTGGACCGGCTGCTCGAGGTCTCGACCGGTGACCTCACCCTTGCACGGGATGTCCTTGCCGCGGTCGCGGGCGATCCCGATCGGCGGGTGACAGCAGCGCAGGTGCGGCGGATCGCCAGCCTCGGGGGCTCTGAGGAGCGGTACCAGCTCCCCGTGGACGACGCCGAGGCATTCATCCTCGAACAGGCCCCCCATCTCGCGATCGTGGAAGGCCCACGCCCCCGTGTCGAGGTCCTCAACGGGACGAGTCGGGTGCAGATAACCCCACCCATTGCCGCTGAACTCGTGGAAGCGGGCTATCGCGTCGTGCGGACCGACAACGCCGACCGGCCGGACTACGAGGTGACTCGTATCGTGGGCCACACCGAGTCGAACCAGTCGACCGCGCTCGCGGTGTACGACGTGCTCGGGTTCGGTGAGGTCCGACTCGAGGTTCGACAGCCGAGTGGGATCGTCGACATCACTGTTATCGTCGGCAACGATTTCCAGTGACGACGGACGAACACGCGACGCCCTCCCAGACCACCCCGACTGCGGACCAAGGCGCCATTGCGTCGGCCCTGCTGGCAGCGGACGCCCTCGATGACAAGAAGGCGCTCGACATCACCCTGCTGGATGTCGGCGATCTGCTCCAGATCACCGAGGTCTTTGTGCTTGCGAGCGGCACCTCCCGTCGGCACGTCCTCACACTCGGCGAGGAGGTCGCCGATCGCATTCGCGAGGAGGAGGGGCGAAAGCCCCTGAGGGTGGAGGGGTTCGAAGAGGGGGACTGGGTGCTCCTCGACTTCGGCGACCTCGTCGTGCACGTCTTCCAGGAGCAACCCCGGGACTTCTACGACCTCGAGCGGCTGTGGGGCGATGCACCACGAATCGCGTGGTCTCCGAAGCCGCCGCAAGATTGACCCACTGCTATCCTTTCCCGTCCTCGGGGCTGTAGCTCAGTTCGGCAGAGCACTTGACTGGCAGTCAAGGGGTCAGGGGTTCAAATCCCCTCAGCTCCACCCGGGAAGCCCCAGCATTCTGGGGCTTCTTGTCTGTTGGGTTGGCTTTGGTCAGGAGCTGACGCTGTCGAGGGGGTGCTGAGGGGGCGCCGACGCCTCCGGATCCTGTCCTGAGCAGCCACGTCGGGACGAACTCGGGTCGGCGTTGGATGGGCTTGTCGAGCGAAGGGGGATTGGATGAAGGCTCCCGTCTTCGGCGGTTGCCGACGGCACCATCAGAGGGCCATCTCGCAAAGACGGCGCTGGAGTCGCATGGAGAGCTGCTCGATGCGAACCCGATAAGACTTCGACAACAGCCCCATGTAGGGCGGCGTTGGAGGCTGTGTGGGCGGCGAGCGCGGATGGGGAAGAGTTGACCTCCGACTGGGCGAGCGGTAGCCGAGGAGCGTCTCGGTTCTGTGGTGCAGATTCCAGAGAGCGATGAGCGGGAGAGCGCGCTTCCCGCCCTCGTTCGAGGTTGTGTAGGAGACCGAGATCCTCACAAAGCGCCGTTCAGGCAACGTCGCCCG
>CAZRJG010000105.1:0-4074 GCA_964600365.1 uncultured Acidimicrobiia bacterium
CCTCGTCGATGGCGTCGGTGTCGAGCCCTCGTTCCGACATGAGGGCGGGTCCACCTACCGCCACCCGCGTCCCCTCGACGTCGGCTTCGACGCCTCGCCCACTCATGGCGGTGAATCCCGACGCGGTGGGGATGGCGCCCACCTCCTTCGCCGCCCGGACGATCGCCCGGGCGAGCGGGTGCTCGCTGTCGGCCTCGACGGCAGCTGCGAGGGTGAGGACGCGATGGTCGTCGCCGTCGAGCGAGGCGACGCCCTGCACGGCGTGCTGCCCCTTGGTGAGGGTCCCCGTCTTGTCGAACAGGACCACGTCGATGGTCCGCATGCGCTCCAGGGCCAGGCGGTCCTTCACGAGGATGCCGTTGCGGGCTGCCAGCGACGTCGAGATCGACGTGACGAGCGGGATGGCCAGCCCGAGCGCGTGGGGGCAGGCGATGACGAGCACCGCGACGGCCCGGACGACGGCCTCGTCGACCTTCCCGACCGCCAACCAGGCGATCACCGTGGCGAGGGCCGACGCCACCGCGACGTAGAAGAGGAGGGCGGCGGCGCGGTCGGCGAGGACCTGCGCCCGGGACCGCGACCGCTGGGCGTCGGCGACGAGGCGCTGGATGCCCGCGAGGGCGGTGTCGTCACCGACGGCGCGGACCTCGACGCGGATCGCCGAGTCGGTGGTGACCGTGCCCGCCACCACCGGGTCACCGACGGCCCGGGCCACCGGGCGCGACTCCCCGGTGACCATCGATTCGTCGACCTCGGCCGACCCGTCGACGATCACCCCGTCGGCCGGCACACGCCCGCCCGGTCGAACCAGGACGACGTCGCCGACCCCCAGGGCGCCGATCGCCACGGTCTCCGTGCCCCCGTCGACCACCAGCTCGGCTTCGTCGGGGAGGAGTTCGGCGAGCGCCGCCAACGCACCCCGGGCCTGTCCGATCGCCCGCATCTCCATCCAGTGGCCGAGCAGCATGACGGTGATGAGGGCTGCGAGCTCCCACCAGAACTCGAGGTCGAACCATCCCAGCGTGGTCGCCGCCGACGCGACGAACGCCACCGAGATCGCCATCCCGATCAGGAGCATCATCCCGGGCCGGCGGTCGCGAGCCTCGGCCACCGCCCCCTTGAGGAACGGCGTCCCCCCGTAGGCGAAGATCACCGCGCCGAGCGCCGGTGCGATCCATTCCGAGCCCGGGAACGGTGGCGCGGTGTACCCGAACCACTCCTGCACCATCGTGGAGTAGGCCACGACGGGGACGGTGAGGGCCGCGGAGAGCCAGAACCGGTCCCGGAACATGGCGGGACTGTGCCCGGCGTGCGTGTCGTGGCCGCCCTTGGCCTCGTGGTCGCCGCGATGCTCGCCGTGGCCGTCCGCGGGGTGGCGCGCCGCTCCATGCTCCGCCGGGTGGGCGGGCGGGTCGGTGTGGTGCTCGTGGTGGGTGTGCGCCATGGAATCACTCCTGCGATGCGGGGTGTGGCCCACCGTATACCTTCCATTCGGATGGAAGGTCAAGGGGTTTCCCGAGGGACGTGTGGGGCACCTGCTCCCCACCGGGCGACTGCGATCAGTGCCGGTGTTCGGCCGGGGAGGGATGGATCGCGGCGGCGAGGTCGGCGTCGACCACATCGCGGCCGATCGTCTGGCACCGAACCGGGTCGACACAGTCCTCGGGGTCGAGGCGGTTCGCCCGGGCGGTGAGTGCCGCGAGCTTCGCACGGGTTCGCTGCAGCCGTTCGATGCGGTCGTCGAGTGCGGCGAGGTGGCGCTCGAGGAGCCTCGTCACGTGTTCGCAGGTGGTCTCGCCGCGGCTCCTGAGGTCGAGGATCGAGTCGATCTCCGTCAGCGACAGCCCGGTCGCCTGGGCGTCGCGGATGAACGCCAGCCGGTCCACGGCCTCGTCGCCGTAGTCCCGGTAGCCGTTCGGCTCCCTGAACGGCTCAGGGAGCAACCCGATGTCCTCGTAATAGCGAATCGTCTTCGGCGTGGTGCCGGTCCGACGCGCAACTTCACCGATCCTCACGCCGACAGTGTACTGGACCTTCCATCCGACAGGAGCCTTCCCGGTGGGCTGTCGTCGGGTCCTGCCCACCCCACACCCGCACCACCCACCACCCCTTGACCTTCGAGTGACTCGAAGGTGTACGGTCGGTCCCATGAGGATTGGACAGGCCGCGGCGGAGGCGCAGTTGGACGCGTCGACGATCCGCTTCTACGAATCGGAGGGCGTGCTCCCGGCACCGGGTCGCACCGACGCCGGGTATCGCGACTACGACGGCTCGGATCTCGAGCTGCTGCGATTCGTGCGGCGACTGCGGGCCCTCGAACTGCCGCTCGACGACATCCGGGAGGTGGTCCGGTTGCGGGTCGCCGGTGAGGCCCCGTGCCGGCCGGTCCGCGACGCCATCACCCGCGAGGCCGCGGCGATCGATGAGCGGATCGCCGAACTGACCCGGCTCCGCCGTGAGCTGCGAACCCTCCACGAGCAGATGGACGGGATCGTCGACGAGTGGCCGCAGTCGTGCGTGTGCCACGTCATCGACCGGATCCCGTAGGGCGCTGCCGTGCGGGTGACCCTGCAGTACTTCGATGGGTGTCCCAACTGGGAGGAGACCGACGCCCGGCTCGAGGCCCTCCGCGCCGAGGGCTTCGACCTGACCGTGGAGCACCAGCCGATCACTACGCCGAGCGCAGCCGCCGATCTCGGGTTCCGGGGCTCCCCCACCGTCCTCATCGACGGCGTCGACCCGTTCGCCGAACCCGACGCCCCCATCGGCTTGGCGTGCCGCGTGTACCCAACCGACACCGGCCTCGCAGGCTCGCCGGGCATCGACCAACTCCGAGCGGCGCTCGAAGGGGCACGCTGACCGGACATCCGACCAATTCACGGGCAGTCTCTGCGGGAACACCGAGCAAGCCCGGACCTGCCGGACATACCGGACGTGCCCCCAGGGATCGGCGAGAAGCCCCTGCAAGACGTACGGTCGAAGTAGACGAAGGGGACCGGATGCGAAGGCTGCTCACCGCCATCATCGGAATCGCACTCCTCGCCGGGGCATGCACAGTCACCCAGCCCGAATCCCCAGCGACCTCGACTCGGCAAGGGCCGACCACGACGAAGTGGCCCGACACCCGGCAGCTCTCAGAGGGCCTTGAAGTCGCTGTCGGCGGTTCCACCCTCACACTCGGCGTCGCCTACCTGTACCGCTTCGGCATCCACTGCGGCACCAGGTACATCTGGGAACTCAACGGCACCAACTGGGAGACCGATGAGGTCATCCACTCGGGAACCGGAAGATGGGCTGACGACCTCAGGCAGTTCTTCACGAACCCCAACGAAGCCATCAGCCCCGAACTGCGCACCCACCTCACCCTCGTGGCCGAAGACGAGCTGCTGCTCACTCTGCCGGATGGGTCGCTGCCGTCGACGTACCGCCCCACCGGCAAGGAACCCATACCCTGCGCTTGACCTCGCTCCGAGTGCACCGCCCCCAGGCAACCCGACGCCGATGGCGGGCTCGCCGGGGGGCACCTGACCACGCACCGCGCGGTCCCCATCGACCTTCCTATCCGTCGGAGAGCACGACGTTCGTGGTGGTGTCGGTGCACTGCATCTCGAGGGTGCCCGCACCTCCCTCCGGGGACACCTGCACACCGTCCACGATGTAGTTCACCCGGTACACCCACTCCCTGGGGTAGCCACCTTCACCCGGGTCGACATGGAATGCGACCGACACCCACGGGGTACCGACCTCTCCACAGAGCCAGTCCCCACGACCGTGCACGGCATCGCTGACGCACACCTCGCGGCCCGTCCCGACGCTGGCGAACACGGACGCATCGACTCGAAGGGTTTCGGTGCTGCCCTTGGCCCGAGCACATCGACGCATCGCCGCACGCCACGACGAAGACGACAACCACCACCCCAAGAGCCCTGAGCACGTTCCTGAGGCTACCCGCACCAGCCGGGCGGGACGCGGACCCGTTGAGGGCATCCGCGGCGGCTCACTGCGTCGCGTCGCCCTCGCGTCCGGCGACGCGGTCGAGGATCCAGGATCCGACGGCGACGATCAGTCCCAGGT
>CAZRJG010000106.1:0-3953 GCA_964600365.1 uncultured Acidimicrobiia bacterium
TCGTGAGGGTGGTCGGACGGTTGGTGCTGGCCGCGTCACCAAGATCCTCAAGTAGCGCACGATGGCCTCTGACAAGCGTCCGCCGATCACGTTGGCCTGCACCGAGTGCAAGCGCCGCAACTACGTGTCGACGAAGAGCAAGGCGAACACCCGCGAGCGGTTGGAACTCAAGAAGTACTGCCGCTGGTGCCGCTCCCATACGGCCCACCGCGAGACCCGCTAGGGCACTCGCACCCCGATCAGCCGAAGGAACCCCGGATCTTCCGGGGTTCCTTCGCGTTCGGCGAAAGAAGCCCGGAACTCTCCCATGGCGACCACGCTCCGTGAGGAGTACAATTGGGGCGAAAGGACAGCGATGAGGTTGCGAACGGCCGCCGGCTCCCGATAGCGGGAGGCAAGGCGGCCGTTTTCTGTCTCCGGTCCATTTGACAATCCACCATCAGGTCGGGCGCCCAGCCCGGTTCTGGACCTTCGTTGGCGACACCCGACCTCGAGGGGCCCTCACGGACCCGAAGGAGTGACGCCATGGCGAGGACGTGGAAAGCAAGGGAGGGTCCGACGCGCATCCTCCATCTGTTCGTGGCATTGCTCATGCTGATCGCCCTGATGGCGGTCATTCCCATGGGCACCGCAGTCGCCGACCTCGATACCGACTTCGAGATCGACGGCGATCGCATCGTGAACCACGGGGGCAACGACTGGGATGACGCAGTCAACCCGGTGCGGACCTTCGGTGACCTGTGCGAGCGACTCGACGGCAACGACGCGAACAGCGACACGATCATCAAGCAGGGAACGAAGCTCGACGACCTCGACGACTACGAGTGGCCGGTCGTCCTCCAGAGCAGCCCGAAGAAGGGTGACCTCTGCCTGATCCAGACCACCTGGGAGATCGATGGCGACGGCCACCTTATCTTCATCCTTGCGTGGGAGCGGTCGGATGCCGAGGGAGAGGTCACCGTGTACGTGCCGCTCGACAACGGCAGCGGTGCCATTGATGACGGTGATGTGCTGCTCCGCTACGACTACGACTCGACGGCCAAGGAGATCTCGATCTTCGAGCACGTCCGCGTTGGCGGCTCGTGGGGGGATGGCACACCGATCGCAGACGAGGTCTACGCCGCCGCCGCCGTCTCCGGGGACCAGCTGTTCGCCGAGACGGCGGTCGACCTGAACGGGCTCTCGCTCTTCGAAGCGCAGGGCTGCCAGGCGTACTACTCGACCGCGGTGATCACCGAGACCGGCCAAGCCGAGGCGAACGCCACCCTGAAGGACTACGTGGCCGTTGATGTCACGCTCTCCAACTGTGGTGCGCTCCGGGTGGTGAAGACAGCCGTCGGAGGCGACGGCACCTTCGGCTTCCTCTCCGAGGCAGTCGGTGACTTCGAGATCACCACGAGCGGCGGCACCGGATCGGTGTTCTTCGACCTCCTCGAACCGGGCGTGTACGACCTGGTCGAGGACGTCGACGCACTCGAGGGCTGGAGGCTGGCGAGTGCGAGCTGCGCCTCCCCGTTCGAGATCGAACAGAACACGACGGTGGTGTGTGCGTTCGAGAACGTGCGGGACGGCTCCATCACGATCGAGAAGTCCACGGTCGGTTCCGGTGGCGTGTTCGACTTCACCTCGACCTTGGGCGGGTTCTCGCTCGGCCCGGGGGAGACCCGGGAGTTCACCCACCTCGGTGCGGATCTCTACACATTCACCGAGATCCAACCGGCGGGTTGGGCACTGGGCGACATCGCGTGCACGTACCGTGACAGCGAGGTCACCGCGTCCGTCGACGACGGCGGGGTCGTCATCGATCTCGCACCCGGCGACAGTGTGCACTGCACGTTCGTGAACATCGCTCCGGCCGCGATCACGGTGTGGAAGTACACCGGAGACGCGGACGGCACGTTCCCGTTCTGGTTCGGCGGGGCTCCGTTCGAACTCATCACCGAAGGAGGAGTGGCCGCGCAGGAGTTCGACCTCCTGCCTGCCGGTGTGTACGACATCACCGAGGACGTCCCCGAAGGGTGGGAGCTCTCGGATGTGACGTGCACCGATGTGGAGTTGTGGTCGGAGATCACCGACGGGGTCCAGTTGCACCTGCAGCCGGGTGAGCACGCCAACTGCTACTTCATCGACACCGAGCTTCCGTTGCCGCGGATCACGGTCGTGAAGGACACCCTCGACCACGAGACCCTCGAGTTGTTCCCCATGGTGCTCAGCGATGGGGATACGACCGTTGCCTCGGCCGACCTGTCGTCCGGCGGATCGGCCACGTGGATCGTTCCGCCGGGGGACTACGAACTCGAGGAGCTCGTGCCCGACGACTGGACGGTCATGGGGACGGAGTGCATCGGGACGTTCGCGGGGCGCCCCTGGCCACTCGGCGAGGGACGCAACGGTCTCTCGTTCGCGATGGGGTTCGAGGACGAGGTGACGTGCACGTTCACCAACGTGCCGCATCCAACGATCACCGTGATCAAGGACACCGCGGGGTTCGCGACGACCGAGACCTTCCCGATCGAACTGCGTGACCACGAGGATGTGGTACTCGACACGGCCGTGCTCGGCTCGGGCGGCAGCCATACATGGGTGGTCGACCCCGATGGGTGGTACACGATCGACGAGCTCATCCCCACCGGGTGGGACCTCACCGACGTGTCCTGCACCGGTATCGACAGCCCGCTGGTGGGGAGCGCCCATCACAAGGCGTTCTCGGTGGCTGCCGGTGACGAGGTGGTGTGCACGTTCACGAACGAGCCACTTCCGACCATCACGGTCGAGAAGGAGGCGAACGCCGCAGGCGCGTTCGACTTCGTGCTCGAGCTCGACGGTCCGTACCCGACCGAGTCGGTGGCGACCGGAGGGTCCCACACGTGGACGGTGCCGGTCGGCACGTTCGAGTTGAGTGAGGTGCTCCCGCTCCCCGCTCGCTGGAGCCTCGTCGATGTCGAGTGCACCGGAGCAGAGTGGGAGGACCTGGGTGACGCGACCGTCGCGCTCTCCCTGGATCACGGCGACAGCGCGGTGTGCACGTTCACGAACAGGTACTCCCCGCCGACGGTGACGACCACCACGACGACCACCCTCCCCGGGCCGATCCTCGATCTTCGGATCGACAAGACCGGCACCGTGCCTGAGGAGCTCGTCGCCGATGACGTCTCTCCGGTGGAGTGGACGCTGGTGGTGTCGCATGACACCGACTCGACGGTCGGGGCCACGAACGCCACGATCAGCGATCCGGCGCCCGCCGGGATGACGTTCACAGGTGTGTCGTCAGTCGACACGGCTTGTGCCATCAGCGGAAACGCGGTGACGTGCGGTCCGTTCGACCTCGCGCTCGGCGACACCATCACGGTGGAGATCGACGCCACGGTCGAGGTGGGTGGCGACTACCTCAACACGGGCACCGTCACGGTGCCGGGGGATGTCGACCCGACGAACAACGTCGATTCGGCAGAGGTCCTCGTGCCAGAGGTGTTGGGCTTGGAGATCCTTCCCGAGACCGGCATGGACGTCGCCCCACTCGCGTGGGTCGCCGGCCTGCTCCTCCTCCTCGGAGCACTGTCCGTGAGGGCAGTGGGCGCCAAGAGCGACTCGCGCTTCTAGCGCGATTCCTTCCTCGCTCCACGGGGCGGCCCGCAAGGGCCGCCCCGGCGCGTGGAGAGGCCCCATCATCAGTGTCGGGGATCGCGTGCAAACGTGACCACTTCTTGTGGACAGTGGTCACGGGGAGTGATATCGTCGCGAACGGGTATCGCCCGGCGTGCCCAAGGCGCGCCGGGTCTATGCTCCAACAGCCGGGTTATCGGCCTCACCGTTGACAATCTTGAGGCGAAATCCGGAGCACCGCATAACAGAAGTGATTCAGGGGGAGACAACACCATGAATGCTTGGACACAAAGGGGAGAACTTCGGTTCCTCTACCTCGCACTGGCCTTCGCGCTGCTCGTCGCAGCGCT
>CAZRJG010000107.1:0-3692 GCA_964600365.1 uncultured Acidimicrobiia bacterium
GAAGCCGCTTTGGTCGAGTTCGCCGAGAACGCCAACTCGCCCGGGGGTCAGGAGGCGTGAGGACTGAATGAGCAGAAGGCGGGAGGGCCGTCGTCTCCTGACGGGGGCGCCTCCCATACTGCGGGGCCGCGTTGTCGTGTCGCTACTCAGCTCCTGGATGCTCCCCGTACTCCTGGGAGAGCACTCGCGTGTCTCCGAGACCTGCAACAATCGCCGAGTGGATCCCGTCGAGAGCGGACTCGAACGCGCCAAGGAGCTCGCATCAGGACGTAGGACGCACCCCAATCCGACCGTGGGTTGCGTGATCCTTGACGCCGAGGGCAAAGCCGTTGGTGAAGGCTGGCATCGGGGACCCGGTTCGGCGCACGCGGAGGTGGTTGCGCTCGCCGCTGCAGGAGACGCAGCCCTGGGTGGGACGGCCATCGTCACGTTGGAACCGTGTTCGCATCATGGTCAGACGCCCCCGTGCACCGACTCCCTTATTCGCGCAGGGGTCAGCCGGGTCGTCTTCGGAGCCGCCGACCCCGACGAGCGGGTGGCCGGGGGTGATGCGCTCGCAGCGGCGGGTCTTCGGGTCGATGGCCCGGTCGACCGCATCGGATGCGAGGCGCTCGATCCCGCCTACTTCCACCACCGCCGCACAGGGTTGCCACGGATCACGGTGAAGTCGGCAGCGACGCTCGATGGTGTGACCGCGGCAGAGGACGGATCAAGCCAGTGGATCACGGGACCCGAGGCACGTGCAGATGCTCACGCCGAGAGAGCGCGCAGAGACGCCGTCGTGGTCGGAGCGGGCACGGTGATGGCTGACAACCCTCGTCTCGACGTACGGTTGCCCGGGTACGAGGGACCCCAGCCCCGTGCCGTCGTCATCGCAGGCTCCCGGAGATTGCCGAAGTCGGCCCGCCTCGCCGGGCGGAACCCGCTCGTCATTTGCCCGGCCGGCGACCAGCCGTGGGGTGAGGTCGTTCGAGTGGCAGCCGGCATCGATGGCAAGCCAGATCCCGAGGCTGCGCTGAGAGCGATCGCAGACCGGGGGTACCTCGACGTACTCGTTGAGGGAGGTGCCCGGCTGGCTGGCAGCCTGTGGCGCGCAGGACTGGTCGAGGAGTTCGTGCTGTACCTCGGTCCGCTCGTGGCCGGGGGCCGGGGCCTGCCGATCCTCGATGGGCCGTTCGGCCATCTCTCCGATGCGACTCCCGTGCACGTTCGGGAAGCAGCGGTGATCGGGGAGAATGTCCGGATCCGTTTCACGAGGAGTTGAAGTTGTTCACCGGGATTGTCGAGACAGCCGGCACGGTGGCGTCTATCGCACCCACTGAAGGCCGAACGGTGCTTTCCATTGAGTGTGGTGCACTCGGCGCGCACGCCCGCATCGGAGAATCGATATCGGTGAATGGGGCTTGCCTGACCGTCACGGGCCTCGACGATGGGCGCCTCGCCGTTGACGTTGTTCCCGAGACGCTGTCGCGTACGAGCCTCGGCGCGCTCAAGGTCGGGTCCCGTGTCAACCTCGAGCGGGCCATGGTGGCTGGCGGACGTTTGGACGGACACATCGTGCAGGGTCACGTGGACGGGGTGGGCACCGTCACATCCCTCGTAGCCGAGGGGGATGGATTCCGGCTCACCATCGACCTGCCAGAGTCGCTACGCCGGTACGTCGTGGAGAAGGGGAGCCTCTGCGTGGATGGTGTGAGCCTCACAGTTGCCTCCGTCGACGACGACTCCTGTGCGATTGCGCTCATCCCCCACACCCTCGAGGTCACCACCCTCGGTCTCCTCAGCTCTGGCGACCCGGTCAATCTCGAGGTCGATGTCATCGCCAAGTACGTCGAGCGGCTCCTGGACGCCCGACGTGGATGAGTTGCGGGCCGTCAAGGCCATCGAGGTGATCGGCAGCGGCGGGCTCGTGATCGTCACCGACGACGCCGATCGGGAGGACGAGGGCGACCTGATAGCTGCAGCCGATGCCATCACAGTCGAGCAGATGGCGTTCATGATCCGCCACACGTCGGGGGTGGTGTGCGTTCCAATGACCGGTGATCGCCTCGCCGAGCTCGACCTACCGCAGATGGTGACCCGCAACACAGACTCGAGGGCAACTGCTTTCACGGTGTCTGTTGATGCGACCGAGGGGGTCACGACCGGTATCTCAGCGGCGGATCGGACTGCGACTGTCCGCACGCTCCTCGATCCGAGGTCCCGGCCGAGCCACCTGTCCCGGCCCGGGCACATCTTCCCTCTGCGCTACGAGGAGGGCGGGGTGCTGCGTCGCGCAGGGCATACGGAGGCCGCTGTCGACCTCGCTATAGCGGCCGGCCGAGCACCAGCAGGGGTCATCGCCGAGCTTGTGAACGACGACGGCACGATGATGCGTGGCGTCGAGCTTGAGGCCTTCGCCGCCGAGCACGACCTCCCTGTACTCACGATCGCCGAGCTCATCGAGTTTCGCCGCCGCCACGAAAAGCTCATCGAACGGCTCTCAGCTGCTCGCCTGCCCACCCGGTTCGGCGCCTTCACCGCCATTGGATTCCGCTCCCTTGTCGACGGGGCCGAGCACGTGGCACTCGTCCATGGAGAGATCACCCCCTCCTCATCGACGTTGGTACGGGTGCATTCGGAGTGCCTCACCGGCGACGTGTTCGGCAGCGACCGCTGCGACTGCGGGGCCCAGCTGGCCACCGCCCTGCAGATGGTCGTAGCCGAGGGGTCCGGGGTCGTGCTGTATATGAGGGGACATGAGGGTCGGGGCATTGGACTCATGCACAAGCTCGCTGCGTACACGCTGCAGGACCAAGGCTTCGACACCGTGGATGCCAACATCGAACTCGGATTCCCGCCCGACCAGCGCGACTACGGAATCGGAGCCCAGATCCTCCACGACCTGGGAATCCGCGAGATGCGGCTCCTCACAAACAACCCTGCCAAACGAGCTGGAGTTGAAGGATATGGGCTGTCGATCGTGGAGCGGGTTCCCATCGAGATTCCCGCTACGCCCGAGAATGCCAGCTACCTCGCGACGAAGGCCGAACGTATGGGGCACCTGTTCGGAGAAGGCGATGCGTAGGACCGACATCCCCGCAACCACTCCCGATGGCTCGGGCCTGCGGGTCGCCGTCGTCGTTGCAGCGTTCAACCCGGAGATCACCGACGGGCTTCGCCAGGGCGCCCTCGAGGCACTGGAGACCGCTGGCGTGGACAGCGTGACCATCGTGACCGTGCCCGGTGCGCTCGAACTGCCCATCGTGGCAGCCCGGCTTGCGGATTCTCATGATGCAGTCGTCGCAGCCGGGGCTGTGATCAAGGGTGAGACCGACCACTACGAACACGTCGCCGCTCAGGCTTCGGCCGGGCTCATGCAGGTCAGCATTTCCACCGGAACGCCCGTTGGCAACGCGCTCCTCACCGTCCGCGAGGTAGGCCACGCCCTCGAGCGCAGTGCCCCCGGCCCACACAACAAGGGCGGCGAGGCGGCCAGGGTTGCCGTGCAGACCGCTGTGCTGCTGCGGACGTTCGACTGATCGGCCTTCCCTCTTGGGTCGTGTTCCAGTTCCTAAACGACACCGATGCCGTGCGGCTTCATTCTTTCGTGGCTTCACCCTCGATCCGGTCGAGCTCGTCGAGAGTACGAAGGCAGGTGCTAGATCCTCGGCCGAGGAGTGTCGCAGCCACTTCTGCCCGAAGTGACGCTT
>CAZRJG010000108.1:0-3624 GCA_964600365.1 uncultured Acidimicrobiia bacterium
ACCGGGGCCCGCCAATAGGGCGTGGGAGTCCTCGGCGAGGTTCGAGGTGTCTAGCCGGCGCGGCGCTGACGGGCGAGCGATCGCTCCTTGCGGATGCGACGGCGCTCGCGTTCGGAGAGGCCTCCCCAGATGCCGAACTTCTCGCCGTTGGTGATCGCGTACTCGAGGCATTCCACCTGGACCTCGCACTCGCCGCAGATCTGCTTGGCCTTGCGGGTCGAGGCCCCGCGCTCGGGGAAGAAAAGATCGGCGTTCGCCCCCATGCAGTTCGCCTCGTCCTGCCAAGCCAGGTCGATCAGCTCGACGAGATCCTGCAATGGATCCCGGTACTCCCTCTCAGCTACCACTGTCTTACATCCTTGTAATTACAACGTGGCGATTGTGCATCGGGGCGCGCGCGGTGTCAAGCGGGCCACCACGCAGCGCGCGAGATCACGGCACGGTCGACGGGTAATGTTTCGGCATGGCCCCATCCAGTGGTGACGCGTTCGAGACGTGGGGCGAAAGTGTCGAACGGGCATTCTTCACCATCCGCAGGTTCGCCTTCGCAGTCGGCGCCCTCGCGACTTCTGGACTGGCCTACACCTCGGAGTGGCTCGGGGGGTGGGTTGTCGCTGGGCTCCTCGCTGCGCACTGGGTCCGCACCATCGTCACCCCTCGTGGTGGCACGACCGTCATCACACGGGAGGTGTTCTGGGACGCCTTCTTCATCGGGGTCGTGGCCTGGTCAATCGACGTTCGCGGGGTTGCGTTCATCCTCATCTACCCGCTCGCCATCGCCCTTCTCCTCGGAAATGTCCGGCTCGCATGGCAAATCGGAGCGCTCTCCCTCGCTGTGAACAGCCTCGTCTATGCCGGAACCACCTTCCCCGAGAGCGAGTTCGCAAAGGGTGTCTCCGGGTTCTTCGGGGCGCCGGCGTGGGACGTCCAGCAGGCCGAGTTCCTCACCTACATGGCGGTCTACGTCGTCGGGGCGCTGCTCCTCATCTACCTCTGGCAGATGTCGACTCGCCTCCGTGCAGCAGAGAGGACCCAGAAGATGCTCCTGCGCGGCGCCGCCCACGACATCAACAACGCCATTGCCGCGATCAGCGGCCTGGCCGACCTCCTCGGCGAACACGACGATGAAGCCCTGGAAGAGATCATCGCAGCCCTCACCGACACCGCTGCCGAGACGACCTCGATCTCGGGTGACCTCGCCTCCTTGGCGCGCCATGCGGAGGACGACGATTCCCAGGGGGCACAAGCGTTCGACCTCGCCCAACTCGTCCGGCACGCCTCCGTAGGGAAGCCGATCGTGGTCGAGGGGCCCGAGACCCTCATGTACGCGGGGTACCCCCAGCGAACGGGGCAGATCATCCGAAACCTCGTTTCGAATGCCCTCCGCCATGGCGGACCCACAGTCGTCGCCTCCGTCGTGGACACAGGAGACGCCATCGAAGTACGGATTGCCGACAATGGCCCAGGTATCACTGGCCCGGTGTTCGAGGTCCAACCATCGAGCCACGCGGACGGGATGGGGATCGGGCTCGTGCTGTCGAAACGGCTCGCCGAACGACTCGGCGGCGACCTCGAGTACCGGCGGTCAGCCGGATGGACCGTCTTCGCGCTGACCCTCCCACGCACCGACGTGACCGGCGACGGTTGACTCTCAGGAGCGTCCTGGCATCGCTTCCCGAGCCAACCGACCTCCTCCCCTCCCCTGCCATACTTGGCCAACCACTGCGAACAACCGTGCAAGGAGAGCAGCGTTGACCGCGACACAGCGTCCCCCCACGCGCCGCCATTGGTTCCTCGAGTTCTATGGCACGACCGTGGGGAAGAAGTGGGTGATGGCGATCACGGGGATCATGCTCCTCGGGTTCGTGGTCTTCCACATGATCGGGAACCTCAAGATCTACCTCCCCGACGTCAACGGGGTCCCCGACATCGACATCTACGGTGAGTGGCTCCGCCACCTCCTGTTCCCGCTCTTCCCCGAATACGTCGTGCTCTGGATCTTCCGGGCGGGCCTCATCGTTGCAACCGTGCTGCACATCGAGGCAATGATCAGCCTCACCCGCAAGAGCCCCGACTCGCTGGGGAGCCGATACGAGGCGAAGCAGCGTTTCCAGGCAGCTGACTACGCCGCCCGCACCATGCGCTACACGGGCCCGTTGCTCCTCGCGTTCATCGTCTTCCACCTCATGGACCTCACCTGGGGCCTCGGAGCGGTGAACCCCGCCTTCGAGTACGGGGAGATCAAGGCAAACATCATCGCCAGCCTGAGCCGAGGAGGCGTGGCGACCTTCTACATCGCCGCCAACCTCGCCCTCGGCTTCCACCTCTACCACGGGGCCTGGAGCGTGTTCCAGAGCCTCGGGTGGAACAACCCCCGCTTCAACCATGCGCGGGTGCTGTTCGCACGAGGTCTCACCGCCATCGTGGTCCTCGGGAACCTCTCCTTCCCGATCGCCGTCCTCACCGACCTCGTCTAGGAGCAACCCATGACCCTCGACGCACACATCCCCCAGGGCCCGCTCGCCGACAAGTGGACCAACCACAAGTTCGACTCGAAGCTCGTCAACCCGGCGAACAAGCGCAAGTACAAGGTGATCGTCGTCGGCACCGGCCTCGCCGGCGCCTCGGCCGCCGCCTCGCTCGGCGAGCTCGGCTACAACGTGGAGGCCTTCACCTACCACGACTCCCCTCGCCGGGCCCACTCGATCGCCGCGCAGGGCGGCATCAACGCGGCGAAGAACTACCAGAACGACGGCGACTCGGTCTTCCGGCTGTTCTACGACACGATCAAGGGCGGTGACTACCGCTCCCGCGAAGCAAACGTGTACCGCCTCGCCGAGGTGAGCCTGAACATCATCGACCAGGCAACGGCCCAGGGCGTGCCGTTCGGACGCGACTACTCGGGACTGCTCGACAACCGGTCCTTCGGTGGGGCGCAGGTGTCCCGCACCTTCTACTCCAGGGGCCAGACCGGCCAGCAGCTCCTGCTCGGGGCCTACCAGGCGCTCATGCGCCAGGTGCATGCCAGGTCGGTGAACCTCCACTCCCGCGAGGAGATGCTCGACGTCGTGGTGAAGGACGGCAGAGCCGTGGGCATCGTGACCCGCAACCTGGTGAGCGGCGAGGTCACTTCGCACTCGGCCCACGCCGTGCTCCTCGCCACCGGCGGGTACTCCAACGTCTACTACCTGTCGACGAACGCGATGTACTGCAACGCAACGGCAGCGTGGCGGGCACACCGACGCGGGGCGTACTTCGCCAACCCGTGCTTCACGCAGATCCACCCGACCTGCATCCCCTCGTCGGACGAGTTCCAGTCGAAGCTCACGTTGATGTCGGAATCGCTGCGCAACGATGGCCGCATCTGGGTCCCGAAGGACCCCAACGACACGCGCCGACCAGACGCAATCCCCGAGGAGGATCGGGATTACTACCTGGAGCGGAAGTACCCCGCCTTCTGAAACCTCGTCCCCCGCGACGTGGCGTCGCGGAACGCCAAGACGGTCGTGGACGAGGGGAAGGGCGTCGGCCCGCTCAAGAACGGCCTCTACCTCGACTTCGCGGACTCGATCTCCCGCCTCGGCAAGGAGACAATCGAAGCCCGCTACGGCAACCTGTTCGAGA
>CAZRJG010000109.1:0-3264 GCA_964600365.1 uncultured Acidimicrobiia bacterium
GCCGGAGCCGACAAGGTCGGCATGAACACCGCGGCGGTGCGCTCCCCCGAGACACTCACCGAGTGTGCCCGCCGTTTCGGTTCACAGTGCGTCGTGCTCTCCATCGACGCGCTTGAGCGATCGCCCGGCGAGTACGAGGTGTACGTGAACGGCGGTCGCACACCCACGGGCATCGACGCCCTCGAGTGGGCAGCAGAGGGTGCCCGGCGGGGGGCCGGGGAGATCCTCCTCACCTCGATCGACCGGGACGGGACGAAGGATGGGTTCCACACCGATCTCACCGCTGCGGTGAAGGACCTCGTCGACGTGCCGGTGATCGCCTCGGGCGGCGCCGGGACCGTCGAGCACTGCGTCGAAGCGGTGACGAAGGGCAACGCCGACGCCGTCCTCGCGGCCTCGATCTTCCACCGCAAGGAGATCGAGATCGGCGAGGTGAAGGCTGCGATGGTCGCAGCGGGGATACCGGTGAGGACATGAGCACGCGTTGGGAAGACCTCACTCCGGATGCCGCCGGGCTCGTGCCTGCCGTCGTCCAGGACCGCGAAGGGCTCGTCCGGATGGTGGGGTGGATGAACGAGGAATCGTTCGGTAGGACCCTCGAGACGGGGCTCGTCACCTTCTGGAGTCGGTCACGGCAGGAGTTGTGGACGAAGGGCGAGACCTCGGGGAACTCGCTCCACGTCGTCTCCGTCACCGCGGACTGCGACCACGACACCCTGCTCGTCACGGTGGACCCGGTGGGGCCGACCTGCCACACCGGAGAGGAGTCGTGCTTCGGCGACGCCCGGATGCGCTTCGGGTTCCTCGAGGTGCTCCAGGATGTGATCGACGCCCGCGCAACGGAGCGCCCCGAGGGCTCCTACACGACGCAGTTACTCAACGCCGGGCCCGACCGCACGGCCCGCAAGGTCGTCGAGGAGGCCACCGAGGTGCTCATCGCCGCCAAGAACCACGCCGCCGGCATCGACGACGACGAGCGACTCGCCGAGGAAGCCGCCGATCTCCTCTACCACCTGCTGGTGACACTGGAGGAGCGCGGCGTCGACCCCTCACTCGTGACGGAGATCCTGCGGAACCGCCACGGCTGACGCCGACGCACCGGCCCGGGGGTCCTGCTCACCATCCCCGATCGATCCACTCCTGGAGCGAGGGACGTTCGGTGCCGATCGTGGTCATCCCGTCGCCGTGGCCCGGGTACACGCCGACCTCGTCGTCGAACACGAAGAGGCGATCTCGGATCGAGGCGATGGCATCGTCGAACGAGGAGTAGTCCCAGCGGGTCGCTCCCGGTCCTCCCGGGAAGAGCGTGTCACCGGTGATGAGGTGCTCGCCCACCCGGAAGGTCACCGAGCCCGGCGTGTGACCCGGCGTGTGGAGGACATGGAGTTCCACCTCCCCCACGGTGATGCGCTCGCCATCGGCGAATCCCTCGTCGACGGGGAGGTCGCAGATGTCGTCTCGTTGGTCGAGCGGATGGAGGCGGAAGGGGATGTCAAGCGCCGCCTTCACCTCCATCGCGGCCATCACGTGGTCGAAGTGGCCGTGGGTGGAGAGGATCGCCGACACGGAGACGTCGGAACACTGCTCGAGTTGGAGCTCGGGTTCGAACGAGGCGTCGATGAGCACGGCGTCCCCGGTTGCCTTCGAGGCGACCACGTACGAGTTGTTCTCGAACTCCCCCGTCCGGAACCGCCGGATGAGGATCCCCGAGTCGTCGATGAACCACGGATTGGGCATGTCGGGACGATAGGTGCGGTGGGGACCGACGACCGACGGCGTTCGCCGCCGTAGGCTGCGGGGATGCGCATCACCAAGACCGTCCGCCTCTCGGGGACCTCCGACCGGAGCATCGAGGCCGCCATCAAGACCGTGCTCGCGAGGGCCGCCGAGACGATCACCGAGATCACCCGCTTCGAGGTCGTGCACGTGGGTGGCGAAGTGGACTCGTCGGGCGTCCCCACCGGGTACCACGTGGACCTCGACATCACCTTCGTGGTCCGGGAGACGGCGCACAATTGAGCCACACCACGCCCCGTGACCTCGGGGACGGGATCGGCATCATCCCGCTCCCGATCCCGTTCCGCGGCCTCGACTGGGTGAACGCGTACGTCGTCGCGGATCCCGACAGCCTCACCCTCATCGACTGCGGGGTCTTCTCCGATGACGGGTACGACGCCCTCACCTCGGGACTCCGCGACCTGGGCCACTCACTCGACACCGTTCACACCCTCGTCGTGAGCCACCTCCACCCCGACCACGTCGGGCTCGCCCCAAGGCTCATCGAGGAGACCAGCTGCACGTTCGTCATGCACGAGCGCGCCCACCTCGGCCTCCGCATCCTCAACGACCCCGAGGACTGGGGTCCCGCCTTCGCCGCCATGGCCCACGAGCACGGCGCGCCCGGCGACGTGGTGGCGTTCTTCGATCGGATGCGGGTCGCCCCCGAGTGGTGGCACCTCGTGGACCCGCCCCACGAGACGGTGCGCGACGGCGACCGCATCCCCGTGGGAGAGGGCCGCTCACTCGAGGTGATCTACACCCCCGGTCACGAGATCGCCCACATCTGCCTCAAGGACTCCGCGACCGGGGTCCTGTTCTCGGGTGACCACGTCCTTCCGCGCATCACCCCGTACATCGGGTACGAGGACCCCGAACGTGACCCGAATCCCCTCGGCAAGTTCATGGAGTCCCTCCAACGCATCGTCGACGGGGACCACGGGATGACGTACCCCGCGCACGGCGACATCGTCGAACGCGGCTCGGCTCGTGCCGAGCAGATCATCCTCCATCACGAACGCCGACTCGACGACGCGCTCGCCGAGATCCGGGACCCGACCACGGCATGGGAGGTGATGGGAGAGATCTTCCGCCCCAACCTCGGCGTCTTCCACAAGCGGCTCGCACTCCGCGAGACCCTCTCCCACCTCGAACTGCTCGTCCACGACCACCGGGCCACGAAGGTCCGGGACCACGAACTGTGGCACTACCGGAAGAGCCATTGACCCCCGAGCACGTCGCGGAGAACCGGCGGTACTGGAACGCGATGGCACACGAGTGGGTCGCCGCGGGCGAGCGGGCCTGGGCCGAGGAGCCCTCGTGGGGCGAGTGGGGGAATCTCGACTCGGACCTTCGGCTCCTCCCTGAGGACATGGCGGGGATGGACACCATCGACCTCGGGTGCGGGACCGGGTACGCCAGCGGGTGGATGTGGCGGCGCGGGGCGAACGTGACCGCGATCGATGTCTCCGAGGAGCAACTCGCGAC
>CAZRJG010000110.1:0-2950 GCA_964600365.1 uncultured Acidimicrobiia bacterium
TGACGGTGTCGGAGAGGTCCTCGAAGAACAGGTCGCCCTCCTCCTCGTAGACGTCGAGCCCCAGCGCACCCACCTTGCCCGACTTGAGGGCCTCGATCACTGCCGGGGCATTCACGAGCGCCCCCCGGGAGGTGTTGATGAGCATCACCCCATCCTTCATCTGCGCCAGGGAGCCGGGGCCGACGATGTGATGCGTTTCGGGGGTGAGCGGGCAGTGCAGCGAGATGATGTCCGAACGCTTGAACAGCTCATCGAGGCCCACGAACGCCCCCGGGAAGTCGGCTGCGGGGTACGGGTCGTAGGCGATCACCTCGCAGGAGAACCCCTGCATGATCTCGGCGAAGGCGCGTCCTATCTGCCCGGAACCGATGATCCCGACCGTGCGACCCACGAGGTCGAAGCCCATGAGCCCGTCGATCGCGAAGTTGCCCTCCCGCACCCGATTCCAAGCCCGATGCACCTTCCGGTTGAGGGTGAGGATCAACGCAACGGCGTGCTCGGCAACGGCGTGGGGCGAGTACGCAGGTACCCGGGACACCACGATGCCTGCCGCGTCCGCCGCGTCGAGGTCCACGTGGTTGAAGCCGGCGGAGCGGAGGGCGAGGTGGCGCACGCCGAGGTCGGCGAGGACCCGGATCGTGCCGGGGGACACGTCGTCGTTCACGAACGGGCACACGACGTCATGACCGGCGGCCAACGGCGCCGTCCTCGGGTCGAGGCGCGCCTCGAGGAAGGTGAGTTCGTGACCGTGGGTGTTCGCATCGGTCAGGAAGGTCCGATCGTAGGGCTTGGTGCTGAACACCGCTATCCGTGCCAAGTCACTCCTTCTCCTTCGCCGGGGGGCGCGCCTCTGGATCCGGGGCCGACATCCCCTTCCCATCTGCCCACGCCCTCACGAGGGCGTACGCCTCGTCCTCCGAATAGGGGCCTTCTTCGATCCGATGCTCGAGGAGCAACCGCATGACCTCCCCCACCTGGGGTCCCGGCGCGAGGCCGAGATAGGCCATGACCTGAGTGCCATCGATCGGTGCCCGCAGCGCAGCGAGTTCCTCCTGCTCCTGCAACACCTCGATCCGTTCTTCGAGTTCATCGATCCTCTGTTGGATCGCCGTCGCTCGCTTCTTGTTCTTGGTGGTGACGTCACAGCGGACGAGTTCGTTCAGGTCGTCGAGGAGGTGGCCGGCGTCCCGGACGTACCGCCGAACCGCGGAGTCGGTCCACCCCATCGCGAAGGTGTGCGGCCGCAGGTGGAGGAACACGAGTTGGCTCACGTCGCGCACCATCTCCTTCGAGTACCGAAGCTCACGCATGCGATGGCGTGCCATGCGCGCTCCCACCACCTCGTGATGGTGAAAGGACACACCATTGGGGCCGAACTCCCGCGTGTCGGGCTTGCCGATGTCATGGAGGAGTGCGGCGAGCCGGAGTCGCACTGTCGGCCGCGTCTTCTCGACGACGGCGATCGTGTGACTGAGCACGTCCTTGTGCCGGTGGTACGGATCGACGGCGGCGACGAGGGCCGCAAACTCTGGGAGGAAGTGCTCGGCGAGGCCCGAGTCGACAAGCCCCCACAGCGCGCCCCCCACGTTGTCGCCCACGAGCAGCTTGTCCAGCTCGTCGCGGATCCGCTCGGCACTCACGATCTCCAGGCGCGTCGCCATCTCCCGCACCGCCGCCTCCGCCGCCTCCGACGGGGCGAAGCCCAAGGACGAGACGAAGCGGTACAGGCGGAGCATGCGGAGAGGGTCGTCGGAGAAGGAGACCTCCGGCCCCATCGGGGTCCGCAACGTTCCCGACGCGAGGTCCGCAAGTCCTCCGAACGGATCGATGAGCTCCCTCCCGAGGATGTCGATCGCCATTGCGTTCGCGGCGAAGTCGCGGCGCGAGAGGTCCGTCTCGATGTCGTCGCTGTACTCGACGTGGGGTTTGCGGGAGTCGTCCCGGTAGACCTCCTTGCGGAAGGTCGTGATCTCGAACGTCTGGTCCTCGATGATGAGGCCGATCGTGCCAAAGGCCTCCCCCACCGTGAAGACGGTCCCGCCAAAGGCCTCGACGACCTCCTTCACCCGCTCGGGACGAGCCGGCGTGGTGAAGTCCAGGTCGGGGCTCTCGCGATCGAGTAGTGCGTCCCGCACCGAGCCACCCACCAGGAAGAGGGGGTACCCGGCGTCGGCGAACGCCCGCGCGAGTCTCGTGGACGGCGCATCGTCGGCGACGAGCCACTCGAGGCGAGCAGGGATCATGTGAGGAGGGTACGGCTCTGGAGCGCCGTACTGCGCACTCAGCCCTGGAGGAGCCCCCGCTGCTCGGCGGTGACCCTGAGGTCATGCGGCGAGGTCGCCGCCGCGAGCGCCGTCTGGAAGGTGATCTCCTTCTGCTCGAAGAGGTTGAGGATCGCCTGGTCGAACGTCTGCATCCCGTAGAACTCCGACTCGGACATCACCTCGAGCAGGTTGAGGCCCTCCTCGGCGTTGATGATGCGGTCGAACACCCGGCCGTTGTTGATGAGCACCTCGACCGCCACGGTACGGCCGCCGTCGGTCTTTTCGAGGAGTCGCTGGGAGATGACTGCCCGGAGGGTTGCAGCGAGCATCATCCGGACCTGGCGCTCCTGGTGGGGAGGGAACATGTCGAGGATGCGGTTCACCGTCTCGGGTGCGTCGATCGTGTGCATGGTCGAGAGCACGAGGTGGCCCGTCTCGGCAGCGCGCATCGCAGCGCGCATCGTCTCGACGTCGCGCATCTCACCGATGAGGATCACATCGGGGTCCTGGCGAAGGGCTCGACGGATCGCCTCGTTGAAGTCGATCGTGTCCATGCCGATCTCGCGTTGGGAGACGATGGAGTTCTTGTCACGGTGGAGCACCTCGATCGGGTCCTCGACCGTGATGATGTTGAGGCGCCTATTCGTGTTCATGTAGTCGATCATCGAAGCGAGGGTCGTCGTCTT
>CAZRJG010000111.1:0-2838 GCA_964600365.1 uncultured Acidimicrobiia bacterium
CCGTCGCTGAAGTACTCGTCCGTGTCGTCCCGACCCAGGTTGTCGAAGGGGAGCACGACGATGGACGGTCGCGGGTCGTCTCCCCGGGTCCGACCGGCGGTCGGGGACGCCGTCGCGCGAATCCTCCGGAGCTCGGCCAGGAGGGCCCCGCCGTCGGCGGGACGGTGCGCCGGGTCCTTCGCCAGGCATCGGCGGAGGAGGTGGACCAGTCCGGGCGGGGCATCACGGATCGCTTCGTGCTGCAGGGGATCCCGGGTCTGGATGGCCCGGACGAGGTCGTCGTGGGTCGAGCCTTCGAAGGGCCGCCGCCCGGTGAGCAGTTCGAAGAGGATCACCCCGACGGCCCATACGTCGGACCGGGCCCCCGCCCCTTCGCCCCGGGACTGCTCCGGACTCATGTACGCGGGAGTGCCGGCCGCCGCGGTCCTCGAGCCCGACGGCCCACCCACCACGTTCGCCACGCCGAAGTCGAGGATCTTGAGCTGGCCCCGGGTGGTGAGGAGCAGGTTCGTTGGCTTGATGTCGCGGTGCACGATGCCATGCTCGTGCGCCCGTGCGAGTCCATCGGCGAGTTGCTCGACGAGATCCAGGGCCGCCGGCCCGGCCATCCGACCCATCTCGATGCGCCTGTCGAGTGTGTCCCCGTCGTAGTGGGCCATGGCGATGTAGACCTGGGGCTCGCCCGAACCATCCGCCAGCACCGCCGAACCGATCTCGTACACGACGGCGATGTTCGGGTGGTCGAGGGCCGACGCCGCCCGGGCCTCGCTCCTCAGTCGTTCCCGGGCCGCCTCGTCGGAGGACAGTCGGGGGGCGAGGACCTTGAGCGCGACGGGGCGGTCGAGCTCCGGATCGTGGGCCCGGTAGACGACGCCCATCGCGCCCGCCCCGGAGCGCCCCACGATCGTGTACCGGCCGAAGGTCGACCCCGAAGGCACGGCGTGACCTCCCCCCGGACCCATCCCTTCCGAAAAGCTGCGTCCGAGCAGATCCGAGGCCATGCGATCGAGATAGTCGGGCTGCGTCTCGTAGGCGTCCAGCAGAGACCGGAGCTCGTCCCGGAGCTCCTGATCGTCTCCGCACACCTCCTCGAGGAAGGCCGCGCGGTCCGACCGCGGCCGTTCGAGGGCGCGCTCGAACAGATCGTCGAGCCGGTCGTCCCAGGTCACGAGGCGGACTCCGCTTCGCGCTGGAGCCACGCCTGGGCCAGGGCCCAGTCGCGCTTGACCGTGCGGGTGGAGATGCCGAGGGCCTCGGCCGTCTCCTCCACGGTGAGGCCACCGAAGAACCGGCATTCCACGATGCGAGCCTTCCGCGGATCCAGGCTCTCCAGCTTCTTGAGCGCGGCGTCCAGGGCGACGACCCGCTCCGACTCTTCACGGGTGAAGACGACCGTCCCCACCACCGGTGCGACCTCGTCGAGGGAGACCTGTTCCAGTCCCCCACCCCGTTTCCGGGCGTCCCGCTCCCGGGCGTAATCGCAGAGGACGTGTCGCATCACCCTGGACGCGAGGGCCAGGAAGTGGCTCTGGCTCGCCAGGTCGAGACTCGACTGGTCGACCAGCCGCACGTAGGCCTCGTGCACGAGCGCCGTGGTGTTGAGCGTGTAGTTGCCCTGCCATCTGCGGCGTTGGCGGTTGGCGATCTCGGTCAGCTCCGCGTACAGGAGGTCGAACAGCTCACCCACGGCCGATCGGTCGCCGGATTCGAGCTCCTCGAGGAGCCGGGTCACCTCCGTTCTGCCCACCGTGGCCCCTCCGACTGGCGAATCCGCGTACCCGACGGTGGAAGCACCTCTCATCCACCACACAGGAGATTGCCCGATGAACGCTCGCCGCGGAAGTCTCGCCCTCACGATCACCCTCGTGGCCGCCGGTTGCCACGAGATCACTCAGCCCGCTGCAACCGTCGAAGGCCCCGGGGTCAGCGCACAAGCCCAGGTCGCCGCCGTGGCGGCCGCGGGCGAGTTCACCCAGACCTCCATCACGACCCTCGAGGTCTCGGCCTCAGGGCCCAACACAATCATCGATCAGACGAGCCAAGGCGTGATCACCGGAACGATCCAGGGAACGTTCGAGGACGACCTCCACGTGGTGATCCGGCAGAACGGAACCTTCAACACCAGCTTCAAGATCACCTGCCAGTGCGAAATCGGCGGGAAGTCCGGGACCCTGGAGCTCAGCGCGACGGATACCGGTGAGATGACGTCGCCCACCACCGCGTCGTTCGGCGGGCGCGCCGTGATCTCGAAAGCGACCGGGGACCTCGCGGGCACCAGCGGCATGCTCGAGATCGAGGGGACCGTGGACCTCGCATCCGGCCTCTCGACCTACGCGTACAGCGGAAACGTCCGCTGAGCCAGGCCCTCGCACCGCGCGGCCGGTTCCGGCCGGGGACCGCCGGGGTCCTCGGCCGCCGGTCGCTACCGCTCTCCTCCGGGCCCCGTCGGCAGCCGCTCGTGCGCCAGCTCGGGACGCGTGGCCGGATGGTTCCCCACCTGGTCCATCGTCCGGGCGTCGAAGAGGCGCCCGTTGATCATCACGTGGGAGATGGACTCGGTGTTCCGGATGTCCTCCAGGGGGTTCTCCTCCAGGACCAGGAGGTCCGCGAGCTTTCCGACCTCGAGTGAGCCGAGGTCGTTCGCCATGCCCAGCGCCGCCGCGGGGTGCATGGTGGCCGAGCGAATGGCCTCCATCTCGCTCATCCCGCCCTGCTCGAACATCCAGATCTCCCAATGGGCCGCGAGGCCCTGTCGCTGTCCGTGGGCGCCGATGGAGGTGCGGACGCCGCGCCGGTTGAGCTCGGCGACGTGCCGGGACACGGCGATGTGATGGTAGT
>CAZRJG010000112.1:0-2422 GCA_964600365.1 uncultured Acidimicrobiia bacterium
CTCCAGGTCGCCGACGGCCCGCATCCTGATGCGAACGGCGTTCGACGGGAGGTAGGCCAGTGGGATCTCCTCGACGTCGACGATCCGAACCGTGTCGGCGATCGCCCCGGCATCGACGCATCGGCGGGTGGCGTCGGCCCGGGCGTCGGCCAGGGCGGCCTCCCGGGGCTGCTCGGCGAGCGCGACGATACGGTCGATGTGGCCACCCACCTGCGCGATGGCAGCCCCGATGGCATTCGCCACTGCGTGGTCGGGGGGACGGACGACCCGGGAGGCGCCGGCGAGGGTGCCGCCGAGGAGGATGCTCCCTCCGCCCACCAGCACCACGGGGATCGGGTCGGGGCCCGTCTTCATGCGATCGAGCGTCGAGGCGACCTGGTCGTCGATCCAGGCGAGGCCGTCCCGGACGAGGCCCGGGTCGAGGTCGGCGACCAGGCCGGGGTCGCCCACGAGGGCCCGACCGCCTGCCACGGCGAGGTCCGTGGCGGTGAGCACGTCGCCCCCGAAGACCCGGGCGCGCTCGGTGAGCCGGAACCCCACGGACTCGGGCCCGACGCGGACCCCGTCATCGAGGTCGACGATGCTCCCCCCACCGATCCCGAGCGAGAGGACGTCCGGCATGCGGAAGTTGGTGCGCACGCCCCCGATCTCCACGGCGAGGGAGGCCTCGCGCGGGTAGCCCTGGCGCAGGATGCCGATGTCGCTCGTGGTGCCGCCGATGTCGATGACGGCGCAGTCGGCCTCCCCGGAGAGGAAGGCGGCTCCCCGCATGGAATTGGTGGGGCCCGACGCGAACGTCGCCACGGGGTAGGTGTGGGTGTAGTCGGCGCTCATGAGGGTGCCGTCGTTCTGGCTGAGGTAGAGGGGGGCGTCGATCCCGAAGCGGGAGACGGCGTCGGAGAAGCCGCGGACGATGCCGTCGGCGAGCTCCCTGAGGGAGGCGTTGATGATCGTGGCGTTCTCACGTTCGAGGAGCCCGATCCGCCCGATCTCCGAGGAGACGCTGATCGGGATCCCGGGGAGCTCCTCGGCGAGCACCTCGGCGGCGAGGGACTCGTGCCCGTCGTCGACGGGCGAGAAGACCGAGGTGATCGCGACCGCCCGGAGGCCCTGCTCGCGGATCTCCCGCGCGACGCCGCGCAGCTCGTCGGGATCGGGCGATGCGATCGGCCGACCGTCGAACTCGGCTCCCCCCGCGCAGAACCACGTGTGGCCACCGATCGCATCACGGAGGCGTTGGGGCCAGTCGACGGTCGGGGGGAGTGCGCGGGTGGCCGAGCCGCACAGCCGGACCACGGCCGGGGGGAGGAGGCCGCGCGCCTCGACGACGGCGTTGGTGAAGTGCGTGGTGCCGATCATCACCGCCGAGATCTCTGCCGCGTCCACTCGCGCCGTGTCGAGGAGATTCGTGATCCCGACGACGATCCCGGAGGTGACGTCCTCGGTGGTGGGTGTCTTGACGCGCTCCATCACCACGTGGTCCCGCATGAGGACGGCATCGGTGTTGGTGCCACCGACATCGATCCCGATGTGGGTGGTCATGGGCGTCCTCCTTCGAGTGCGTCGAGGACGTCCTCAGGGGTGATGGGGATGGTCCGGATGGGGCCTCCGACGGCGTCGGAGACGGCGTTGGCGATCGCCGCGGCGACGGGCACGATGGGGGGTTCGGCGACGCCCTTCGCCCCATGGGGTCCGTTCGGGTCGGGGTGCTCGAGGAAGATCGCCTCGACCGGTGGGATGTCGAGGGCGAGCGGGAGGCGGTAGGACTCGAGGGTCTGCTGGCGGTACCGGCCGGCGGGGTCGATCCGGAGACCCTCGTACAGGGCGTAGCCGATGCCCTGGGCAACGGCCCCCTGGACTTGACCGAGCGCGCCGACGGGGTTCACGACCCTGCCGACTTCCTGGGCCACGACGTAGCGGGTCACGGTGACGCGCCCGGTGACGGGGTCCACCTCGACCTCGGCCAGGTGCACGTGGTAGGTCGGCGTGGGGAAGGCGGGGAAGAGCATCCCCGACGCGCACGTGGGGTCGTGGGCCGGCATCGGCGTGGCATACGACCCCGACGCCACGAGGGGTGCGCCCGAGGTGGTGGCCGCGGTGGCGATGGACGAGAGGGGGACGGCTCGGTGCGGGGCGTCCTTGATGCGCACCGTGCCCTCGGCCACCTCGAGGTCCCATGGCGCCGCCTCGAGCGTCTCGGCGGCGCGCTCCAGGATCGCCTCCCTGAGGAGCTCGGCGGCCTCGATGACGGCGCGCCCAACGATGTGCGTGGTCCGGGAGCCCTGGGAACCGGCGTCGTAGGCGGTGACATCCGTGTCGGGGAGGGCGACGACGACGTCCGCGGGGCGGAGGCCGAGCTCGTGGGCTGCGATCTGGGTGATGCCCATGGCGACCGCGCCCGACCCGTTCTCGGTGGCGCCGG
>CAZRJG010000113.1:0-2087 GCA_964600365.1 uncultured Acidimicrobiia bacterium
GTCGCTGCACGGGGTACGAACAGATCGTCGCAGCGGTGCTCGACCTCACGGGGGGCGCGGCGTGAGCGTCGTGGGCGCAAGCGCCCCACGCTCGGACGGCACGGCGAAGGTACGCGGCACCGCCCGCTACGGCGTCGACGTGGTGCTCCCGGGGATGCTCCACGCCGGGATCCTCCGCTCCCCCATCGCCGCCGGGCGCATCACCCGAATCGACACCGCACCGGCACGGGCCATCCCCGGCGTACGAGCCGTCATCACGGCCGCCGACGCCCCCACCCACCGCACCGGCCTCGTCCTCGACGACCAGCCCATCTTCGCCTCCGACACCGTCGCACACGTCGGTGAGGCCATCGCAGCCGTCGCGGCGGAGACCCCCGAGCTCGTGCGGGCGGCCCTCGGCGCCATCGACGTCGCGTTCGACGAAGCGCCCCCGGTGATCGACCTCGACGCGGCCACCGCCCCCGGGGCACCGCTCGTGCACCCCGGGTGGGAGACCTTCACGTCGGAGGTCGAGATCCCGCGCGGTGGGAACGTCGCAGCCGAACTCGTCTCCGACCCCCCCGGGGTCGACGACGCCTTCGCCGACGCGCACCGCGTGGTGGAGGACGAGTTCCGCGCCGACCGCCAGTACCAGGCCTACCTCGAGCCGCGCGGGGTGGTCGCCGAGTACGAGCAGGGCCGGTACACGGTGCACGTCTCCCACCAGTTCCCGTTCAACGTCCGGGATCGACTCGCCGGCGCCCTCGGGATCCGCTCGTCCGACGTGCGGGTCGTCGGCCACCACATCGGTGGTGGCTTCGGGGCGAAGCTCGACATCGCCATCGAGCCCCACGCCGCGCTCCTCGCCAAGGCCACCGGAAGGCCCGTTCGCCTCGTCCTCGACCGCTCCGAGGACCTCACCACCTGCCCGGTCAGGGACAATGCCATCGTGCGCATCCGCTCGGCGGTCGACGAGCGTGGGCGCATCCTTGCCCGGGAGGTCGACGTACGCATGGACGCCGGGGCGTACGCCACCGACGCCCCGTTCCTCGCATCGATCCCCCTCCTCCTGGCCGGGGCCGTGTACCGGGTGGGACCGACCCGTGTGCGCTGTCGAGCGATCTACACGAACACGACCCCAACCGGCGCCTTCCGCGGCGTGAACGGGACGTACCTCGTCTTCGCCCTCGAGCGACACATGGACCACATCGCCGCCGAACTCGGCCTCGACCGCCGACAGCACCGCCTCGACAACCTCATGGAGGACGGGGATCGCCTCCTCAACGGACAGGAGCTCCCCGACGCCTCGATCCTCCGCACGGCGTTCGACCGCGTCGAGGAGACGGCGGGGTGGTCCACGTCGGGATCCGGGCACCTGCGCGGGGTCGGGATCGCCGCCACCGTGTGGCTCACCAACCCGCTCCCCGGCTCGGTCACGCTCAAGCTGAACGAGGACGGCACCCTCTCCGTGATCACCGGCGCCACCGAGAACGGGTCGGGCGCGGTCGCCATGGGCATCACCCAGATCGCGGCGCACGAACTCGGTCTCCCACCCACGGACGTGGTGGTCGCCCTCCCCGACACGGACGTCGCCGCCTACGACGCAGGTTCCCAGGGATCCCGCACGACGCACATCGTCGGACGCGCCGTCACCGAAGCCGCCGACCGCCTCCGCGGGGCGATCCTGGAGCACGCCGCCGACATGCTCGAGGCGGCACCTTGGGACCTCGAAGTGGCCGAGGGAGGCGTCCGCATCAAGGACGCGCCACACCGTGCCGTTCCCCTCTCGTCCATCGCCACCGCGGCCACCACCGCGGGCACACCCCTGGTCGCATCGGGATCGTACGCGACCCCGATGCCGGCCCACGACCCCACGTGCGCATCGGGAATGCTCTTCCCCGCCTTCCCCACCCCCACCTACCACGTGCACCTCGCCGAGGTCGAGGTCGACCCGGTCACCGGCCGCGTCGCCGTGACCCGCTACGTCGTGGCCCAGGAGGTCGGCAGGGTCGTGAACCCCGTCGGCGCGCTCGGCCAGGTCCAGGGCGCCGTTGCCCAGGGCATCGGCTACGCCCTGTACGAGGGCCTCGACATCGATCCCGGCGGCC
>CAZRJG010000114.1:0-1910 GCA_964600365.1 uncultured Acidimicrobiia bacterium
ACTTGTTGTCGATGACCATGAGCACCGAACGGCGCTCGATCGCCGACAGGATCTCCTCGCCGAGTTCCTCGAGGCGGGCGTCGTACGCCGCCTCCGACGCCTCCACGGCGGCCTCGACGAGGTCCTCGACGGAGTCCACGTCGGGCGTGGCCTCGACATCGAAGAGCATTTGGAACTCACGCGTGAACTCCTGGAGCGCCTCCTCGTCGAATGCGTCGATGACGGCCGCTCGGGCAACTTCCTCGGCCACCTCCGCCGACCACTTGCGCACGAGTTCGTCTGCCCTCCCTCGGAGGAGGATGTCGGAACGCCAGCTGTAGATGACCTCGCGCTGGGTGTTGAGGACTTCGTCGTACTTGAGGACGTTCTTGCGGATCTCGAAGTTCTGGGATTCGACCTGGCTCTGCGCCCGCTCCACCGACCGGCTGATCAGCTTGTGGGAGATCGGCATGTCGTCGGGCTGGCGGAGCGTCTCCATGATCGAACCGATGCGCTCCCCGGCGAACCGACGCATGAGGTCGTCGTCCACCGAGATGAAGAAGCGGGACTCGCCGGGATCACCCTGGCGACCCGAGCGGCCTCGGAGCTGGTTGTCGATCCGGCGGGAGTCATGGCGCTCCGTGCCGATGATGTAGAGGCCTCCGGCTTCGAGCACCCGGCGCTGTTCGTCGGCGCACTCGGCCGAGAAACGCTCCAGGGCCTCGCCGAACGCGGCGTCCCACTCGTCGGTGCCCTCGAGGAGACCCTTCTGCTTCGCCGCGGAGCGGGCGAGGCCCTCGGGGTCCCCGCCGAGTTTGATGTCGACGCCGCGTCCGGCCATGTTCGTGGCCACCGTGACCGCGGCGGCACGGCCGGCCTGGGCAATGATGTCGGCCTCTCGGGCGTGGTTCTTCGCGTTGAGGACCTCGTGGGGGATCCCACGCTTCTTGAGCGCCCGCGAGAGCGCCTCGGAACGCTCGATGGAGATCGTGCCGATCAGAATCGGCTGGCCCTTCGCGTTGCGGTCGAGGATCTCATCGACGATGGCGTCGAACTTGGCGTCCATCGTCTTGTAGATGAGGTCTTCTTCGTCAAGTCGGGCGACGGGCTTGTTCGTGGGTATCTGGGTGACCTCGAGGTCGTAGATCTCCTTGAACTCCATCGCCTCGGTCTGGGCGGTTCCGGTCATCCCGGCCAACTTGTCGTACATCCGGAAGTAGTTCTGGAGGGTGATGGTGGCGAGGGTCTGGTTCTCCTCGCGAATGTTCACGCCCTCCTTGGCCTCGATCGCCTGGTGGAGGCCCTCGGAGTAGCGGCGACCCTCGAGGACGCGACCGGTGAACTCGTCGACGCTCTTCACCTCACCCTTCTCGACGAGGTACTCGACATCCTTCTCGTAGAGCTCCTTGGCCGAGCACTCCGCAACGAGGTGGTGCACGAAATCGACTGCTGCGTGGTCGTACATGTTCTCGATCCCGAGGATCTGCTCGACCCTCGACACCCCATCCTCGGTGGTGATGACCTGGCGCTTCTTCTCGTCGACCTCGTAGTGGTCGTCACGGCGCAGTGAGTTGGCGATCCGGGCAAACTCCCGGTACCACTTGGCGGCGTCCCCGACCCGACCAGAGATGATGAGCGGCGTCCTCGCCTCGTCGATGAGGATCGAGTCCACCTCGTCGACGATCGCGTAGCGGTGCCCGCGCTTCACCATTCCTTCCGGGCGCATCGCCATGTTGTCGCGCAGGTAGTCGAAACCGAACTCGTTGTTCGTGCCGTACGTGATGTCCGCGGCGTAGGCCACACGACGTTCGTCGGGGCTCATCTGTGCCTGGATGAGGCCGACCTCCAGTCCGAGGAACCGATGGATCGCTCCCATCCACTCGGCGTCACGGGCGGCGAGGTAGTCGTTCACCGTCACGACGTGCACGCCT
>CAZRJG010000115.1:0-1887 GCA_964600365.1 uncultured Acidimicrobiia bacterium
GTGCTAGATCCTCGGCCGAGGAGTGTCGCAGCCACTTCTGCCCGAAGTGACGCTTGCGATTTAATGCGCCACTACCCGGTCCGAAGGCCGGGCCGCTGCCAATCGGCGAGGGCCCTCCTGATCGACGGCGCGAGTCATCACCGACATGGGGTGGCGCGCCGTTGACGGCGGCCCGGTGGGCCGGGACAACGTGTTCGCCACAGTCGTGCCCACCGAATGGGTGCTCCGAGCGCTGCGGGGCCTCACGGACCGGCATCGATCCACCGGGCCGCAGCCGCTCACCGAGGAGGGCGTGGCGATCGTCGCGAGGCTCCTGCAGGCGCTCTGCCCGGCACCGCTCCACCAACCGATGTAGGTGGCAGGGGCGAGGCTCGTCGGGCGGTGCTCGACGCGTCGCTGGGTGCACGCCACTCGACGGCACCGTTGGTGCCGTCAGCGTGTCGAAGGGGCCTCATGAGAGATCTTCAGCGCGTGTCGCTTTCGGTCCGATGGATGAGTACGAGCCCACGGGGTTCTCCGTGTCCGGTGTGGCCTGGAGCGTGCGTCGCGGCCAGGCGCAGCGCCACCGAGGAGGCCAGCCCGTCCCGGACCGAGACTCGGCCGAGCCGTCCCGCGCATCGAAGCCGGGGTCGCGGGGTGGTTGTCGGCGGCGAGGTGCCCGACGGCCAGCACGGCGATGAGGGCGAACGGTCGCGGATCTGGATCGCAACTCCTGTCGTGGTCTCCCCACGGTGTGCACTGCGGCGACCCGGCTCCACCTCCAGCGCGCTCGGTGGGTGCCGCGTCCTGATGGACGGGGTCAGGAGATCATGCCGTGCCGCAGGGCGGTGGCCACGGCCTCCGCCCTGCTCGACGCCCCCAGGCGGTCGAACACGTTGCGCAGGTAGCCCTTCACGGTGGCCTCCGACAGGCCGAGCTCGGTCGCGATCTGTTTGTTCTCCATGCCGTCGGCGATGAGCTGGAGCACCTCGGTCTCCCGGGGACTGAGCGACGGGCCGCCATCGGGGACGGGTCCCGTGGCTGCGAGCGCGGCGACCACCTCGCCGGGGAAGTAGGTGCCCCCGTCGGCGACCACGCCGAGGGCAGCGAGCAGGCCTTGGCGTCCGGCATTCTTCAGCACGTAGCCCGCGGCACCCAACGAGATCGCCTTGCGCACGTAGGCGGGCTGGTCGTGCATCGTGAGGACGATCACCCGGACTTCGGGGTGGCGGTCCCGGATGCGTTCGAGCGCAGCGAGTCCCCCCATGCCCGGCATCCGGACGTCGACCAACGCCACGTCGGGCCGTGCGTCCCCCAGCGCCGCCACCAACTCCTCACCGCTTCCCACCTCGGCCACGATCTCGATGTCGTCGACGTCGGAGAGCATCCACCGGATCCCCTCCCGCACGATGCCGTGGTCGTCGGCGATCACGAGCCTCACGACGCGTTCTCCACGATCGGCACCGAGACCCGTAGCACGGACCCCCGGCGACCCGGCGTGAACACGAGGGTGCCGCCGATCGCCTCGAGCCGTTCGCGGGTCGTCGTGAGGCCCAACCCCGGCTCGAACGACGACGCCGACCCGTCATCGGTCACCTCGAGCACGAACGACGGTCCCTCTCTGCGCCCCACCACGTCCACGCGGGTGGCGCCCGCATGCTTGCGGACGTTCACAACGCCCTCCTGCGCCGCCCGGTACAGCGCCACCCGCTGCACCGCCCCGACGAGCTCGTCGTCCTCGACTCCCACCCGCACGTCCAGCCCGGCCTCGTCGGCGCTCTCCGCGGCGAGTTGGTCGATCGCCTCCCGCAACCCCGCCTGGAGGTGCACGTCCTCCGACAGGCTCTCCAGCTCCGACCGGAGCGTCACGTCCACCTCGCGCACCAGGCCCTGCAGCCGGTCGAGCTC
>CAZRJG010000116.1:0-1856 GCA_964600365.1 uncultured Acidimicrobiia bacterium
CTGCAGTTCCCGCATGCGCCGAGCGCGACAAGGGCGCTGGTGTCGACCAGCACGATCTCCTTGTCGGGCACTTCGGGTACCACCTTCTTGTCGGGGAAGTTCAGTCTCCGCAGTGAAGGGAAGGCCAGGTCGGCCTTCCCTTCACTCAATCAGTCGCATTCCGTGACGGATTCGGTCGCATTCCGTGAACGAAATGGTCGCAAGAGGTGAGCAAACACCCGATGCGACCGCGACGTTTCACATCAGCTGCAGCCGAGGCTGTTGCCGCAGTTGAGGCACTTGTAGCAACTGCCGTTCCGAACGGTGATGTGCCCGCAGGTATCGCAGAGCGGGGCGTCGCCCATCATGTCCCCGAGTGCTGCCTGCGCCGCCGCCGTGGTGGCATCGGCAACCATCGCCGTGGCCATCGCCGGCTGCGGCGCAGGGACCGCCGCCGGGGCATCCACGAACTCGGCCGCCTTCGTCTGGAGGTCGATCTCGTCCTCCATGGTCGCCTCGTCGAGGTTGAGTTGCTGGCCGGCCTCGAGTGCCACACCCTTGGGCGGCTCGGGGAGTTCGCCGACCGAGCGATCCGGCGGCACCTGCGCCAGCTCGTCGCGGTGGAGGTACTCAACGCCGAGGGCCCTGAACACGTAGTCGACGATCGAGTTCGCCATCTTGATGTGCGGGTGGCCCTCGACCATGCCCCTCGGCTCGAAGGTCTGGAACGTGAACGTGTCCACGTACTCCTGGAGCGGCACGCCGTACTGAAGGCCCTTCGAGACGGCCATGGCGAAGCAGCCGAGCACACCGCGAAGGGTCGCTCCTTCCTTGGCGAGGTCGATGAAGAGCTCGCCGAGGGTGCCGTCCTCGTACTCGCCGGTGCGGAGGAAGATCTTGTGGCCACCCACCCGGGCCTCCTGCGTCCAGCCGGCCCGACGGGACGGGAGGAGGAATCGCGGAGGCGTCATGCCCGCCGAGTAGGCCTGGCTCGGGGAGAGGCCGACAGGGATCTTGCCCCAGGCGAGGCCCTTCTCCTGCTCGATGGCGTCCACCAGCTCGGCTTCCATCTCCTCGTCGAGCGACTCGCCCTCGTCGGAGCCGGAGGAGAGCGGCTGGGAGGCCTTCGAACCGTCCCGGTACAGCGCCATCGCCTTGAGGCCGAGCTCCCAGGACATCTGGTAGGCCTCTTGGACGTCCTCGACGGACACCTCGTTCGGCATGTTGATCGTCTTGGAGATCGCGCCCGAGATGAACGACTGGGCCGCAGCCATCATCTTGATGTGGCCCGAGTGGTGGATGTACCGCTTGCCGTACTTGCCGTTCTTGTTCGCACAGTCGAAGACCGGGAGATGGTCGTCGTTGAGGTAGGGGGCACCCTCGATCGTC
This sequence comes from uncultured Acidimicrobiia bacterium, assembly GCA_964600365.1. GTDB lineage: Bacteria > Actinomycetota > Acidimicrobiia > Spongiisociales > JAENVV01. The sequence continues at coordinate 1,369 of CAZRJG010000116.1, forward strand.
TGCATGCCGCAGATGATCTTGGAGGCCTCTTCCACCTGCTCCTTCGTGAACCCGAGGGCACGCAGGAGGTCGAACTCGAACGAGGCGTACTCGTCGGGCTCGAACCCGAGCGCCTGCATCCGATCGGCCCCGAGGACGAACGGGCTGAAGGCGTGCTTCAACTCGAACACGCCCGGGAGGGTGGACTCGATCTTGGCGATGTCATCGGCAGACAGACCCTTGGCGGCCAGGCTCTCGCGGTTCACGAAGGGCGCACCGTCGAGCGTCGACGTGCCGATCACGTAGGTGATCATCTCCGTGATCTGCGTCTCGGAGTATCCGAGGTTGCGCAGCGCCGGCGCCACCGACTGGTTGATGATCTTGAAGTAGCCGCCTCCGGCGAGCTTCTTGAACTTCACGAGTGCGAAGTCAGGCTCCACGCCAGTGGTGTCGCAGTCCATGAGGAGACCGATCGTCCCGGTCGGGGCGAGCACCGTCGCCTGGGCGTT
>CAZRJG010000117.1:0-1776 GCA_964600365.1 uncultured Acidimicrobiia bacterium
GCGCGACCTCGACGGGAACGTCCACTACGTACCCAACGGCCACATCGACGTCACGTCCAACCTCACCCATGAGTACGCACAGGCGGTGATCGACATCGGTGTCGGCTACGGCGAGGACGTCGATGCCGCCCTCGCCGTGTTGGGGGAGGAGCTCGCCGCGTTCGCCGATGACCCCGAGTGGTCGTCGAGGATCCTCGAACCGCCCCAGGTCCTCGGTGTCGAGGAGCTCGGCGATTCCGCGGTGGTGCTCCGCGCTGTCGTGAAGACCGTCGCCATGGACCGCTGGTCGGCCCGCCGGGAGGCGTTCCGCCGGGTCAAGAACCGCTTCGACGCCGAAGGCATCGAGATCCCGTTCCCGCACCTCACCGTGTACCGGGGCGACGCCGACGCCTGATCGCCGCACCCGGGTCGAGGTGGGAGTGAACCATTCGGGGACCGCGTGCGTACTCACCCACGTACCCGACCCCGGAGAGACCATGCGCACGACGATCATCACCCTCGCCGCGGCGACGCTCCTCGCCGCCTGCGGCACCGGCGAGCCCGCCCCGACCACCGCCCCCGACACGGTCCCTCCCACCACGCAGGCGGCCCCCGCCACCGACCCCGCCCCGGCGACGGCGCCCGCCGAGGTGGTCTTCGACGCCCAGGAGTCCGACGGCACGTCCATCGTGGTGGCCTCGGTGACGCTTCCTGCACCGGGGTTCGTCGCCGTTCACGGCGACGGCGACGGTGGCCCCGGACCGGTCATCGGCCACTCGGCGCTCCTCCCGGAGGGCACGAGCATCGATGTGGTGGTCGCGCTCGACGAACCGCTCGCCGGGCCGGCGACGCTCTACCCGATGGCACACATCGACGCCAACGCGAACGGCGAGTATGAGTTCCTCCCACCCGACCTCACCGTGGACGGCCCCGCGAGGACCGCCGACGGCGGCGTGGCGGTGGTCGGGGCAGAGGTCACCGTCGCGACCGGGACCGCAGCCCCGGCCACGATCGAGATCGTCATCTCGAACTTCTCGTTCGGTGAACCGGTCACCGCCAGGGTCGGCGACACGATCGTGGTCCGCAACGACGACGGGGCCGGGCACACGTGGACGTCGGACACCGGGCGCTTCGACTCCGGTTCGCTGGGCTCGGGCGACGAGTTCACCTTCACGTTCGAGGACCCGGGCGTGTACACGTTCTCGTGTGCCATCCACCCGTCCATGACGGGCACCATCACCGTGACCGGTTGACCGGCGCCGAGCACCGGCCATCATCGCCACGATGACCGACCGAGCCACCGCCGAGGACTTCGTCCGGCGCCTCGGTGCCGAGCACGGCACCGAGGTGTACCGGTGGGCGAGGGGACGGTTCGCCGACCACCGTGACGCCGAGGAGGTCGTGGCCGAGACCCTGGTGCGGGCGTGGCGCCACCACGCCCAGTTCGACCCGGCACGCGGTTCGGAACGCGCGTGGCTCTTCGGGATCGCCCGCACCACGGCCATCGACCACCACCGGCGGAGCCGACGCCACCTCCGTGCCGTCCCCGCCGACCCACTCCCCGACCCCGGGGAGTCCGACGCCACGGAACGCATCGTCGAGACGTCGCTCGTCCGGGACGCACTCGCCGACCTCGCCGACGCGCACCGTGAGGTGCTCACGGCCGTGCACTTCGGCGGCCTCACCATCGCCGAAGCCGCCGACAGGCTCGACGTCCCCGAGGGAACGGTGAAGTCACGGCTCTACTACGCCCTCAGGTCCCTCCGTACCGGGCTCGAGGAACGAGGAGTCCTCCGA
>CAZRJG010000118.1:0-1761 GCA_964600365.1 uncultured Acidimicrobiia bacterium
CCGCCGATGATCGATCGGTTCACCAATGTTCCCCTTTGCATGAGTTCGGTCACATGCTGCTCAAACACCGTATGCGTGTTCGAAGGGGAGATGGGGAGTTTTTTACTTTGAATTTGTGTCGAGGTCGGACATGGCACATCGAACCGCCCGGATTGCCCGGAAGAACGGCGCCCATGGAATGCGACGGGTGCACCATGGAGTTGGAAGCCCCGGAGAGCAAAGGAGCACGACATGACGTTCCACACCCCGGGGCGTGCCAACCACCCCGCAGACGCGTACCACCGCGCCTGGGAGCTCCTGGAGGACCGCTCGCCCAAGCAGGCCATCGAGATCCTCGACCCCGCGATCGAGAGCGAGCCGACCTCCACCAGCCTGCGGACGCTGCGGGCGTGGGCCTACTTCCAGAGCGCCCAGCTCGGCAAGGCCGAGTCCGAGCTCAACGTCCTCGTGGAGGAGTGCCCTGCGGACGTCTGGGCGCGGTTCGCCCTCGGCCGTGTGCTCGAGCGGCAGTCTCGTTACTCCGATGCGCTCCCGCACATGCGGCTCGCTGCCGTGATGTCCGCAGACCCCGAGCACGAGGCGGGCGTGCTGCGCGTGGAGCGGCGGATGGCCGAGTCCGGGGACACGTCGTACGACGACCTGCTCTGATCAATTACCAAGGTATGTCGGCGAACTGTCTCTTCCCACGGTGAACTTGCCATGGGAGGAGAACAATCTCCTACATACCTTGGTAATTGATCCCCGCCCCTCAGGGCAGGGTCAGGATCTCCGCGCCGTCGTCGGTGACCAGGAGCGTGTGCTCGAACTGGGCGCTGCGCTTCTTGTCCTTGGTGACGACCGTCCAGTTGTCCGCCCACATGTCCCACTGGTAGGTGCCCAGGCACAGCATCGGCTCGATCGTGAAGGTCATGCCCTTCTCGATCACCGTGTCGTAGTGCGGCTCGTCGTAGTGGGGGATGATCAGGCCCGAGTGGAAGTGCGTGCCGATCCCGTGGCCGGTGAAGTCGCGCACCACGCCGTACCCGAAGCGCTTGGCGTAGGACTCGATGACCCGGCCGATCACGTTCACCTGGCGTCCCGGCTTGACCGCCCGGATCGCACGGCGCAGGGACTCCTCGGTGCGCTCGACGAGCAGGCGGGACTCCTCGTCCACGTCCCCGGCGAGGAAGGTGGCGTTCGTGTCGCCGTGCACCCCGTCGAGGTAGGCGGTGATGTCGATGTTGACGATGTCGCCGTCCTCGACGCGGCGACTGTCGGGGATGCCGTGGCAGATGACCTCGTTGACGCTCGTGCACAGCGACTTGGGGAAGTGGCGGTACCCCAGCGTCGAGGGGTAGGCGCCGTTGTCGCAGAGGAACTCGTGCCCGATCCGGTCGAGCTCGTCGGTGGCGATGCCGGGCTCCACGTGCTTGCCGACCAGCTGCAGGGCCTGCGCGGCGAGACGTCCCGCCACGCGCATGCGCTCGATGGTCTCGTCGTCCTTGACCTCCGTCCCCTCGAACGGGGCCGGGGCGTCCTTGTCGACGTACTCCGGCCGCGGGATGTGCGCGGGAACCGGGCGTCGAGGCGAGATCGTCGCGGGAGCAATGTGAGTCACGGCGTCGAGTGTAGTTTCTGACCACGGGGAGACCACCCGGCCGTACGGCGACCCGAGGCGTGAGTCACAGCTGCCGCCTTTCCCGGTCCCGACGGTGAGCGCGAGACGAGGAGGAGCGACATGGCGGAGTACTGGTACTGCCTGACCCATCACCGCGTCGAGGG
>CAZRJG010000119.1:0-1752 GCA_964600365.1 uncultured Acidimicrobiia bacterium
CGCTGGCCACGCTGCCGGGGATGTTCGAGCGGACGGTGTCCCTGTCGAGCGCTGGCAAGATGTTCTCGTTCACCGGCTGGAAGGTCGGCTGGGCGACCGGGCCGGAACCGCTCGTGCGCGCCGTGGAGTCGGCGAAGCAGTGGCTCACCTTCAGCTCGGGCACGCCGTTCCAGCCGGCCATCGCCCACGCCCTGGACCACGAGTCCGGCTACTACGCAGGGCTGGCCAAGGAGCTGCAGGCCAAGCGCGACAGCCTCTGTGAGGGGTTGCGTGAGCTCGACGTCGACGTGTACGTCCCCGAGGGCACCTACTTCGTCACCACCGACGTGCGGAGGTACGGCTACCCCGACGGGCTGGCCTTCTGCATGGCCCTGCCCGAGAAGGCAGGCGTCGTGGCGATCCCGTCGCAGGGGTTCTACGACGACGCCGAGGAGGGCCGCCACATGGTGCGGTGGGCCTTCTGCAAGGACCAGGAGGTCCTCGACGAGGGGGTTCGGAGGCTCGTGGAGGCCGACCTTCGCGCCTGATGGGACGTGCCCACCTCTCGAGGTGACGAGTGGAGCGAAGTCCCGTCACTCGGCGAGCCCTGGTGCACCACGGTCCCGTCCGGAGGACCACGGCCCTCCTTGAACCGATGGCGTCCCGAGTCCGTACTTACATGACGTAAGCAGGCTCGAGGCGCCTCGTGCGGCGCACTCTCGAGCAACCGTCTTCGATGGAGGTCCGTGATCATGCGCAAGACAGCACTCCTGCTGGCAACCACCGCCACGGTGGCGCTCACACTGGGAACCGCCGGCCCTGCTGCGGCCCATGACGATGGTCCGTGCAACATGACCGGTGGTGCCGGCCACTCCGACTACGCCACTCACCACATCGTCGCCAACGCTCACGAGGGCACCCTCGGCAACGAGGGTCACAAGCCGGGCAGCCACCGGGGCTACTCCTTCTGCCTGGGAGTCCACGACTGAGCAGCCGGACGGCTCAGGGACGACTCCCCTCTTCGGGGACGCCGGCGAACGCCCTGCTCCACGACTCCGCTGTCACGGGGTCGTAGTAGCGGGTGAAGTCACACCCCCACGCGATCGCATCCTCGAGCGGTTCCCCACCCCACCGTGGCTCACCGCTCACCAGAAGACGCGACCCCACTGCGTAGGAGGGGATGCCTTCGGGGACCCCCGGCGCCCCCCGAACAGGGGACTGCATGTCGACGGTGACCGTCGACGCGCTTCCGTCCGAGAACCACTCACTGACCGCGAACGTGACTCCCACGAGCTCGAGCTGCCCTCGGTCAGGACGATTGGACCCGGCCGAGCCGATGTCGGTGACGACACCGTCGAAGGCGAAGGCTCGATGGACGAGCGTGGCGGCGCTGTACCGTTCGACGCAACGTACGGCTTGAGCGACCGAGAGCGGACCCGTGAGATGAGCAGTCGGATCGTCCTGATCTCGGCCCACGGATCCCTGCTCTTCAGAGGCTTCTTCCGCCGTGCCGGCCTTCCGTTCGCCGGAAGACGCCCGATCGGGGTTCTCCTGGCTGCTGTCACAGGCGGTGAGGAAGGCGCCGACGACGAGGCAGATCGCCACGAGGATCATCCGCTTCATGGCCGCCCCCTCAGCGTCCGGTTCAGCTGTCCGTCACTGAGACGTGGGGCGGCCGCCGGCGGTTCCGTTCACAAGATGTCGCTGGGAACGACGCCACCGGCCGGATGAGTCGGCACTTCTGCCGACTCGGCGTTCTCGCGCGCGGCACTT
>CAZRJG010000120.1:0-1707 GCA_964600365.1 uncultured Acidimicrobiia bacterium
ATGGGACCCACGGCCCGCAGGGTCGTGGGAGGGGGGAGGAACATCCCACCCCACTCCCGTTCGTGGCGCTCACGGGCTCCGTCCCCCCTGCAGGGGGGACCTGCTGGCGATCGCCTGAGGTTCGGTCGAAGAGTGGCATGAACCCTTGACCCCTCCGCGGCTCAGCGGGTACACTCCGGACCACAAGCGAAACGCCAGTGCACGTCCCTTCGGGGGGATCGTGCGCTGGCTTGTGCTGTATGGGGGAATTCTGTTACGATCGTCGATTCACGTGTCCGGTCTCCCCTCAATGACGCCCTTTGGAGGTCCCGTTGGCTTCGCGCGCTGCTGAACGATTCTCGTTCGCCAAGATCCCTGAAGTACTCCCACTCCCGGACCTCCTTGCGGTCCAGCACGAGTCCTATGACTGGTTCGTCGAATACGGATTGAAGGAGATCCTCGAAGAGATCTCCCCGATCGAGAGCTTCAACGGATCGCTCGCCCTCGAGCTCGTCGACCACCGTTTCGGTGATCCGCACCTCTCCCTCGAGGAGTGCCGCGAGCGCGACCAGAACTACGCCATGCCGCTCTTCGTCACCGCGCGGTTCGTGAACCGCGAGACGGGTGAGATCAAGGAGCAGCAGGTCTTCCTCGGCGACTTCCCGATCATGACGGAGAAGGGCGCCTTCATCATCAACGGCACCGAGCGGGTCATCGTCTCCCAGCTGGTCCGCTCCCCGGGCGTCTACTTCGACGCCACCCGCGACAAGAACTCTGACCGCTACCTCTACGCGGCGAAGGTCATCCCCGGCCGCGGGGCCTGGCTTGAGTTCGACACCGACAAGCGCGACACGCTCGGCGTCCGCGTCGACCGCAAGCGTCGCCAGTACATCTCTGCGTTCGTCCGCGCGCTCGGCCTCGTCGAGACCGAGGAGGACATCCTCGAGATGTTCGGCCACTCCGAGGCGATCAAGAACACGATCGCCAAGGACCCCGTCACCGACAATGACGAGGCGCTCCTCGACCTCTATCGGAAGCTGCGCCCCGGCGAGCCGACGACCGTCGAGTCCGCCCGCGGGATGATCAACACGCTCTTCCACAACCCGAAGCGCTATGACCTCACTCGTGTCGGCCGCTACAAGATCGACACCAAGTTCGGTGGCGGGATGTTCGACGACTACGACCGCGAGGTGCACGGCCTCCTCGCCGACTCGGACATCGTCGACACGATCCTGTACCTGCACGCCCTGTGGGCCGGCGACGACCAAGTTGAGTTGGAGAAGGGCACGGTGCCGGTGCGCACCGATGACATCGACCACTTCGGCAACCGCCGTATCCGCACGGTCGGTGAGCTCATCCAAAACCAGGTGCGGGTCGGACTCACCCGTCTCGAGCGCGTGGTGCGTGAACGCATGTCCACGCAGGATGCCGAGGCGATCACCCCCCAGAGCCTCATCAACATCCGCCCCGTGGTCGCCTCCATCAAGGAGTTCTTCGGGACGTCGCAGCTGAGCCAGTTCATGGACCAGCCGAACCCGCTCGCCGCCCTCACCCATCGCCGCCGCCTCTCGGCGCTCGGCCCGGGTGGCCTCAGCCGTGAGCGTGCCGGCTTCGAGGTTCGTGATGTGCACCCCTCGCACTACGGCCGGATGTGCCCGATCGAGACACCGGAGGGCCCCAACATCGGCCTCATCGGCTCGCTCTCGACGTACGCCCGGGTGAACCGCT